>CADCIQ010000076.1 GCA_902801425.1 uncultured Bacteroidales bacterium | reverse complement strand
GCAGCCGCCTCTTCCTGCTTTTCGGCTAACTGCTGTTCAGCCTCAGCCATAAGCACCTCGAAGGCACTCTCACGATCTATCGGCTTGTCGTACTTGCCATAGATGCGACTCATCTTGATGATGTCAAGACGCTGACCATCTGTTACAGCACCAATCTGTGAAAGCGGGAACAAGATCTTTGCCCTCTCCACCATTCTTGGAGCACCCTTCTCGTCGAGGAAAGAAACCAAAGCCTCACCTGTTTCGAGGTTCATGATAGCCTCATCGGTCTTGAAGTCAGGATTAGCGCGGAAGGTATCGGCAGCAGTCTTCACAGCCTTCTGATCCTTAGGGGTATAGGCACGCAAAGCATGCTGTACGCGATTGCCAAGCTGACCAAGAATGTTTTCTGGAATATCCGTAGGACTCTGTGTGATGAAGTAGATTCCCACGCCCTTTGAACGGATGAGTCGGATAACCTGCTCAATCTTATCCAAGAGAGCCTTAGAGGTGCCGTCGAAGAGCATGTGTGCCTCGTCAAAGAAGAAAACGAGTTTTGGCAGAGGCAGATCACCAACTTCTGGAAGGGTTGAGTAGAGTTCACTCAAAAGCCACAACAGGAAGGTTGAATAGAGCTTAGGCTGCATCATCAGTTTGTCGGCAGCCAATACGTTCATAACTCCCTTTCCGTCCTCTTGTTGCATCAAATCATTAATATCAAAAGAAGGGAGTCCGAAAAACTTGTCAACACCTTGATTCTCTAACTGTATTATAGCTCGTTGGATAGCACCAACACTTACGCTTGAAACTGTGCCAAATTTTGCCGTAATCTCTTTGGAGTTTTCGGAAATATAAGTTAGTAATGATCGAAGGTCTTTTAGATCATCAATATATACACCCCTTTCATCTGCGACACGAAAGGCGATGTTCAACACTCCATCTTGTGTATCGTTGAGCTGCATAATACGGGACAATAATAATGGTCCCATTTGGCTAACAGTAACTCGAATAGGATGCCCCTGTTCGCCAAAGACATCGAAGAAATGGACAGGACAGCTTTGGAAATCAGGATTCTCAATACCGAATTCCGGCATACGTTTCTCTATGAATCCGCTCATCTTTCCTACCTGAGAAATACCAGAGAGGTCGCCCTTCATATCAGCCATAAAGCAAGGCACACCTGCCTGACAGAAGGTCTCTGCCATAACCTGTAACGTCACAGTCTTACCCGTACCTGTGGCACCAGCAATAAGTCCGTGACGATTTGCCATCTTACCAGTAATAGAAAGCGCTCCATTAGCGCAATGGGCTACGTACAGCCCCCGTTCTTTGTCGTACATAGTATTATTGTTTTTATTGTTTAGAATTTTGGGTACAAAGATAGAAAAAATATTTGTTATTATGCTATCTTTTCTGGAAAAAATCTGTGTCATATTACTTTCGTAATACTTATGCTCGTTTTTATTTTTCCCTAAAACATGGTATTTTCCCTAAATAATTTGCACATAACAAGAAATTTAAGTAATTTTGCACCTTGATGACACATACTCGCAAAGACATACTTGGGATGATGCGTGAGCGCATCCTTATTCTCGATGGTGCAACTGGTACTTATCTTCAGCAATTAGGACTTACAGAGGATGATTTTCGTGGCACGGTATTCAACAACCACCCCTTACCTTTGAAGGGGTGTAATGATGTGTTGTGCATAACGAAACCAGAGGCTATCAAGCAGATGCACAAGGACTATATAAATGCTGGTGCAGACATCATCGAGACAAACTCCTTCAACTGTAATCGCTTCTCACTTGCCGACTATGGCTTGGAGGATAAGGTGTATGAGATTGCGAAGGCAGCAGCAAGCGTAGCAGCAGAGTGTAAAAAAGAGAGTGGAAAGTGGACAGTAGTGGCTGGTTCTATGGGTCCAACGAACAAGACAGCCTCAATGTCGGCAGATGTGAATAATCCTGCTGCTCGCGACGTTACTTTCCAAGACCTCGTTGAGACCTATACCGACTGCGTGAACGGCTTGATAGACGGAGGTGCTGATGTAATCCTTGTTGAGACTATCTTCGATACTCTCAACGCAAAGGCTGCTATCAAGGCTGTGATGAATGTGGAAGAAGAGCGAGGCATAGAGATTCCTATCATGGCGAGTGGTACTCTTGCCGATGCTTCTGGAAGAACGCTCTCTGGTCAGACGGTAGAGGCATACGTGGCTTCTCTCACACATGGCAATCTGATAAGCATAGGTCTGAACTGTGCCTTTGGCGCGCGTCAGTTGAAGCCTTGGCTGAAGAGACTTGCAGAGGTAGCTCCATGTCCGGTAAGCGTGCACCCAAATGCAGGTCTGCCAAACGTGATGGGCGGCTATGACGAGACACCTGAGACATTCGCAGAATCGGCAGAGGAATTCATGGGCGAAGGGCTTATCAATATTTACGGCGGATGCTGTGGAACTACCCCGGCGCATATCAAGGCGATTGCAGAGGTAGCGAAGAAGTTTAAGCCGAGAGCTATAAGTCAAAGGTCAAAAGTCGAAAGTCAAAAGTCGAAGGATGAAGGGGAAACTCTAACCTCTACCCTCCCCCGCTGCACCCTTTCAGGTCTTGAGCCACTTCTCCTTGACGAGAACACAGGGTTTGTGAATATCGGAGAGCGTACAAATGTGGCTGGTTCGGCTAAGTTCAAGAAGCTTATTCAGGCAGAGAACTATGAAGAGGCTTTGTCAATAGCTCGTGCTCAGGTAGATGCCGGCGCACAGGTCATAGACGTTTGTATGGACGATGGTTTGATTGAGGGCGTGAAGGCTATGACCACCTTCCTCAATCTCATAGCATCTGAGCCGGAGATTGCAAAGGTGCCTATCATGATAGACTCCTCAAAGTGGGAGATTCTTGAGGCTGGATTACAATGCGTTCAAGGTAAGAGCATCATAAACTCTATCTCTCTGAAAGAGGGTGAGGAGAAGTTCCTGAAGAAAGCCCGATATATCCACTCTATGGGTGCTGCTACCGTCGTTATGCTCTTTGACGAGAAAGGACAGGCAGACACATACGAGAGAAAGGTGGAAGTGGCACGAAGGGCATATAAACTGCTTCGCGATATAGGCTTCCCTGGTGAGGATATCATCTTCGACCCTAACGTACTTGCTGTGGCAACTGGTATGCCTGAGCATGATGACTACGGACGAGCATTCATAGAGGCTTGTCGCACCATTCACGAGGAGATGCCAGAGGTACACATGTCGGGCGGTATAAGTAACCTGAGTTTCTCTTTCCGAGGCAATAACCCTGTTCGTCAGGCTATGCACTCTGTGTTCCTCTATCACGCTATCAAGGCAGGACTCGACATGAGTATCGTGAACCCTGCCATGCTCACTATCTACGACGAGATAGAAGAGCCTATGAGGACATACGTGGAGGATGTTATTCTCAACCGTGACAGCAACGCTCCTGAAAGACTCATCGAGTTTGCCACCAAGCTGAAGGAAGAGCTTGACGCAAAGAAAGAGGCTAATGGCGGTAAGGCTCCAGAGAAGAAAATTGAGATGCCCACAACGCTCAAGGAGCGTATCGCCTTTGCTATGCTGAAAGGCATAACAGATTCTATTGATGCAGATACGCTTGAGGCATACGAAAAGGCAGGAACTCCGCTTGGCGTTATTGACGAGTATCTGATGCCAGCTATGGAACAGGTAGGCAAGTTATTCGGAGAGGGTAAGATGTTCCTTCCGCAGGTAGTGAAATCTGCTCGTGTGATGAAGAAGGCTGTAGCCGTTCTTGAGCCTTATATGAAGACCCCCTCCCAGCCTTCCCGAGGGGAGGAGACTTTAGACAGTAATGACGCTTATGAGATACCCCAAAACACATCCCCTCAGGGGGCTGGAACTGTGGTTATGGCTACTGTAAAGGGTGATGTTCACGACATAGGCAAGAACATAGTTGGCGTGGTAACCCAATGTAACGGCTTCAACGTGAAGGATCTCGGTGTGATGGTAGAGCCGGAAACGATAGTGGAAGAGGCACAGAAATGTAATGCCGATGTCATAGGTCTCTCCGGACTTATCACCCCTTCCCTTACAGAGATGATAAACGTGGTGAAACTGCTTGAAAGCAAGGGAATGACAACGCCTGTCATCATTGGAGGAGCTACAACCTCAGCTCTTCACACAGCCGTAAAGATAGCACCAGAATATCCTCACGGAATTGTGATTTGCGCTCATGCAGCAGCAGACAATCCAGGTATCATCCGCCGACTTCTTGCAGACGACGGAAAGGAGTATATAGCCGAACTGAAGGCTCAGCAGAAGATTATACGTGACAACTATAACCGCAGAGAGGCTGACAAGTCGCTTCTAACGGTAGAGGAAAGCAGGAAGCGCAGGTTCATCAAGAATCAGGAACTTGTTGCTGTACCAAGAAGTACAGAGCAGGTATTGCTCTATTCTCAACTAAAGTACAACTGTACAGCAAACTTCCAGAATATAAAAATCAGCGACCTTGAAGACCGCATAAACTGGGCATTCTTCTATCAGGCATGGGGTTTGAAAGGAGATGTCCGCACAGGTGAGGAAGGTCAGAAACTGCGTAGTGATGCAGAGGCTCTTCTAAATGAGATGAAGGAGAAGAATCTTATAACTCTTCAGGGAACAGCAAGAATTCTTCCAGCCTATTCTACTGATAATGACGAGATTATTGTCTCTTGCGATGGTAAGGACTACACCCTACCCTTCCCTCGCTCTCTGAAAGATGAGGAGCAGACAAACTGTCTTGCCGATCATATCATGAGAGGATATAGGGCAAGGAAACTGACCAACTGCCCTTGTTGCCAAGGACAGCACGCTACGGATTTCATCTGTCCGTTTGTGGTAACTGCAGGCGTTGGACTTAAAGAGCTTCAGGAGAACTATCGCAAGGAAGGTGACGAGTATCACGCAATTATGGCAAAACTGCTCTGTGACCGTCTTGCAGAGGCATTCGCGGAGTATATACAGGACTATATGCAGAAACGCCTTTTCTGGGGCACAGACGGCATAAGAATGGCATTCGGCTATGGAGCTTGTCCTGACCATGCGTTGAAGGTTCCTGTGCTTGATATGCTGAAGGCAGACAAGACTATTGATATTTCGCTCACAGAGAGCAATATGATAAACCCGGGCGAGAGTATCTGCGGACTCATCTTCGCTAATACTCCGCTGAAGTATTTTAATGTATAAGTGGCCTCTCCCCCCGCCCTCCCCCGTAGGGAGGGAGCCTGTCCGCGCACGGGAGGTGAGGCAAATAGAAAATAAATAAAAATTCGGATTCCCCCATTAGCAATCCGGCTCCCTCCCTACGGGGGAGGGCGGGGGGAGAGGCCCAATGAAAGTAATAGATATAATCAAGCAAGCCAAGGAGAGTGGAAAGTCACGCTTCTCCTTCGAGCTACTTCCTCCTCTCAAGGGTGACGGAATGGAGAATGTGTATAATGCCATTGACGCACTTATACCATATAACCCTGCGTTTATCAACGTGACTTGTCATCGTGAGGAGATGAAATATACCGAGCGCCCTGACGGACTGATAGAGAAGCATATCGTGCGTCGTCGTCCTGGTACGGTAGGTGTTAGTGCTGCCATCATGCAGAAATACGGCATAGAGGTAGTACCCCACGTCATCTGCGGTGGACAGTCACGCTACGATATAGAAGACTCACTTATCGACCTTGACTTCCTCGGTATTCATAATATCCTTGCCTTACGTGGTGATGCCATGCATGGTGATGCTCGTTTCCTTGCTCATGCAGAAGGTTATGCACATGCTGATGAACTCGTGAAACAGGTAATGGATATGAACAACGGTAAGTTTATCGACGGAGAACCTAACACCACGCATAATACAGATTTCTGCATAGGTGTGGCTGGTTATCCGGAGAAGCATGTGGAGTCACCTAACCAGCTCACAGACCTCGGTTATCTGAAGCAGAAAGTTGATGCAGGAGCAGAGTATATCGCAACTCAGATGTGCTTTGATGCTGATACCATCATCAAGTTCCGTGATGACTGTGCAAAGGCAGGAATCAACGCAGAGATATTGCCAGGTCTAAAACCTTTTGCAACAAAGACTCAGCTCACCGTTCTTCCTCACACCTTCGCTGTGGATCTTCCACAGGAACTTGTAGAAAAGGTCATGCTCTGCAAGAATAACAATGACGTAAAGAAAGTAGGTGTGGAATGGGCTATCATGCAAAGCGAGAAACTGCTCAAAGCTGGTTTCCCTGTACTTCATTTCTACACAATGACAAAGACCGAGCAGGTGAAGCAAATTGTAGAAAATCTGTGGCCCCTCACCCGTCCTACGGACACCCTCTCCCCAAGGGGCGAGGGAAAAAGTTAGTAATAATTCTCAAATAGACAATTAATAATAAACAATTAACATAGTTCCCTTAGCCTGAAAAATGTAACTTCCTCCTCGCCCCTTGGGGAGAGGATGTCACATAGTGACAGGTGAGGGGCTGTTCAATAATTTTATGGCATTAAAATGTGGTATTGTTGGTCTTCCTAATGTAGGTAAGTCAACTCTCTTCAACTGTCTTTCAAGTGCTAAGGCACAGGCAGCTAACTTTCCTTTCTGTACAATTGAACCTAACGTAGGCGTTATCACCGTTCCTGATGAGCGTCTTACAAAACTGGCTGAGATTGTTCACCCGGGACGTATCGTTCCTGCTACTTGCGAAATCGTGGATATCGCAGGTCTCGTTAAGGGCGCAAGCAAAGGTGAAGGTCTTGGTAATAAGTTTCTTGGTAACATCCGCGAGACAGATGCTATCATCCACGTTCTCCGTTGTTTTGATGATGATAACATCACTCACGTTGACGGCACTATTGACCCTATCCGCGATAAGGAAATCATAGATACTGAGCTTCAGTTAAAGGATCTTGAGACTATCGAGAGCCGTTATGCTAAGACTCAGAAAGTGGCTTCTACAGGCAATAAGGATGCTAAGATAGAGTTTGCTGTTCTTCAGGCTTACAAAGAGTGCCTTGAGAGCGGAAAGAATGCCCGTACAGTAGAGTTTGAGTCAAAGGAAGAACAGGAGGCTGCAAAGAACCTTTTCCTCCTAACTTCAAAGCCTGTTCTCTATGTATGTAATGTTGACGAGGCATCAGCTGCAAATGGTAATGAATGGACAAAGAAGGTAGAGGCACTTGCTGCAGAGGAAGGTGCAGAGTCTATGATCGTAGCAGCAAAGACAGAGGAGGATATCGCTGGCTTTGAGAACTATGAGGACAAGCAGATGTTCCTTGAGGAATTAGGCCTTGAAGAGTCTGGTGTAAACCGTCTTATCAAGAAGGCATACGCACTTCTCAATCTCCAGACATTCATCACAGCAGGTGAGATGGAGGTAAAGGCCTGGACATTCAAGAAGGGTTGGAAGGCTCCACAATGTGCTGGTGTTATCCATACAGACTTTGAGAAAGGCTTCATCCGTGCAGAGGTCATCAAGTACGAGGACTATATCGAATATAAGTCTGAGGCTGCTATCAAGGAGGCTGGTAAGCTCGGCATAGAGGGTAAAGACTACGTTGTGCAGGATGGCGATATCATGCACTTTAGGTTTAATGTTTAAAGACGAACCACAGCCCCTCACCCGTCCTACAGACACCCTCTCCCCAAGGGGCGAGGGAAAAGTTACAACTTCTCATTCAGGGTTTTATTACTAACTTCCTCCTCGCCCCCTTGGGGAGAGGATGCCCGCAGGACAGGTGAGGGACCGCTATCTACTATGACTTCAATTCTTAACTATATCTCCTGGAACCCCGACTTGGTTATCTGCCATCTCGGACCTGTAGTAATACGTTGGTACTCAACTCTTTGGCTGATAGGATTGCTATTGGCATATCTCATCGTAAGGCATCTGTATAAGGTGCAGAAGATAGAGGATGAAAAGTTTGATCCATTGTTCGTGTATTGCTTCTGTGGCATTCTCATAGGAGCGCGTCTTGGTCATTGTCTCTTCTATGAGCCTGAGTACTTCCTTTCCTCAGGCACACACATGCTTGAGATGATATTGCCTATGCGATATGGTATGGATGGATCGTGGCATTTTACTGGTTATGAAGGACTTGCATCACATGGTGGTACGATAGGTATCATCATCGCTCTCCTACTCTACTGCCGTAATCTGAAGATGAACACATGGACGGTACTGGATAATATCTCTATCTCAGTACCTACCACAGCTTGCTGCATCCGACTTGGCAACCTTATGAACTCAGAGATAATAGGCAAGCCAACAGACGTGCCTTGGGCTTTCATTTTTGAAAGAGTGGATATGCAACCTCGTCACCCGGGACAACTCTATGAGGCTATAGCATATGCCTGTTTCTTCTTCGTGCTATGGTATTTCTGGAAGAAAAAGCCAAACTACGTAGGCACAGGCTTCTTCTTCGGCTTAGACCTCGCCCTTATCTTCACCTTCCGTTTCTTCATTGAATACACTAAGGAGATACAGGAGGCATTTGAGGCTTCTCTGCCAATAGATATGGGTCAGATACTCTCTATCCCATTCATCATAATCGGCATTAGCTGTACAATTGGAGGATCGTGGATTGTTAAGCTGGGAGCGAAAGCTAAGTGAAAAGTGAAGAGTGAATAGTGAAGAATTTAAGTTACATTTTACCATTATAGAATTTAAATACAAACTTAAATTCTTCACTTTTCTTAATCATAAAACAAAAACAATAAAATGAAAAGACTAACGATTATAATGCTATTGTTTGCCTTGACACTCTGTCCTATAATGGCACAGAACAATGATTTAGCAGACAAATTGACTATAAATCAAACCTCACTTAATCTAACCAAACAGGATATAGAATTGCCAGATGAAGCAGTTGGCTATCTTACAGACCCAGAGGGAAATATGATAGCTCTCGACTGTATTGATCCAAAAACGGCAAAGAAGAAGCGCCCAAAGCACGTTCTCAAGGTTTATCGTCTTGCTGACAAGAAACTGATGTGGTCAAAGTACTATAAACCTGAAGATACCAAATACAAGTTCCTAAAACAGGGTATTATGGAGATAAACGACAATAGTAAAATCACCATTCTAAACAAAAAAGACGGAACAAAGGTATGGGGAAAAACCATAAACTACATAGGAATGTTAGGAGACACGTTGATTGCAAGTAATAGTAGTGAAATTAATGCTCTCAATGTTGAGAACTGTGAAAAGATATGGTCAGGCAAAATGAACACAGGCTATGGCGTAACCTATTGTCAACCAATTGATAACAACTGGAATTACCTGATTTCCGATGACCTATACCGCATAAACCTTTCAACAGGCAATATGCTCAAACTCAAGTCAAAAACAGGTGTTGAGGATCCAAATAGTTCAACCGGTTTTGTGTGTATTGGTTTTCCTGGTGGATTCTGGGGTGGATTTATTGGTGGATTTGTTGCTTCTTTAGTTCATTCTGTAGCTCAATATACACATAATAAGCATATATTTAATATTAGCACAAACGACCGACAGCTATCCATGATGCCATTAAGAATGATTAGCGGAATCCACTCAAATATTGTGTCAAAAGGAGGTCTTAACTACTATGCTGATTACAATTCCTTCATGTGTTTTGATGATAGTTTGAAGCTTGTCTATAAGACAAAAATAAACAACAAAAAGATAAACACGAATAGATCTTTTATAAAAGAAAGTCGATCAGAATTAACGGTAAGAGGTGATACTGCCTATGTGGTTAATCTCGGATATGGTATTTATCCTATTAAAGGTGAAAATTTCTATGATTTCCCACATATTTCCTCTTTTAACATAAAGGACGGTAAGGCTCTTGACAATCAACGTCTTGCCTATGATTCTGTTGTTGTTACCTCTACAAATGTCTGCAATAACAGCATAAGGATGCTTTTCTATAATCGTGAGGCTGAATACAGATTTTCTGATAGATATTTGTTCTTTGGCGATCGCGATACGACCCAAGTAGGACATTTCGTTTGCTACCTGACCGACAAAATGTGCTATGCTAAAAATGATGATAATAGTTTTTCTGAGATAAAGAGCACCGAAGAATATACTCCTGTTTTGACTACTCGCGGCTATGTAGCTAATATAAAGGAATATGTTCCAAAGATTATTGCAAAAAAAGCAAACACATACTTTCAGGTTGCCCAGATAAATAATCTCTATTTCTATCAAGGAGGCAAGGGCAAAAAAGAACTATGGTGTTTCAATTCTGATCAGGCAACACTTATAGCAGATGATGTGAAGCGAGTATGGCAGAATAACGATAAACTTGAAATTCTTACTACGACAGGTAAGGTAAGAATAATAAGTTTTGGCATATAAGGAAACATCAATATTCAATACCCTTACAAGGGGTGCTTATAAAGATGAAACTTATCTCTTCCTCCTATGATTTTCTGAACCAAACTCGATGAACCTCCGCTATATGTCTGCTTCTGAAGCGGAGGTTCATCGAGTTTGGTACGGAGGAAGAGCGAAGGATCAGCCTTAGAAAAACTAAGGATAAAGCGGAGAATCTTTTAATTTAACACGATTTTCTTTATCTCATTCAACTTGTTGAGAGCTTCTAGAGGGGTGAGATTGTTCACGTCAAGACCGAGAATCTCATCACGCACCTGACAGAGAACAGGATCGTCAAGCTGGAAAAATGAGAGCTGTGTCTGGGCATTAGCCTTAGCCGAAACAGCCTCCATATCAGGTTTACCAGCACTTCCTACCTGATTACCTTCCTCTTCAAGAGCCTTGAGAATAACATTGGCACGCTTAACAATAGCAGAAGGCATTCCGGCAAGCTGGGCAACGTGAATACCGAATGAATGTTCAGAGCCACCCTCTACGAGTTTACGGAGGAAGATAACCTTTCCGTTCATTTCCTTTACTGACACGTTAAAGTTTTTGATACGTGGAAAATGCTTCTCCATCTCGTTAAGTTCGTGATAGTGAGTGGCAAAGAGAGTACGAGCCCCTACCCCACTATGCTCGTGAAGATATTCCACGATAGCCCAGGCAATAGAGATACCATCGTATGTGGAAGTGCCTCGGCCAAGTTCATCAAAAAGCACGAGGGAGTTATCTGTGGCATTATTGAGGATATTAGCAGCCTCAGTCATCTCAACCATAAAGGTAGATTCTCCAACGGCAAGGTTATCCGAAGCACCCACACGAGTGAATATCTTATCCACAATGCCTATTTTCGCGCTTTCTGCTGGCACATAGCAACCTATCTGAGCCATCAGTACTATCAAGGCAGTTTGACGCAACAGAGCCGATTTACCAGCCATATTAGGACCGGTAATGATTATTATCTGAGGTTTGGAGGTTTTAAGGTTTTGAGGTTCTGAGGTTTGAGGTCCTCCTCCACCTAACAAAGCTACATCATTAGGAATATAGCTTTCGCCAATAGGCAGGTTCTTCTCAATAACAGGGTGACGGCCACCTTTGATGACGAGTTCCTTGCTCTCCTCAATAACAGGACGAACATAATGATTTTCAACAGCCACCTTTGAGAAAGAAAGCATACAGTCGAGGTTTCCTATTATCTGGGCATCAATCTGCATAGACTCTATGTATATCTGCATAGACTCTACAAGCTGATTATAGAGAGCTGTTTCAAGAGCCAGAATCCTATCCTCTGCACCAAGAATCTTTTCCTCATATTCCTTGAGTTCCTGAGTGATATAACGCTCTGCCTGAGCAAGGGTCTGTTTGCGAATCCATTCAGGTGGGACATTTTCCTTAAACGTGTTCCTTACCTCAAGGTAATAGCCAAACACGTTGTTATAGCCTATTTTAAGCGAAGAAATACCTGTACGCTCAGCCTCTTCACGCTGTATCTTCAACAGATAGTCCTTGCCAGAGGTAGAGATACTGCGAAGATCGTCAAGTTCCTCATTTACACCATCACGAATCACGTTGCCCTTATTTACAAGCTGTGGCGGTTCAGGCATAATCTCACGCTCTATCCTGTCTCTAAGTTCGGTAAGAGGTTCTATCCTCTCCCCTACCCTTCTAAGTATTTCTGAATCAGATTCCTGACATAAATTCTTTATAGGCAGAAGAGCCGAAAGGGCATTCTTCAACTGAATAAGTTCACGAGGTGAAACCCTTCTTGTAGCTATCTTTGAAGAAATGCGTTCAAGGTCTCCTATTGCCTGTATGTTCTCATCTATCTCGCATCTGAAATCAGGATACTTGAACATATAGTCAACCATATCAAGTCTTTCCTCTATTTTCCTCTTCTCACGCAGAGGGAAGACCATCCACCTTCTCAACTGACGAGCACCCATAGGAGATACTGTTTTGTCAATAACAGATACAAGGTTTGCTCCATCAGAGTGCATGGAATCAAGCAATTCAAGGTTGCGTATGGTGAAGTTATCAAGCCTTACAAAGCGTTCAGCCTCAATACGTTTTATACGGATTATATGCCCTACATGAGTATGCTGAGTACGCTCAAGATACTGGAGTATGGCACCTGCGGCAATAAGTCCGTTGGTAAGGTTATCCACACCAAAGCCTTTCATGGATTTCACCTTGAAATGAGCATTTAGTTTTTGGCGTGCCGTCTGCTCAGTAAACACCCAATCCTCCATCTTGTCATAAACAAGACTTCCGTCAGATATACCTCCTATCCTGCCAAATGAATCCTCAAAGAGACGACGCTTACCATTCTCCACAAGAATCTCCTTTGGCTGGAAACTGCTCAGCATCTTTTCCAAGTACTCGAAAGTACCCTCATCAACAAGGAACTCACCAGTACTAATATCGAGCAAAGAAATACCACATGAGGACTTTCCGAAATGTATGGCACAGAGAAAGTTATTGCGCTTACAGTCAAGCACGTTATCGTTCATGGCAACGCCAGGAGTGACAAGTTCGGTAATGCCGCGCTTCACGAGCTTTTTGGTAAGCTTAGGGTCTTCCAACTGATCACATATAGCCACTCTCCTACCCGCCCTAATAAGTTTTGGAATATAGGTGTCGAGGGCATGATGCGGAAAACCAGCCATAGCATCACCCTGACTGGCTCCGTTGTTTCTCTTTGTCAAGGTAATGCCGAGTATGCGTGCTGCATCCACAGCATCATCACAATATGTTTCGTAGAAGTCTCCACAGCGGAACAAGAGCAAGGCATCAGGATGCTGTGACTTGAACTCGTAGAACTGCTTCATCATTGGCGTTAGTTCGCCGTCTTTCTTTGCCATTTTTTATATTCAGCCCCTCACCCGTCCTTCGGACACCCTCTTCCCAAAGGGCGAGGGAAAAGTTACCTTTTTTCGCTGTGAAAGGCATATTAATTGTTAATTATTAATTGTTAATTATATTTTCGAGTGCAAATTTAATGATTTTTTTTCAATTTCTTCATTCTTCATTCTTCATTCTTCATTAATTTAAGTAACTTTGCATCCAAATTAAAAATAAATTAAAAATTAATAATGAAAAATTATAAAATATAAGTTTTTTCATTAAGAAATGGAATATAATTTCAGAGAAATTGAGAAGAAATGGTTTGAGTACTGGAAAGAAAATGGTACTTACCATGTTACTGAGGATGAGAATAAAAAGAAATTCTATGTACTGAACATGTTCCCCTACCCTTCTGGTGCGGGTCTTCATGTTGGTCACCCACTTGGTTATATTGCAAGTGATATATATGCACGCTACAAGCGTCTTCAGGGTTTCAACGTGCTAAACCCAATGGGTTATGATGCTTACGGATTGCCTGCTGAGCAGTATGCTATCCAGACAGGTCAGCACCCAGAGAAGACAACATTCCAGAATATTGACCGCTATCGTGAGCAGTTGGATAAGATCGGTTTCTGTTTCGACTGGGATCGCGAGGTTCGCACATGTGCTCCTGGCTACTACAAGTGGACACAATGGGCATTCCAGAAAATGTTCAACAGCTTCTTCTGTAACAAGTTCCAGAAGGCTATGCCTATTGAAAAGCTTATTGAACACTTTGAGAAAGAAGGTAGAGGCACTTGGGATATAGCAGAAAGCGAGGAACTTCATTTCACAGCTGAGGAATGGAATAGTTGGGACGAGAAGAAGAAGTCCGATGTACTTATGAACTATCGTATTGCCTTCATGGGCGAGACAATGGTGAACTGGTGTGCAGGTCTTGGTACTGTTCTTGCTAATGACGAGGTTGTAGATGGCGTTTCTGTACGTGGCGGTTTCCCTGTTGAGCAGAAGAAGATGCGCCAGTGGTGCCTTCGCGTAAGTGCTTACTCACAGCGTCTTCTCGACGGTCTTGAGACTATCCAGTGGAGCGAGTCTATCAAGGAGACACAGAAGAACTGGATTGGTCGTTCAGAGGGTACTGAAGTTCAGATCAAGGTAGCCGACTCTGATGTTGACTTCACAATCTTCACAACCCGTGCAGATACCATGTTCGGCGTTACCTTCTTCGTACTTGCTCCTGAGAGTGAGCTTGTTGACCTCGTAACTACTGCTGACCAGCGTCAGGCAGTTGATGAGTATGTGAAGTACGTGAAGGGTCGTACAGAGCGTGAGCGTATGATTGACCATACCGTAACAGGTGTATTCTCAGGTGCTTACGGTATCAACCCTATCACAGGCGACAAGTGCCCTATCTATATCTCTGAATATGTTCTTGCAGGCTATGGCACAGGTGCTATCATGGCAGTTCCTGCCCATGACTCACGCGACTATGCCTTTGCAAAGCATTTCGACCTCCCTATCATCCCACTTATCGAGGGTGCTGATATCAGCGAGGAGTCATACGATGCTAAGGAAGGTATTGTTAGCAACTCTCCTGCTCCAGGCAAGACAGCTATTGAATATGACGGAGAGAGCCTCGTTCTTAATGGCATGACCGTTAAGGAAGCTATCAAGGCAACAAAGGTATTCGTTGAGAAACACGGCATTGGTCGTGTAAAGGTAAACTATCGTCTTCGTGATGCTATCTTCTCTCGTCAGCGTTACTGGGGTGAGCCATTCCCTGTATATTACAAGAACGGCATCCCAACAATGATTCCAGAGGAGTGTCTGCCTATCGAACTCCCACAGGTGGATAAGTTCCTCCCTACTGAGACTGGTGAGCCTCCATTGGGCAACGCCCAGGTATGGGCTTGGGATGAAGCAAACAAGAAGATTGTGGATAAGGGTCTTATCGACAATAAGACCGTATTCCCTATCGAGCTCTATACAATGCCTGGCTTTGCAGGTTCTTCTGCATACTACCTCCGCTATATGGATCCACACAACAACGAGGATCTTATCTCAGAAAAGGCTGCTGAGTACTGGCAGAACGTGGATCTCTATGTAGGTGGTTCAGAGCACGCAACAGGTCACCTTATCTACTCTCGCTTCTGGAATAAGTTCCTCTTTGACCTCGGTATATCTAAGAAGGAAGAGCCTTTCCAGAAACTCGTCAATCAGGGTATGATTCAGGGCCGCTCAAACTTCGTTTATCGTATTAAGGACACTAACACATTCGTTTCATTTGATAAGAAGGACGAGTATGATGTTACTCCTATCCATGTTGATGTGAATATCGTAAGCGCAGATATTCTTGATGTAGAAGCATTTAAGGCTTGGCGTCCTGAATATAACAATGCTGAGTTCATTCTCAATGATAACGGACAGTATGTATGCGGATGGGCAGTTGAGAAGATGTCAAAGTCTATGTTCAACGTGGTTAATCCTGATATGATTGTTGAGAAGTACGGTGCTGACACTCTCCGTATGTACGAGATGTTCCTCGGTCCTGTTGAGCAGTCAAAGCCTTGGGATACTAACGGTATTGACGGTTGTCATCGCTTCTTGAAGAAGTTCTGGGGCTTGTTCTATGATCGTATGGGCGAGTATCAGGTTAATGACGACCAACCAACGGCAGATCAGGAAAAATCACTTCATAAGCTCATTAAGAAGGTATCTCAGGACATTGAGAACTTCTCTTACAACACATCTATCGCAGCATTCATGATTGCTGTTGGTGAGCTTCAGAAGTGCCATAGCAAGTCTGTTCTTAAGCAGCTCACAATCCTCATTGCTCCATTCGCTCCATTTATTGCTGAGGAACTCTGGCACACCCTTGGAGAGAAGGGTAGTGTATGTGATGCTCAATGGCCAGTATTCGATGAGTCAAAGATGAAGGACTCTGAGATCACTATGCCTGTTCAGTTCTGTGGCAAGACTCGCTTCACAATTCAGCTTCCTGCTGATGTCACCAAGGAAGATGCCGAGAAGGCTGCACTTGCTGACGAGCGCACAGCTAAATATACTGAGGGCAAGCAGATTGTTAAGACAATCGTTGTGCCTGGAAGGATTATCAATATTGTGGTGAAATAAAAAGACCCACCCCCAGCCCCTCCCATAAAGGGAGGGGAGTAATTACATTTTTTCACTACAGGCCTCCCTTCTGACTTTATTACTATCTACTCCCCTCCCTTTATGGGAGGGGTAAGGGGGTGGGTCTGGTTATTAAAATATGTTTACCCGACACGAATTATTACTTGAGATACGAGATTATATGATGGTGGCAATAGCCACCTTTATATATGCTATAGGTCTCACTCTCTTCCTTCTGCCATACGAGCTTGCCACAGGAGGCGTTTCTGGTATAGCAGCACTTATATACTATTCATCCGGCATAGGAGTAGAAATTCCGTATGCAGCCATAAATGTAGTGCTATTAGCTCTCGGAGGAAAGATTCTCGGACTTAGGTTCAGCCTAAAGACAATCTGGGGCTTCGGACTTATTTCCTTCTGGCTATGGCTATGCCAAAGACTGATGGAAGACCCTGTAACACATCACTTGCCTTGTTTCTTAGGTGAAAATGATATGTTCATGGCTTGTATTCTCTGTGCATTGATAGAAGGCTTTGCACTTGCCCTGTGTTTCCACTATAATGGTTCTACGGGTGGTACTGACATTATAGCAGCCGTAGTGAACAAATATCGTGACATATCTCTCGGACAGGTACTTATGTACGTTGACATCATCATCGTGTCAAGTTCGTATTTTCTGTTTCACGACCCTAAAAAAGTAATTTTCGGCTATGTACTGCTGGTTCTTTCAGCCATAACACTTGATTTCTTCACACGAAGATTCAATCAATGTCTCGTGGTGTATATATTCTCCCGAAACTACTCTGTCATAGCTGATGCTATCAACAAGGCAGGCTTTGGACTTACCGTACTTGATGGTGAGGGTTGGTACACAAAGACTGAGCGTAAGGTACTTATGTGCGTATGTACAAAGCATTATTCACATGAGGTATTTGAGGCTGTGAAGAGGGTAGATCCAACGGCATTCGTAACTGTATCAAATGCCTCTAACGTATATGGAGAGGGATTTGACAAGATGAAGACAAAAGTAAAAGGTATGAAACCAATTATCGTTTTTGCTACAAACAACGAGAATAAGCTTCGCGAAGTTCGCGAAATTCTCAGTAACCGCTTTGAAGTTCGTTCACTAAAGGAAATAGGATGCTTTGATGAACTTCCAGAGACTCATGCCACTCTTGAGGAAAACTCTCTTGAAAAGGCACAGTATATCAGTAAATTCTATGGCTTTGATTGCTTTGCAGATGACACAGGTCTTGAAGTAGAGGCCCTTGAAGGTGCTCCTGGAGTATATTCTGCACGTTATGCCAACCTTGAGGATCCTGACTATAGCGACCCTGAGATGGACATAACAAAAGACCACGACTCTGAGGCTAATATGCGAAAACTACTCTATAAGCTGAAGGGTAGGGTAGGAGAGGAGCGTAAGGCTCAATTCCGTACATCAATCGCCCTTATTTACCACGGGGAGGTACACCTTTTCAATGGTACTGTCAAGGGACATATTATGGAGGAAAAACGAGGCACAACAGGCTTTGGATATGACCCAATATTCCAGCCAGAAGGTTATGACAGAACATTCGCAGAAATGACTTCAGAAGAGAAAAATAGCATATCACATCGCGGAAGAGCAGTAGAAAAACTCGTTGAGTTCCTCAATTCAAGCAAAAAATAATAGAAAAATTTGCATTTTTCAAATAATTCCATTATTTTTGCATTGAAATAGAGTTTAAATAAAAAATGAAAAAAGAAAAAATGAAAAATACAGACAACACTTTTTCAGGTGTCTCTGTGACTATTATATACTAACTGGTATTTTATAATTATTCATTTTTAATTTTTTCATTTAATACAAAATTGGTATCTTATAAATATGTCATTTACATCAACAAGCAATGAAATATTCCGTCGCGCAATCGCTGATTATCACATCAACGATAATGTTGACACACCTATAAAGAATCCATTCCCAGAGGATACAATCAACAATATCCTCTATCATAAATGCTGGATTGACACCGTACAATGGCATTTTGAAGATATCATACGCGATCCTAACATTGCCCCTGCTGCTGCTCTCGTACTGAAGCGCAGAATCGACAAGTCTAATCAGGATCGCACAGATATGGTTGAGAATATCGACACATATTTCCGCGAGCACTATAAGGATGTTCAAGTAAAGGCTGATGCTACCATCAACACAGAGTCACCTGCATGGGCTGTTGACCGCCTCTCTATTCTTGCCCTCAAGATATATCACATGAAGGAGCAGGTAGAGCGTACTGATGCAAGTGCAGAGCATATTGCCAAGTGTAAGGCTAAGCTGAATATTCTCCTTGAACAGCAGGTTGACCTCTCTACAGCCATTGATCAGCTTCTTGCTGACATAGCATCAGGCAAGAAATATATGAAAGTATATCGCCAGATGAAGATGTATAACGATGCAGATACAAATCCTGTACTATACGGGAAGAAGTAAAGCCCACCCAATCCCTCCCAAAGGGAGGGTTTCACCCCCCTTCCCCTTCCAAGGGGAGTGATTAGTATTTCTAATCATGGGGATAAATTATAAATTTATTGTCGTTCTACTAATAATAATACTATAAAACATCCTTCCCTTTGGGAAGGCTTGGTTAGGCTTCTATGAAGACTCCTCACATTCTCATAATAAGATTCTCAGCCATTGGCGATGTAGCAATGCTTGTACCAGTGGTTAGCTCATTGGCAAAACAATACCCCAATGTTCGCATAACGGTATTGTCTCGACCATTTGCACGTCCTTTCTTCGAGAATCTTGCTGATAATGTAGGTTTCATGGGGGCTGATCTGAAAGATGAATATAAAGGTCTTTCAGGACTCAACGCACTATATCGCAGACTTCAGGCAAAGCATTTCACTCATGTGGCTGATATGCATGGCGTACTGCGCTCTCACTACCTTCGTCTCCGTTTTATGTTGTCAAACTATAAGGTTGAGCACATAGACAAGCATCGTAAGGAGAAACGCGCACTTCTTAATGAGGATAAGACTAATTTCCATCAGTTATCCACATCCTTCCGCAACTATGCCGATGTGCTTGAAAGACTCGGCTATTACATAACTCCAGAGTTCAAAAGCATATTTGGAGAGGGTAGGGGGAACCTCCGTCTTCTGCCACCAGAGATAGGTGAGAAGAAATCATTCACAAAATGGATAGGCATAGCACCATTTGCTGCACATAAGGGTAAGATATACCCTCTCGACAAGATGGAGCAAGTAGTACAGATGATTATCAAGGCACATCCTAACTGCCGTATATTCCTTTTCCACGGTAGGGGAGAGGAGGCTCAGAAGATGAAGGAGTGGCAGGAAAAATATCCACAGGTTACATCCGCTTCCTCTATGCTGAAGGATATGAGTCAGGAGTTAATCCTTATGTCACATCTCAATGCTATGATTTCAATGGATTCTGGCAATATGCACCTTGCATCCCTCGTTGCCTGTCCTGTTGTCAGCATCTGGGGAGCAACTCACCGCTATGCAGGTTTCCTCGGCTGGAATCAAAGTGTGGATAACGTGGTCGAACTCGACCTAAAATGCCGTCCTTGCTCCATTTACGGCAATATCCCATGCCAGTATGGCAATTATAAGTGCCTAAACGAAATAACGCCTGAGAACGTGTTTAATCACGTTGAAAAGGTTATTATTTAGAATAAAGTAGAAAGAGAGATAGTGTAAAGTAGAAAGTATAAAGATAAATGTAGATAGTATAGCCGTTTAAGGAGCAATCCTTAAACGGCTTTATGCTTTATCAACTCCTATGTAATTCCCTTGTAAATCCCATTTTTAGCCTATCCATCCTTCATTTCAATAGTGGACTTATAGATTACATAATGGAAATAGTAAAAAATATAATATAATTGTTTGTTTTTGCAACTTTACCTTGGAATAATGAATATTTTTATGTATCTTTGCACACATGAAAACTCTTTATATCATAGCCGGATGTAATGGTGCTGGTAAAACTACCGCATCTTATACTGTTCTTCCTGAGATATGGAAGTGTAAAGAGTTTGTGAATGCTGATGAAATAGCAAGAGGACTTTCACCTTTTAATCCAGAGGGAGTAGCCATAGAGGCTGGCCGTTTGATGTTACAACGTATAAATCAATTATTGGATATGGACGGTTCATTCTCCATAGAGACAACGCTTTCTACCAGAAGTTATGTGAAACTTATAGATAAAGCGCATGAAAAGGGATTTGAAGTTCGTCTTTTATTCTTTTGGCTTAATTCTCCAGAGGCTGCAATAAAACGTGTAGCAAAGAGGGTTAGCGAAGGCGGGCATAATATTCCACGAGAAGTAATAATTCGTCGCTATAACCTTGGAATACAGAACCTTTTCAATCTTTTTATGGAAAAAGTCGATAGTTGGATGCTTATAGACAATTCACAGAATCCGAGAGTGATTGTTGCAGATGATAGTAAAATATATAATCAAGAACTTTATAAAACAATTAAAAGCTATGTCAAAAAGTGAACATGATGAATATACATCACAATTGATTAAAGGTCTTGAACTTGCAGAATATCGTATGCTTCGTGACAAGGCTATGCGCAATCAAACTGTAATACAGGGTGATGGTGGAACTGGTGTGCGTGAGGTTTCAGCCAGAGAGCTTTTTACAAAGATCTATCACGAACCTGTTCCTGTGTTTTAGATTAAGATGGGGTTTACTTATTGCCGCTAATATAAACCCCATCTTTTGTATAAATACCGCCTATGTAAATCCATTCCAAATCCCAACAAAAGTCGATGCAAGTCTCATTTTTCCCCATTCTAAGGAACGGTTTTGCAACGGATTTGAAGCGAACCTGAAGCGGAGGTAGGGTAGGGGAAGAAATAAGAGTGAAAAATAGCATTTCAGATAAATCATATAAATACGTTTCCCTTAATTTTTATGGAAACAGATGTATATGATTTATCTGATTTTTCTTTGCGTTTCTGCGTTTGAATGTTTTTTCGCGAGAGAATTTTTCGAAGGGGGTTACACCCTTGCCTGTTTTATAACTCTAACACTCTGAAAATCAGATAATAAAGGCGGGTGTAACCCCCTTCGAAAAAGTACCCTGTTTTTGGAGGGGGTTACACCCTATGTAAATTGCTGATAATCAATATGTAAAAGCCTAAAAAACGCAAAAGGTGTACCCCCCCTCTACAAATTCTTTGGTCATTTTTACTTCTGAGGGTGTTACACCTATCAAAAAGGATTGCAAAAGGAGCACCCTCGATGTGAGAGTGCTCCTAAGGTCTTTGGGTTAATTGCGATTAATGATGTTATGATAAATTCTCGAAAAGCATCTTGCAAGTCCTGTATGGACGGCATATCATAGGATAGGGTGTAACCCTATCTATTAATGCGCATTGAGAGCTAAAGCCCTGTCAGGGCGACATAGTTCCATATTTCTCAGCATGATATGAAATTATATCGCACCTACAGTGCTCTTGGGAATATAGATATCTATGATACGTGGGTTGCACCCACGCCTATACTATTTCGCCTTTACAAGGCTTTTTTCGCGAACTTATCACGACATTGAATTATTGTTTACTCTTCTTCATCATAGAAGTCATCGTAATAATTGGATGAGAATCCCTTTGCATCAAATGATTCTGTGCCTCCTACATGAATATAGCTTGTATCTACAAGCAATGGAAGAGCCATAGCTTCAACCGTTAGTTTTGGCTTGTTATATTTCTTTCTCATACCCATTGCTTATTTTACAACAAACTTCTTTCCGTTCTTGACATAAATGCCAGGCTTCAGATTATTCTCATTAATCTTTCTGCCGTTCAGATCGTAAACAGGTAATTCGTCATTCGTCATTTGTAATTGACGAATGCCTGTTGTCGTTTCACCTTCCTCGTCAATAACATTGATGGTGATTGTTTTGGCTGCATTACTTACATTATAAGAAGGATTACGAGATTCTACCTTCATATACCAACGATAAGGCTTTAGGTCATTAGAACCATCGCTCTGAACCAATTCGCCACCACCCATACCGTAATAGTTGTTTGCAATCATTGTTGCAGAAGGAATGGAATTGTATGTACCTGTAAATGTATATTTAGCTATAGTGGTAGAGCAATCAATGCTATTCTCCTCGGCTGGATAGAGAGTTGCATCACTCACATAGAAAGTCTTCTCGCCTGTTGTCTTTGCCTTAATTAGATAAGGCATATTCGGAGTTGTTGAACCGCTCTTTATCTTGATAACATCCATTATTGTCTCGTCAATAGTTCCGTTATCATCCTTATCCAATTGACGAACACCATTGATATAGGCCACCTCGAAGTCATCCTTCCAATCGTCATAATTCAGAGAGAATGGAATGTAGAATGACTGCCAAGCGGTGTTATTGAATGTGCGAGTATAAGAGATTGACTCATAATCTTTATTTTTTAAGTTATCATAAACAATACCATCAACCAAATAATACATATTCTCTATTGGATAAATATTGCTTTTAGACCATATTGGATTAGCCTTGTACTTCGCAAGTGACCAGGCATGAACGTAAACGTCTGCTTTACAATAATCTATATATTCATAATTGATTTTTTTGTAATATTCCCTTTTTTCTATAACAGGAGGAGTTTCAGGCAAAATTGTCATCTTTTTAATTCCATTCTGAAAATTATCGCATACAATAGACTCCACTTGTTCTGGAATTACGATTTCTGTTGAGGAATAATTGTCTAAAGCTCGATCAGCCAAACGTTTTACGCAATCAGGAATTGTGAAGTTTCCAAAACCATCAATAAGTGATTGTGTAGCAGTTTCAACGACACAAGCATCATCAAAGCTTTGAAAATAAGGATTTTCTTTGTCTATGGATATTTTTTCTATTGGATCCATATAAAATGGAGAGACATATTCGTAATAATTGATATCATGATTGTAGAAACCTGATTTGTTTCCAACTGGCATTTCTTTTCTCAATGTGCTCTTTAATGCACGACCATACCATTTAAGATTTTTATGGAGTTTTACATCTTTAATATTACATTGACAAAAAGCCATACATCCAAGACTGTCAAGTGAGTTCGGAAAAGTTACTTCTGTAAGCGATTCACAACCGTAGAAAGCTTGAAGATTTATACTTTTAAGCCCTTCATTCAATTTAAGTTTTTTCAAATTTTTACAACCAAAGAAAGCTACCCCATCAATCGTCTTCACAAAAGATGGAATTTCAATTTCCATAAGCCCTTCACATTCATAAAAAGCCCCATAACCTATTTTCTCATAATAGCCAACTGACAAATCTGTATTTTTACAACCTGCATACAGTTTGTAATCATAACCAATTATTGAATTACTACCATAATAATTTAGCCAACCATTAAACATACTATTTTGGGGGTCAACATCAATACTTTCAAGATTATTACAACTCTCAAAAATTCCTAACCCTATTTTTTTTACATTTCGTGGAATAAAAATGGATTTAATTCCACATCCTCTGAAAGTCCAAGAGGCTATTTCTTCGAGAGATTCTGGCAATACTATATTTTCAAGGTTAGTTCCATAATGGAAATTTCCTATATATCTAATATTTGACGGCAAAATCAAGGTCTTAAGCGATTTGTTTTGAGCGAGGTAATTACATGTAGAATAGCGTACGCCATCATCTGCAATCCTATCAATATCAGAAAAACAACTATCACTTGCAATATTTAATCCATACGTTCCATATTCCATTTCCGTGAATTGATAATTACTTTTCACGAATCTGGCATTAAGTAGATCAAGAGATTGTAGATTGCACACCCTATAATTTTCGTTTTCTTTAAACCAATCTCCACTAAATAGACTCTTTAAATACACCAAATCTTTCGCATTTAAAGGGCCTGATATTGTTAGTGATGTTATGCTTTCTGGGGATTGACTTGATAATAATACTTCTAAGGTGCCAGCTTCTGTTGTGGTGACAGATACAGCATGATCAGATGCAACATAAAATAATGGTATTGTATTAGCGGTATTACGACCTACAGACATATTATCATTATTTGTATTCCAATCAAATGGTACAGTACAATTTGACGATGATGGGGATTTATAAATATTCGATGACGAAGAACATATCCCTTCCATATCTATAGATTTTCCTTTGGAGGATATAAGAACTTCTGCATTTGCCCAAGAAGAAATAAATAAAATAAAGGAGGCAAAGATAAGCCTAAGACTACTAAGTGCTAAAATCCTTTTCATGATAGTTAAAAAATAAGGGCGCAGACCTTCCGATATTCTCGCCCTGATTCAAGGTACCGCCAAGCACCGCGTTACTGACAAGTTTACGGAAAAGCCCATGCCCTAAACGGACACGGAACTTTTCGCTAACTTGTTCCCGTAACATGAAATTGGCGGTTTATGAATCAGAGAACAAAAGCAAAAGCTCTATGTATTATTTATGTCGAGAGAATCGGTAGTTGCTCACCCAAGTTAATAAAATAAGTTGATAACTTTTATGCGGTTATCAGTATCTGATACTGAAAGCCGATTTGGGGAACGTTACCGTTCGTCTGAGTTTGTTCTAATAATTACTTTCTGTTTCTTATTAATTGAGTTTTAAAGGGTTTATATTATTGTTTAATATCTAATTTGTGGGCAAAAATACTAAAAATAAATGAAAAGTGCAAATAGTAGCAAGAGATTTTTCTGTTTCAGTATAAAAGGCTCAGAAAATTATATGTTTTTAGAACGCTAAGACACAGAGGCGCAAAGTTTTTAGTTGAACACAGATCTCACAGATTAAAGGGATTTTTTCGCTTACGCTCTTTTTTGCTTTCAAGAAAATTAGCGACGATGACCAGAAAATTTGTTCCAGAAAATTATATTTTTTTAGAACACGGAAAACACAAAAGACACGAAATATAATAATATTGCAGCAAGCTGCTTTTAACTGACAATAATTACCAATCTACGCAATCTTTTTCCATAAATATATATTTTTATTGGTTGAAGTTTGGTAATTATTGTCAGTTCAAGCACCAAAGGTGCGAATTTATCGAACTCACGTTAAATTAACGTGAGTTCGACGAATTATAAGTGCTTGTAAATTTGGTAAATAGCGAAATTTTTAGTAACTTTGTAGTGGATTAAAAACAAAATAAACTAAAAAAATCGCTATGTTTACCGAGGACAAAATTACA
>CADCIQ010000075.1 GCA_902801425.1 uncultured Bacteroidales bacterium | reverse complement strand
CCATGACGTTACTTATGGCTTGTGAGACATTCGCTGCCCAACTGACTCCTCAGGAGGCATTGGCTCGTATGAAAACAACAAAACGCCAGGCAAAGGGGGGTGTAACCGACCAATCATCCTTGCAACTGACCTACACATCAACTTTCAAGGGAAACAACACCTACTATGTTTTCAACAAAGGCAATGAGAATGGATACCTGATCCTTAGTGCCGACGATTGCATGCCTGCTGTGCTCGGTGTGGTTGAAGGCAATAGCTTCGACTACGACAAGCTGCCCGACAACATGAAGTGGTGGCTAAGTCAGTATGATATTTCAATCTCCAACTATTCAGCCAAGGGCAAGAAATACGTATCGTCAGCAACAGCCAAGAAAGACATCAAGCCTTTGCTCGGCGATATAAAATGGAATCAATGGGCTCCATACAATTTGCTATGTCCGACCGTAGAAGGCAAGGAAACTCCTACTGGCTGTGTTGCAACGGCAATGGCTCAGGTTATGGGAATGTGGCAATGGCCAAAGAGAGGCTATGGCAGCAATGAATATGTGATAGCTGACATGGGCTATGATGAGGATGGCAACTTTGTATATAAAGAAGTAACTTTGGCAAGAGACTTCAGCAAGAGTAAATACAATTGGGGTTTGATAAAGCATGACTATTATGGGAATGAATCGGAAGACGCGAAGCTTGCCATCGCACAACTCATGTATGACTGCGGAGTAGCCACAAATATGGAATACCGTTCTACTGGCTCAGGAACAGAATTATCCTATGCTGTTAATGCACTTGTCAGAAACTTCAGTTATGACAAGGATATTCGTTTGGAGCACCGTAAATTCTATGATGATGACGTATGGGAGAATATGGTGTATGACAATCTCAGCAAGGGAATGCCATTGGTCTGTTCTGGTCGAAAATTTTTTGAGGCCCATGCATATGTTTGTGATGGCTATCTGTCTGATGAAAATCTTTTCCATTTCAACTGGGGATGGGGAGGATACTCTGACGGTTACTTCCTTCTCTCAGGTAATGGTAATGGTGATGGTGATGATGATGAAGGATGGAATGAAGAATGTCAATATAATGATAAACAACAAGCCATTTTCAATATGAAACCATCAAACACGCCTTATGTAGAAGGTTCAGAAGGAGAATTCCCTTTGATTGTTTATAAGACAGACTATTTTTATGCAAAAGATAAGAAAACGGGTGAAGCTAAGGAAACAAATGTAATAACAAGAGACATAGACGCTAAAACGTCTGGTGGAATTTTCGATCTGATATACCCGGGATATGTTGCTCACGAATATTCCATCGCCTATAAATTCAAGAACGAGTCCAATGAGTACATCATTCCGTTTACGTATCTGTTTACGAATGAGCATGAAACACAACCATTCACAAATGTCTATACGGATTATGGTTTCAATACTGAGGTATTACTCAAGAATGGCAAATATACAGTCTCATACGTATATAAAGACATCACAGCGGGCAACACCGAATGGAAGGATGCAATATACAATCCAGGCGTTACCAAACCTGTAATTGAGGTTGCTGGCACCGAACCATGCTGCTGCCTTGTCGGGGAACCCGAAGTGCTGTACAACGGCAAGCCAGTTACCGATGAAGAATTACACCGCGTTCCGAATGTGAATGAAATCACCGTAAAATTTAAGCTCAAGGTCTTATCACCACTAAAAGACAACAAAATCACTATGGCTCTCGATTATTACGGGGTTGAACATGGTTCAAAAACATTAGATCTCGGTAATACTGCGGTCAATGCCGTTAAGACTTTCGAAAAAAAATTCTCCATCAAGAATTTTAAGGCAGATTATGGTGTTTATCTCTATTTCTTTCAAGAGTATAAGGATGGATGTATGTACCTGCCTTATTCAAGAGATAATCAAAAACGGTTCTACATCGTTGACGACAACTCTACAGGCATAGAAAACATTCCTCTGGCAGAAGAAAAGACTTCCTCAGAAACTATCTACGACATCTACGGCCGCAAGGTAACCACCACGAATCGCGGTGGCTTGTATATCAAGAACGGCAAGAAGTTTATCGCTAAGTAGAAATGATATTTCTTTAAAATAATTTCAAAACTAAGACTATAATGTACGCAAAACTGATTCTAAGCGCCATGACGTTACTTATGGCTTGTGAGACATTCGCTGCCCAACTGACTCCACAGGAGGCGTTGGCTCGTATGAAAACAACAAAATGCCAGGCAAAGGGGGTTGTAACCGACCAATCATCCTTACAACTGACCTACACATCAACTTTCAATGGGAGCAACACCTATTATGTTTTCAACAAAGGCAATGAGCAGGGATACCTGATTCTTAGTGCCGATGATTGTATGCCTGCCGTGCTTGGTGTGGTTGAAGGCAACAGCTTCGACTACGACAAGCTGCCCGATAATATGAAGTGGTGGCTAAGTCAGTATGATGTTTCAATATCCAGCTATTCAGCCAATGGCAAGAAATACGTATCTTCATCAAAAGCCAAGAAAGCAAAGAAAGACATCGAGCCTTTGCTCGGCAATATAAAATGGGATCAGGGGGCTCCATACAATTTGCTATGCCCGGAAATAGAAGGCTATAAAGGCTATAATGTCCCTACAGGCTGTGTCGCAACGGCAATGGCACAGGTCATGGGAATGTATCAATGGCCAAAGAGAGGCTATGGCAAGAATGAATACCAGATGCCTGACACGGGCTATGATGAGGATGGCAACCTTGTGGATAGAGAAATAACTATGGCAAGAGACTTCTCCAAGAGTAGATACGAATGGGGGAAGATACAGTCTTCCTATAGTTTTAGTGGGTATGAACCTGAAGATGTGAAGCTTGCCATCGCACAACTCATGTATGACTGCGGAATATCAGTAAATATGCATTACACCCCAGAGGGCTCAGGAGCATCTTTACTCGATGCTGTTTGTGCATTTGTCAAAAACTTCAGTTATGACAAGAATATTCGTTTGGATTACCGTCATTTATATGATGATGATGTATGGGAGGATATGTTGTATGACAATCTCAGCAAGGGAATGCCATTGGTCTGTTCAGGTCAAAGTAATGATTTTACTCTCCATGCATACGTTTGCGATGGATATCAGTCGGATGGCAATCTTTTCCATTTCAACTGGGGATGGGGAGGACACTCTAACGGCTACTTCTTTCTCTCACGCGATGATAGAGGATGGGATGATGAATGTTTATATAATAGAGGACAGGATGCCATTTTCAATATTAAGCCATCTGAGACTCCTTATGTAGAAGGTTCAGAAGGAGAATTCCCGTTGATTGTCTATAAGTCAGGCGATATTTATGCAAATGATAAGAAAACAGGTGAATATACGAAAACAGATGTAATAACAAGAGACAAAGACATTTCAGCGAATGGTGAAAATTTCGATCTGATATATTCAGGATATATTCCCCATGAATATTCCATCGCCTATAAATTCAAGAACGAGTCCAACGAGTATATCATACCATTTATGTTTCAGGATGATATAATGCTCCCATACAGAGATGTCGAAGTTTGCATGGGAGGGTTCACGTATGAGGATATACTCAAGAATGGCAAATATACAGTCTCATTCGTATATAAAGACATCACAGCGGGCAACACCGAATGGAAGGATGCAATATACAATCCAGGTGTTACCAAACCTGTAATTGAGGTTAAAGGTCTCGAACCATGCTGCTGCCTTGTCGGGGAACCCGAAGTGCTGTACAACGGCAAGCCAGTTACCGATGGCGATGTACACCGCATTCCGAATGTGAATGAACTTATCGTAAGATTGAAGCTCAAGGTTCTTGCGCCACAAAAGGACAGCAAACTCACTATGAATCTCAATAATTACGGGTTACAACCTTTTTCAAAATCATTTAATCTCGGTAATGCAGCAGTCAATAGCGTTGTTACTGTCGAAGAGAAATTTTCCCTCAGGGATATTCCTGCAGAAACTCTTTTTACTCTCGATTTCTTTCAAGAGAATAAAGATGAATGTATGTACGTGCCTTATTCAAGAAATTATCCAATGTGGCTCTCCTTCGTTGACGACAACTCTACAGGCATAGAAACCATTCCTCAGGCAGAGGAAAAGGCAGCATCAGAAACCATCTATGATATCTACGGCCGCAAGGTAAGCACCATGAATCGCGGTGGCTTGTATATCAAGAACGGCAAAAAGTTTCTCGTTAAGTAAAAAACGAAATACAACATCCCTTCAGATAGTATATTTAGAGGTTGGGGGGAAGCGTTCCCCCCAGTCCTCAATTAATTCAAGAAAACATCATAACTTTGCACTTGCAATCGGATGGCAAAATCTGGTTGCGGGTGCTTTTCGTTTATGGACCCAAAGCAGAGCACACTTCGAATTAATAGTTGATAATGAATAATTAACGTGAGTTCGAGGAATTAGCTTTTGCTGTCGCATAACATTAATATGGGACATTAATGAAACATTAATTGTGACATTAATTAGCCTTATGGCTTAGACTCTCATCAATTTTTGTTCAAATTAATGTCTTAATTAACGTCATAATTAATATTTGAAAGCAAAGCAGAACCCTATTTGTTTTCGTCGAACTGACGTTAATTAATAATTGAGAATTAAAATGAACGCAACGATTATTCCAATTAATGCACACGTTGGGAACGACAACTGCCAGTCACAAATGACGACATCGCTCGAGATTGCAGAGCTGACGGGTAAGCAGCACAAACATGTTATGGAGGCTATCCGAAAGATGGATACGGCATGGGAAAAAGTACGAGGGTCGAAATTTCGGCTGTCGTCCAGAACCTACGAAATCCCTAACGGCGAAACTCGCGAGGTGCCTTGCTACCAACTCACCAAGACTGAGTGCCTCTACATCGCTACGAAGTTTAACGACGAGGCACGCGCCAAACTGGTGCTGCGCTGGGAGGAACAGGAGAAGGCTGAGATGGGAAGGAGGATGGCTGACGCAAGATGTCTGCCTGAGCCGAAGGAGATTCTCTGAGTTGCAGTAATGGAATTGTAATACTTCGCCTTGTCCTTTTGCGAAATTCGTTTGGTTTGATAAACGACTTGATTTACAAGACATAGTACATACGTTTTTATAGACACCTACTTAGTGCTTTTGCTTGTTAAAATACATGGATTTGCATTGATTTACAGCGCTCAATATGCAAATTTACATAATTTAACAGAGAAGAAATAGGCTGTTTAACAAATTATGGTTATCTTTGTACAAAACAATCATTATGTACCTATTAATATATACCATATGAGAACAAAGACCTTACTGACCGCATTCTTCATTATGTTTATAGGAATGATGGTTTATGCCCAAAAAGAAAAGACACACAATAACTTCATAAAGAAAATAGAAGATACAATATTGAAATACAAGAAAACAAACGTGGATCCGGATTATGTAGATATTCCTGAGCGAGACTTTATGCTCACATTTAAGTTCAGGGAAGCATTCCAGACATACGATATGGAATTTCCGATACTTATCTCCGAACTGGAATTGCCTGATCCTTATCCTATGGTTCTGCCATCAAACACGAACAGTAATCTGTTTATTCAGACTAACCTGAACACCGTGAAATCGTCTGCACAGATAGGATTCGACTGGCATGGGCTGGCTATAAGTATTCCGCTTCCAATCAATAATTCATTCGCAAAGGCATACAGCATTGCCACCAATGGTTCTAAATTCGCTTTCACGGTACGCTATCGCGCCGTAGAAGAGCCTGAAGGAACGGTAAACAATGCGTTTCTGCAAACTTGTGAGAAAGTAAATGAGCGTCTGAATGAATTGATAGAACGACATGAAAAGGGATTGCCTGTTACGGAAAATCATGACCCTGTTTTTTCGCATAAATCGGATGTGATACCAGAGAACTGGGATTTGCGAACTGTGTATGCAGATGCGTATTATGTGTTTAACAATAAGAAGTTCAGTATGCCGGCAGCTCGTACAGGCCGTCTGATTCAGAAACGAAGCACTGGAAGTCTTTTCGTTATGGCAAACTTTAATCAAAGCAGACTGCACATGTACAGGATGCTGAACTATACGGAAGAGATTTTCCGTCATGATCAGTTCTCAATCGGAGCTGGTTATGGTTACAACTGGGCTATAAACAACGGGAAACTGCTCTTCAGTATTTCTGTCATCCCGATGTTTTCGTTGGTGAATAAGGAGACGCACCGTAGTTGGGAAGACCCTGATGACGCTTATATGCAAGGCACCCCGGAAGAAGATGAATTATGGGGGGCATACGACAAGCATTTCTATGACGCATCCACATACGGACGGGATTCAAGATTCACCATTAACGGATTTGTTCGTGGCGGAATAAACTATCATATAGGGAGAAGTCTGCTCAATCTGTCATGTGACTACCGCCAGTATATGTTCAGCAGTTGCACGGGAATGAAGGTAACGAACCGAGAGGTTGACCTCACGCTAAAATACGGTTATAGGTTTTAGAGATTAAGAAATTAAGATATTAAGAGATTAAGAAATTAAACGCAGAGGCGCAAAGGCTATTTTTGAACACGGAACTCAAAGAATTAATGAAAAATTTCGTTCTTTTAGTGCATTTCGTGTTCAGAAAGAAACTCTGCGTCTTTGCGTCTCTGCGTTTGAAAACACAATGAAAGGGAATGTTACGAGAACTTATCCATTACTGGTTTGAGGAATGGGGTGATTGTTCTGTCGAAGGTTCTACCGTAGCGGTTGATGAATAGTTTTGAGATGCCTATATAGAGGCGCTTCTTGGCACGGGATAGGGCTACGTAGAGTTTACGGGCATCCTCCTCCTTCTGGTTGATTGTGGTGGCGTTGAAGTTAGGGTAACGGCCGTCAACAGCATCATAGACGATGACATTGTCGAACTCCAACCCCTTTGCCTTGTGTACCGTAGAGACATAGATACGCTCCTTGATCCTGCTTGCGCTGCACAGGTCTGCCTCGCGCAGAGTGTTGATTTCCGCGCCATAGTGCTGGAGCTGTAGGATGAGTTCTGGGTATTTCTCGCTGTCTATAAGGTCATTGTCGATGTACGAGCAGATATAGTCGAGCTTCTCTACTTGCTGGATGAGCTTGTCGCTTACAAGTGCATCGTGGATGTAGCGGAGTTCGGAGGTGAGGCCCCTTCCCCCGCCCTCCCGAGGGAGGGGGCCGGAAGGCGATGGGACTTTCTTATATAATAGGTCATGCGTGTGGTGATAGAGTGGGGCATAGTTCTTCTGGAGCTTTGCACCTACGTTTATCACGGCTTCACGGGCAAGGAGCGCATTCTGATGAGGAATGAGTGCCTTTGCCTTCTTGTAGCAGTAATCCACGAGACTCTTTGTGGCATATACATCATCGTCGGCAAGGTGAGAGTTCTGACCTTCAAGATGCAGGGTGTCGAGCAGGTGCTTGAGCTTGTGAACGCGCAGGTCGGGCTCAAGAAGTCGGATGAGGCGGAGAGAGTCGAAGTATGGGACCCCTTCCCCCGCCCTCCCGAGGGAGGGAGCCGATTCGAGAACGACCTTACTGTATCTTTTGATATTGGAGTGTAATATGTTGATATCAAAATCGGCATTATGGGCAAGGAGGACGGCATCTTTTGCGAAGTCGGCGAAACGGGTGAGAGCGTCTTCGTGAGATAGGATTTCGGCAGTTTTTCGTTCCTCGATGATAGGGTTCACGATTTCACCGAGCATGGCAGGGATTTCACGCTCAGTCTCTATGTGCACCATGAATTGCCCGAGTACTTTCTCGCCACGGATGCGCATGGCGGCAATCTGTATGATGTCGTCGCGGAAGGTGTCGAGACCTGTTGTCTCGGTATCAAAAATAACGATGTCCTGCGTCTCGTAAGCCTTGACAAACAGCTGTGTGAGGGGCGGTGTGCCTGATGTCATTAGCTCGGAAGGGGATATGCCTGTGGCTATGAGCTGATGCACGATGTCGCGTGCCTCGTATGCCGTGTGGATGCATTTCGCGCCCTGCATGATGCGTGACCATGCTATGAGGTTGGTGTCGGACTGCACGGCGGTGAAGTGCGCGAAGAGCAGTTTCATGTCGGGCGTGGAGAAGAGGTCGGTGCCCGAAATCTTGAAATGGGGTAGGGAGTAGAGGGTTAGCTGACGGCTAATCTCATCGGCATCGGCATTGGAGAGGGTGACGATTGCCGTTGTCTCTTCCGAGTTCTGCTTGAGCCATTCGCCTGCCTGACGTGCCACTTTCTCAACCTCATCATCCGTGGTGTTGGCATAGATGAAGCGTGTGGCGTCAGTTGCCTGGTCGTTGTTGGTTGGCTGTGGTAGGAAGGCGGCATCGATGCCCAGCACTTTCTCCGCGTACCTATTATATATATCAAGGAGATAGCGGGGAGAACGGTGGTTTTTCGCAAGATGATGAATGCCTTTCACGGCTTTCTCGCTATCAGAAACAGGCGTGCAGCGTTCGCGAAGCATTTCGAGGGTTGACAGTTTTGCGCCCATGAAGGAGAAGATGGCCTGTTGCTCGTCGCCGAGGTAGAGGATGCACTCGTTCTTGCTTATCAGGTCGATGATTGCCATCTGGAGCGGATTGAGGTCTTGCACCTCGTCAACCTGAATCCATGGGCGTTGTATTGCCTCAAGGAATGCCTGCTTCTCAGGTTCGTTGCTCGTTTTCGCCTCGCTTATGGCATCGTAGGCACGGAGCAGAACCTCGTTGAAATCCATTAGATTATGCTCACGCTTGTATGCCTCGTACTGATGCGCGAGTGATAGTTTCGTGAGCGTATTCCTTACCTGTTGACGGTATGCTGCATAGTTGGCGTAGGTGCCTGTCTGCAAATGGTCGATGTCGGTAAGGTAGAAGTCGGCGTGCTCGTACATGTCGTTCGTCGTCTCTGCCGTGAACTCCTTTCTGTATGCCGTGCACACCATTCGCATTGCGTTCAGGTCGTCCTTGTTCAGGCATTCAGGATGCAGACGGATGCCCTTTGGATGGTTCTTGTTTATTTGGTGCATCATCTGCGAGAAATGGATGCAGTCGAAGAGGTCGTGCGTTTTCTTGAAGTCGGCAATGACCAGTTCCTCGTCCTGATTTGATAGGCGTGAGAGGATGCTGAGGGCATCGTCATCGTCAATGATACTGGTGTTTGACGGCACGAGTTCATGGTTTGTAAGTATCCTGATGCAGTAGCGGTGGATGTTGCCGACAAAGAGGTCGGCGATGTCGGAATCGCTGATAGTCTGCGAGATACGTTCTGCCATGCCTCGCGCTGCACGGTTGGTGAATGTGAGGCAGAGCATATCGCCGTAGGGCACTCCGTGCTCGCTATGTGCAATGCGTATTCTTTCGGATAGTATCTGTGTCTTGCCGCATCCTGGAGGTGCGAGTACGAGATGCTGTCCTTGTGATATGTTGATGATTTGCTGTTGGCTTGGGTCGGGGGTGAACATTTTGTTTTGTTTGGTTTTAAGCCCCCCAGCCCCCCAAGGGGGAGCGTTTTTTAGATAGTATTTAACCTTATGGGGGGATGATTAATAGCGCAAAGTTATAAAAATATTCCGTAAAATTCGTTGTTTTTGTGGAAAAATGAGTATCTTTGCTCTCGAAATACCTAAAGCTATAAGAAAATGATACTTAGAGAACCATATATTGCCGATGCGCAGCGATATGATAATCAGGAGAAGATGTATCGTCGCTGTGGGCGTTCGGGCGTGATGTTGCCAAAGGTTAGTCTTGGTTTCTGGCATAACTTCGGTGATGCTGATGCGTATCAGCGTAGCCGTGCCATAACGCATTATGCCTTTGACCATGGCGTGACGCATTTTGACCTTGCAAACAACTACGGACCTCCTTACGGAGCAGCAGAAGAGACTCTCGGAAGGCTGATGGATGAGGATTTCCGTCCTTATCGTGATGAGTTGTTCATCGCAACAAAGGCAGGATATGATATGTGGCCCGGTCCTTATGGCGATTGGGGCTCAAGGAAGTATCTGTTTGCGAGTCTGGAACAGAGCTTGAAGCGTATGAAACTGGATTATGTTGACCTTTTTTATAGTCATCGCTATGATCCTGTAACGCCTCTTGAGGAGACACTTCAGGCACTTGTGGATATTGTGAAGCAGGGTAAGGCTCTCTATGTGGGCATCTCACGTTGGCCTCTTGAAGCATTGAAGACGGCGAAGGAGTATCTTGCTGCGCGTGATGTGCCATTGCTTATTTATCAGGATAAGCTGAACCTCATAGATCGTGAGCCTCTGGATAATGGTGTGCTTGACTATTGTGCGGATAACGGCATCGGATTTATATCATTCTCGCCTCTTGCACAGGGACTTCTCACTGACCGCTATCTTAATGGCATTCCTTCAGATTCAAGAATGACGCATAGTCAGTTCCTGCGTCCTGAGAACCTTACTCCAGAACTTCTTGCCAAGCTCCGCACTATGTCGGATGAGGCTCAGAAGAATGGGCAGACGCTATCAGATGCAGCCTTGCAATGGATTCTGAATCAGTGTGGCACTACCTCCGTCCTCGTTGGCGTGAGCAAGGTAGAGCAGATGGAGAAGAATATAAAAGCGGTATTAGAAGCCTAACCAAACAGCCCCTCACCCGCCCTTGCGGGCACCCTCTCCCCAGGGGGCGAGGGGGAATGTTACCTTTTATCGCTTATGAGCGTTATTTACTAACTTTTCCCTCGCCCCTTGGGGAGAGGGTGTCACGAAGTGACGGGTGAGGGACCGTTTTATTATGAATTTACCACCTTACGACAAAATGAAAATACGGCAGGAGAATGGCAAGACAATGGTGCTTGACATTCTCCGTCGTCGATATGTGCGCCTGACTCCTGAGGAGATGGTGCGACAATGTTTCGTGAATTTCCTTGTGGAATATAAGGGCTATCCCACGGCACTTATAGGAAACGAGGTGCAATTGTCTGTCGGAGAAAAGAAACTGCGCTGTGACTCAGTGCTTTACGATAGGGATATGCAGCCTCGCATGATTATGGAATACAAGGCACCTGACATCGAGATTACGGAAAAGGTGCTTCATCAGATTCTTTCCTATAACACTCAGCTCAACGTGAAATATCTCATGATGAGCAACGGCACTCAGCACGTCTGCCTGAGATATAATGATGATTCGGGTAGGTGGGAATTTATGCCGGAGATTCCGAACTATTCGGCTCTTTGATCGTGGAATTCACGTTGATTTAACGTGAACTCGACGAATTTAAACGCTGCGATGGCTTTCTGCCCTCATTCAATCATATGACATTCAATGATATACGAGTAGATGAATTTTGAATTTACGTTAACTTACGTCCAAAGTGATGTGATGAACATCGGACTTGCCCCTTCTCCTTTCTTGAAACCGCAATGCTCGTAGAAACCACATTCTTCATCGTAAGCTACGAGCACAATACGTAGATAATCCTTGTATTTTCCCTTGATTTTTTCTACAAGTTTCTCACCGATGTTGCGCCCCTGATACTCAGGACGGACGAGCAAATAGTGGACATAGGCAGTCATGATGCCATCATCCATAGCACAGATAAGTCCCACGAGTTTGTCACCATCCCACGCCGTATATACGCTTTCAAAATTCTTCATTGCGATGGCGAGCTTGTCAGGAAAATGTCCTGACGACCATTCTACTGATAAGAACAAATCCTCTAACTCTGCATTTGATAGTGCCTGTGTTTTGTCTTTAATTTCAATTGTGTTCATATTGTTATGGGAAAAAATAAAATTAAAAATCTATGATAAAAATTATATTCCTGATCTTTTTTTGATGTTATCGTGAATGAAATCTGAATAGAACAGCAGATCCCAATGGTGCAGACAATCAAGGGGGACTTTCGCATTCTTGAATGCAGGATTGTTATTCCATTTTCGATAGTATTCAGGACGATTGGTCTTCACAATCAGTATGTTAGTTTGTTTATCGATGCTGACGGTGTGTTCCTCATTTTCATAGGTGAATGTGGCAGGGGTAGAATCCGTTTTCCAGTTCACGGGATTGATGCAGGTAACGGCGCCTTCAGCAACGAGTGGCCATAAGCCATCGGTGGTTAATGCCGAGTTGAAAGAGATGGTTACACCTGTCTCTGTCTCGCCACTGGCAGGACGGATGTGATTGTTTTTGCAATCCTCTTCCGTTATCCTGTAGCCTATGGCATAGGCTGCTACCATGCGATTATATTGCTCGTCAGTCATGTGTTTCAGAAGGTCGAGCACCAGCATTCCACCCTGTGAGAAGCCTACGAGAGCATATCTGCGTCCGTTGTTCAGGTGCTCCATGTAATAGTCGAAGGCATTGCAAATGTCTTCAGAAACAGAGGAATATACCTTCTGATATTTTCCTGAAGCAAGGTTGATGGATTCAAATGTAAATTGGTGATAATAAGGTGCGAAGTAGTTGAAATCTGACTGGCTGAAATGCTTCTCCACATATTTGAATTCTGCATCAAGAGCCTTTCGGTCGCTTTCGGTTAATTGGCTTTGGTATGCCACGTTGCCGTTTTCATCCTCTGCGGAAAGTACATTTGTAGATACTATATAGAATAGGTCTATTTTGTCATTGCTTTTGGGAGTGTTGGAAAGATACCATGCACTATCGCTTTCCCATGGCGATTCATTGCTTGAAGTTTGTGCTGAATTATTGCTAAGATTGCACGATGAAGCAATGGCAAGCAATGCCAATATCACTATGCTATTCTTTATGTGTTTAATTTTCATATTTGTTTTTTATCTGTTATTATGAGTGCAAAGGCGCGTTTTACAAACGTAAAAATCAGGTAAATACTATATATTTCAGCATCCACATTCGCCTATAAATGGAAAATTTATAGTTTCGCCTTTTGAATTTTGGACTTTTATTTTTCCTTTTAGGGTGTATGATTCATCAGTTGCGTCTTTGTTTTCAGAGATTATAATTGTAAGAATGTATGAAGAATTTGAATATTCAATTGTGGATTCTGTTGAATTATTCTCCATTTTGAGAACTTCCATTTTCCCATTAATTTTGATATAGGCAGTATTGCAAAGGTCGTTTACCATGAAAAAACAGCCTTTATCCTTATCACTCTTGTTAAGATAAAAAGCACAAGAGCCTCCATCTATTTCTGAGGGATATTCAGTGAAAGTTTCAACTTTTATCGTATCGCCTTTGCTTTGCACACAGTTGACAAAAGACATTGCTAACATGATAAGCAACAATTTGATTTTCTTCATGTTTCTATGTTTACTATGTGGTTTGTTGGGTAAAAATACCTTATTTAATCTGCTGACAAAAGTAAATAAAAATATTTACACCTCCAAGTAAATAGCGTAAAAATACACAGAAAAAGTGGCGAAAAACGGTGAAAAAACAAGGTTTTTGCTTGAAAATGAGGAAAATAGCACGAAAAAAGTAATTTTTTTGCAATTATTTTTGGTGGTTTCGTGTAATTTATGTATTTTTGCAAAATATAAACGAATATTAACACCTTAAAGACTAAGATAGGGGAATTATGAAAAAGAACAAAAAAAACACCATGATGACAGTGGGTGGTCAACATCCTATACTGTTTGGCATTGGAGCATTGTATGTAGCATATGCTTTGGTGTTGGTAATAACCTTTGCAGGTGCCATGATATATGACTATGTGAATGGAGGTAATGAAGCATTCCATTTGGTCTATAAGATGCAGACTTTCTCTTGTAAGTTCCTATAATCGTGGAGATAAGAAACTAACCAAGCCTTTTTTGAAAAAGGAAAAGAATGTTTGATACCAATACCTGTCATTGGTTCTTGACAGATTTTTTCTATGTATAGATGCAGAGATGTTGAGTGATTCTTTTGAATTGCTCAGCATCTTTACGTTTCCTAAGTTCAAGATAGAAGTGCAATTTTTAGGTAGAGTCGAAGCCAAGACTAATACTTGAAAAACACCGAGGGGTTTGGGGGCGAGCAGCCCCCAAG
>CADCIQ010000074.1 GCA_902801425.1 uncultured Bacteroidales bacterium | reverse complement strand
TGCGCTTGGCTACGTGAATTATCCGTGAATTAGCCGCAAATTATCGTGAATTTTTCTTTATTCGATACATTTGCTTAGAAATTTACGAAAAATTCACGGTTAATTCACGGAAATTCGTGTAGCCCACGCTGTGGATTTTGCAGCTTGCTGCTATATGGTTAATTCGTCGAACTGACATTATATTACTGCACTAGCTATCTGATAAATTAGAAAAATCTGTTTCCCTTATTATTTTCTATTCTCAAAATCGATAAATAGGATTAGACATTTCGACCTGTAAGCTTGGAAAATCATCACTTATGATTATTTAACTTACATGAGTTCAACGAAATTATCCACGCGTATATTATTGCACCAATGTTGTTTAATGAGCTCTGAAAGAGCGGCACCTAAAGGGGTACTGAAATCCCCATTTTTCGGAATTTTGCTTTTATTGACTTACAATTTATAACTTGTAATATTTGAACATAACAAAAAAATACATAAATTCATGCTTTTGTTCTATCTATTTATTGATAAATAACCAAACGCGGCAAGCATAAATTACAATTTGAAAGTGTTAATTACTTTTTCAGTGGCCTCGTTAGATGTCAGGCTTTCAGCCCTCGCAGTCTTGAATTCATCGAGGTATGTCGAAGACCCACTGACCGTAGGGAGGTAACTCACGTAATTACGAAACCTTACCATTTCCAACCTTACAGGTCGCAAAATTTCATAGAATAACTTTTTTCCTAAAATCAGAAGAGCCATAGTGATTTTTGGGGAAATTAAACGCCAAACACGTACACACTCGGGAAAATCGTCTCTAACTATACTGAAGGGCAATGATTTAAGAGCGTGTACGTGTTTGGCATTTAATTCTAAAAAATCGCACTTCGATTTCATAATGGGTAAGTTGATAGGATGCTATGCCTTTGTTCTCGCTTCGCTGTGAGTTCGTTCCTAAGAAGGGAGTCAGATGGGATTTACAACGGATTTAAAGCGGACTTGTAACGGACTTGAAGCGGAGGTATAGAAGAGCAAAGAAGGGCTTTGAAAATCTCCAGAAAAAACTTTTTCGCAATAATCCTACATACCTACATCAATACCCTATATAACAATCTTAAGCATAGAATGTTACAAGGATTTTAAATACCGCATAAACCTACACTAATCCTACACTAAACCTACACAAAAAAACGAATTCTTCAGAAATTCAGGTTAATTGATAATTAATAATGGATAATGTATAATTTAGTTGGATTTCAATGTTTATGATACTAATCATTACTCATTATAAATTATTAATTTCATGCCTTGACAGGCATGATTAGTGTAGGTTTAGTGTAGGATTAGTGTAGGTTTATGCGGTATTTGAAATCGTTGCAAGCTATTGGACTTCAATGATTTGAATCACCTGCCAATGTAGGTATGTAGGATTATTATGAAAAAGTTTTTTTTCAACGGCTTTACTTTTCTTTTTTCACCTTATACAACCCACGAGGAAGTTTCTTTATATCTGTTCCCATATATTGCCCTGTGATGCTGTATATTTTTGTCTTAGGTTCTACAGAGATTTGCTCAATGTCAGTTATAATATATGGATTTGTGAAGTTAAAGCTGATAGTGCTGTCAGGGTTCTCTGTGATGTCGGTTATCGGTTTGCCCATGAATTTCCGGCTGTCTTTGTTGGCGTTGAAGAGCTTGGCAGAAGGAAGGCTGGTGTTTGTAAGGGAGTTATTGCCAGAGGTTCCGGGATACGGATCTCCTGCAAGATTTGTCTTCAGAGCAGAGTTGTCGGCATGGAAGATGCTCATACGTTGGTGTGTGGCTACATTGTTCACGGTATTCTGACGCCACGCATTTTCGTCATAATCCACATGTAGGATTAGCAGCCCATGTCCGGGATTACCTTCATCCCATGAAGTTAGCTGACGATTTTCCAGAAGGTAGTATTCGTTCTTGTTGGCATCATTGTAAATGACATACGCTTCTGGAGTTTCGGTGACAGCCTTCATATCTGTGATGGCGATAGTGGTTGATAGCTCTACAGGATCAAGCCATCCTGCTGCCCAACGCTCGTAGGATGTATATCCACATGGGATGTCACAGTCACCATTGTATGCGCCATAGTCCATTATCGACCACGAATCCATACCAAACCCCTTGCCTACGGTGTCATAGAAATCGGGAAGTCCGAGGCAATGGCTGAACTCATGGCACATAGTTCCTATACCGCATATTTTCTTGCCTTGCTTTCCTCTCAACTCACTACTACATGCGTATGTATTGATCCATACGTTATCAAGAAGAACAGAACCGTTACCACCACAATTATCCTCTTTCGCAGATGTAAGATCCCATTCGTGCGACCACATTGTAGTTGAAGATGCCCCTTGTTCTTCTCCATATCCGGCAAATATGATATATACCTGATCTACCTCTCCATCATAATTCCAGTCATAATCCGCAAAGTTCACATCTTTGTCTGCGAGTTTCACGGCTTCTGTCACCATTTCGCCGGGAAGTGCATCCTCACCAGCCTTGTTTTTCAGGTTCTTTCCATAGTATTCCATATTGTGGGCAAGGTCGTAAGGTCCCACGATGTCAAACTCAATCTCGAACTTACCGTATGATTGATCTCGGAAATAATCTCTTACGCTACCCTTCGCACCATTCTTGTTATAGCCATTCTCGTTAGCAAGTGCATTAAAGTCTTCTTGGGTATAATAGAACTTAGCATCAGAGAAATTAACGAGAATAGCAATGCCCTTCTTCTTGCCTATGAAGCCTATGGTGTTATCAGCGTTAGAGCTGCGTGTTATCTCTCTCTTTGCCATACGAGCTTTGCGGGCTTTGTTGCGGATAGCCGCGCGTTCTGTCTTGGCTTTTTTATGGTAGTCAAGTTCGTAGATAGACATATAGTGAGCTATGCCTGTGCTGTCCTCGCTTAGTGTCCTACCTTGATCATCCACATACCAATGCCCATTCTCATCACCTACAAGCGTTGCCGTGACAGTGGTTCCATCACTAAGTGTAAGACTTTTCCTGACACGCTTTGCAGGAATGGCAAGGCACGTCATTGCGACAAGAGACAAGAGTAAAGACAATATTATACAATTTTTCATAAGCATTCAGGTCTTGTTATTTAGAATTAATAAAGAACGGCACTGTCATTGTGACAAGTGCCGTTCCATCTGAGCACTCATTATGAGTGTTATGGTTTTACCGACAATAGATTGTTCAGTATTGTTAGGAGCTTAATAGTGAGAATAAGTTTGTGAGAGTATAGTATTCAGAGGTTAAACCAGATTGGGTATGCCGGAAAACATTTGCAAAGATAATAAAAAGGTTGATATAAATCAAACTTTTCCTGACTTTTTTTTGAAAAAATTTCACTTTTGCCTAAAATCGGGCTATTTTCTCCCGAAATCCGCAGGAATCTCGCCCCATTTATCGGTTTGCCACTTGATAATAGGGTTTCGATATGTGTTGTTTCTAAGCCATGCCTCTGCCCTTTCAATCATCAAGTGCAGTTTCTCTGTCTTGTCATTCCGAACAAGGGTTGTCTTGCAATGATGCTTTCTTACCCATAGCTGTGCGTTTACCGAATCGCTATAGATAGGCATAGAGTCGAGTCCTTTCTGCTTGAGAATAGCGAGCCCGTGAATTATGGCAAGGAACTCGCCAATATTATTAGTGCCATGAATAGGCCCAAAGTGGAAAATTTCCCTTCCGTTGGCGAGATACACGCCTCGATACTCCATTGCGCCCGGATTACCAGAACAGGCAGCATCCACGGCTATTGCCTCGCGGATAACTTCTGCGGGAAGTGTCTGAGGGTTGAAAGTAGGGCGCTCTGGCTTGCCTGGATCGCTAACATTACTGGAACTGTTAGATTCACTTGCTTTGATAGAGTTGTTAGAACTACTAGTATTACTTGCCTTAGCCTCTTCGTAGGCTTCTTCGCCCATCTCAAAGGCATCCTCTGCCTCCTCCTGCGACTTGAACGACTTGTACTTAGCCCCCGAAACACCACAAACCGCCTCCTGACATGCTTCCCAAGAGGAATACACACCAGGAGACGGCCCGTTCCATACTACATAATATTTCTGCTTTGCCAAATTATGTTGTTATTAAATGAAAAATGAAAAGTGAAAAATACAGGTTACTATTGTTATCTGTGTCTTACGCATTAGGCATATTGACAGAAAAGTGTAACTTGTATTTTTCACTTTTCATTTTTCATTGACCAATTTTTACATCTTAGCCATTGCCTGTTCGAGGTCTGCGATGATATCATCTGCATTCTCGATGCCGACTGACAGGCGTACCAAGTCTGGTGCAACACCAGCCTCGCGGAGCTGCTCCTCAGAGAGCTGACGGTGTGTGTGGCTTGCTGGATGCAATACACAGGTGCGGGCATCTGCCACGTGGGTAACGATTGAGATGAACTCAAGGTTATCCATGAACTTGATAGCATCCTCACGAGTACCCTTCAGGCCGAATGCGATAACACCGCAAGTACCATTAGGCATATACTTCTGAGCGAGGGCGTGATATTTGTTTGATGGCAGTCCTGCATAGTTTATCCATCCCACCTTATCGTTCTTCTCAAGCCATTCTGCCACCTTCTGTGCATTAGCGCAATGCTGACGCATACGAAGGGCAAGTGTCTCAAGACCGAGGTTCAGGAGGAATGAGTTCTGTGGAGCAGGGATGCTGCCGAGGTCACGCATAAGCTGGCTTACAATCTTGGTGATGTATGCAAGTTTGCCGAATGCCTGAGTATATATCAATCCGTGATATGACTCATCTGGAGTGGTAAGACCTTGGAACTTGTCTGCATGGGCATTCCAGTCGAAGTTACCAGAATCAACCACGCAACCGCCTACCTGAGTAGCATGACCATCCATATACTTGGTGGTAGAGTGGGTAACGATGTCACAACCCCACTCGAATGGGCGACAGTTGATAGGAGTAGCAAAGGTGTTATCCACAATCAATGGAACACCATGCTTGTGAGCCATATTGGCGAAACGCTCAATGTCGAAGATGTTGCCGCCAGGGTTTGAGATAGTCTCACCGAAGAAACACTTTGTGTTAGGACGGAACTCCTTCTCAATGCGTTCATCATCCCAGTCAGGATCAATGAAGGTACACTCTATGCCGAGCTTCTTCAAGGTAACACCGAAGAGGTTGAACGTACCGCCATAGATAGTGTTTGAGGTGATGAAATGATCACCTGCCTGACAGATGTTGAATATTGCGTAGAAATTTGCTGCCTGACCAGAGCTTGTAAGTACTGCACCTACGCCGCCTTCGAGTGCTGCAATCTTCTTTGCTACAGCATCGTTGGTTGGGTTTGCCAGACGAGTATAGAAATAGCCGCTGTCCTTCAGATCGAACAGGCGTGCCATCTGGTCGCTGGTATCATACTTGAATGTAGTACTCTGATAGATAGGTAACTGCTGAGGTTCTCCTTTAGTGGCTTTCCATCCGCCATGAATACAAATTGTCTCGAGATTTTTCTTCATTCTTGTTTTTCTTAATCTTTGTTTTTTTTGTTTTATGAGCTGCAAAGGTACACAATTTTGGGGAAAACACCAAATTAAATTATATAATAAATGAAAAATGAATAATGAAAAATTATAAAATACAGATTTGCATTTCTGCGTATAGCCGTTACCCTAAAAGAGTAACTTGTATTTTATAATTTTTCATTATTCATTTTTCATTCCATCTTCTCGCTGAGAAGATTAGAATATATGCTGCACGAACTCAGCAAAGCATCTTCTCCATGTGAGCCACTCGTGGTGTGTGCCCTGTGAAGGGAAGTAAGTCACGTTGATGCCCATCTCCTTCAGGTTGCTTGTCATCTTGTCAGCACCGAAGTTCTCTTCTGTGCCCATGCCCATGAAGAAATACTTCACCTTGTTGTTGAATGCGTTGGCATCAGCGAATACACCGTTTGCGTATGTCTTGAGGTCGAGACCGAAGATAGCACCGCTGAATGTGCCGATGTAAGCGAACTTATCGAGATTAGCAGTTGTGATGTCGAGAGTCTGCTTACCGCCCCATGACAATCCTGCCATACCGCGGTTCAATCGGTCAGTCTTTGTGCGGAAAGTACCCTCGATGAATGGGATGATGTCCGTAAGAAGCACCTTTTGGAATGAAGCACCGAAGTCCTGCATTGATTCGCCCTTCTTTGAGCCGAAACCATAGTCGCAGTTACCGTTATCCATAACCACGATCATCTCCTTTGCCTTACCCTGAGTGATGAGGTTATCCATGATGTACTGCATCTTACCCTGTGTGCTCCAGCCTGTCTCGTTCTCTGCCATGCCATGCTGCAAATAGAGAACAGGGTACTTAGCCTTCACGTTCTTGTCATAGCTTGCAGGAGTATATACGAAGCAACGGCGCTCACGGTTCTCTACTGATGACCAGTAGCGGCACTCACGTACCTGACCACGCTTTGCGTTTGCATTTGGCTGATACAAGGCAATCTCCTCGTCTGTCATTGTTGCACCGTGCATAGTAGCCAAGAGTGCCTTGTTGTCATTGATGTTCACGTCAATGTCGATAGTACCGCACATCTTGCCACAGCCGAATACTGCCTTTGAAGATGGGTCGATGTAGTTAGTGCCGTCGATAGTAAGGAAATAGTAGTGATTACCGCAAACGAGTGGGTTTGTAGTAACTGTCCAGAAACCCTTTGAATCCTTAATCATAGGATATTTCTTGCTGCAAATGTCGGCTGCTACATATTTGGCATTAGGAGCCATAACGCCGAATGTCACACGACCATCCTTGTCAATCTTTGGATATTCCTGACATGGAACAGTCGTGCTTGCCACCTTGGCTGACTCCTTGTTGAGAATCGACATCATGACGTTGGCATATCTGCGACCAAGTTCACGATAGCCCTCGGCTGTGAAATGGAGTTTGTCAGGACGACCCTTGCATCCGAGAGAAGAAACAGGATAAGCCGTCGGGATAGTCTCATTAATCCTGTCGATGATAGCATTATGATGATAGCAGCAACCTCCGTCTTCCTGAGTCATAAGCTCACCCACGAGCAATGGGCAATCCTCTGCCTTTAGGTCAAGTTCCTTCAGCATACGCTCATAAACGAGCTTTACGCGCTGAGGCCAGTCCTTCTGGTTGTTGTCTGTACAACCCTGATGAAGAAGGATACCCTTGATAACACCCACCTTCTTAGCCTCCTTGGCGCACTCCATGAGTCGTCGCATAGGAGCGTTGTCATAATCCTTACAGAAGTTCTTGAACCAGTCAGCCTGCTTTGAGATATATTCCGTTGTCTTGTCCTCATCGTAGAGATCGATGCTTGCACCACCTACTGCTACGTTGATAACACCCACCTTTATCTCCTCTGGAAGCTGCTCAACGAGAGAGCGGCCGAAGTAATCGGCAGGAGTAAGACCGGTCCATGCACGGCACAAAGGTGGAACGGCTACATACCACTTACCCTTCTTTCTGCCAGTAGTGTTCATATCTACGGCTGCCATCATACGGAAACGAGGACTGAGGTTCTCGCGATCCTGTGGCTCAATCTTCGCATTTCCCTCCATATTCGACTGTCCGAAGCAGAGGTAGATGTGGAAGTTAGGGTCGAACTTGTCAGGCTGAGGCATCTCGCCAGCCTGCTTGTCGCCGTCGTTGTAGTTAAGCACTTTGTTCTGTTCATAGAAATTCTGCACATTCTGTGCCGTAGCCATGCCAGAGAAAGCCGTAGCTACAATGGTAAGAACCATGAGTTTCTTGTAAAATCTCATTTTGTCTGTTGGTTTAAGTTATGTTTGTTTAGTGTTAATTTCATAAGGTCGGAAGTCAAAAGTCAAAGGTCAAAAGTCAAAAGCCTTAGACCTTAGTCCTTAGTCATTTGTACTTATTTATCCGAGAGCAAAATTACTCATTTTTCTCCTAATGCCCAAATCCATATTGAAAATATGAGATTAATTAACATTAGTGTTTTGCCGTAGCATGAACATAGACGAAAAGGTAAGGCATAGGTTTAAGTATAGCATACATTTATATTATGAAAGTGGGATTATCAGTAATCAATATTCGGTTATATTCTGCTTTAACCCTAAGTCCGTTGTACCTCCGTTGCAAAGCCGTTGTAAATCCCTTTCAAATCCCATTTCTGGAACGGAACTGAAGCGAAGGAATAGCGAAGGAAAAGCGAAGGTAAGACGGATGCAATAGGTTGGTGTAATACCCTTACAAAGAAAAAAATCAAAAAGTTTTTAGAGCGAGTATTACACCTTTTGTTGTTGTGCACAATATTTTTGTTGATTATCAGTAAGTTATCTTTGGTGTAATACCCCTGAAAGTATTACACCATTTCGGGCTATTTGGTGTAATACTGGTGTAATACTTTCGGGGGTATTACACCAAAGCAAACAAATTGACGCACAGTTATTTATTGTGCTCAAACCTGCAAAGGTGTAATACTCGGTGTTAAAAACTTTTTGAAAAATAGTATTACACCAAGTTTCGCAAGCTCCAGTTGGAAGTGAAGAGTGAAGAATTTAAGTTTTGGAAGCTTGAAATTGCCTGGAAGGCAATACTGTTAGTAACCCCGTACATACGAGTGAAACGAGGATGTGCGGGGAATATAGAACATAATCGTTCTACTGCCTGGAGGGCAGTACATCGCGAAAAGTCTTTTTAAAAAGTCAATCAGGTACAGCCTTCCAGGCTGGAGGGGTGTGGCTGTTACTATCCGAGGGCATCCTCTCCTTCGTCGAGTATGCACCTCGGTTCTTCCCTATGGTCAGGCGCTACGCGGAGTCTTCATAGTGTTGCCTTTCAGGCAATTCTGGACTTTTGTAACTTAAATTCTTCACTTTTCACTTAGTAAGGTAGCATAGCGAGCATATCGGCGAATTTGTCGATACCCTCCTCAAGTTTCTTGCCAATCATCATCTTCATCATCATGTTGAGGTCGGCCTTGAGTGTGAGGCGCATCTTTGAACCGCCTGTGCTTACTGGCAGTACCTGAATCCACAGATTGGCATCAACAGGTGACTGCTCTGTGGCGAATTTGATACATTTGTTTTCCTCGCGCTCAATGATGTTGAGGGCAATAGTGCCTATCATTGGTGCAGGGATAGCGATGCGGTCGGCTGAGAGTTCTACCTCTTTGAGTTTTTCGAGCTGTGAGGGATCTTGTCCTGCTTCCTTCATCTTCTCAGCCACCATTGGGTTGTTGGCTGCATTCTCGAGAATAGGACGGAAGTTCTCAAGGTTGCTCAGCGTTGCATAAACTCGCTCAACAGGTGCGTTGAGCATTTTTATCTGGCTTTCGTATTTTGACATTTACTACTATTAATTTTGGTTGCTTACGCCAATTAAAAAAACAGGATAAAACCAATTAAAACAAAGTAAAACCTTTTACAATTTAAAAGTATCCTATACTATCATCTTCTGGGTCATAATAATATTTCTCGCATTCATCCATAACAGGAAGGAAATTATATAGTATTCCTATCCTGATTTTTGCTGCTCGCATATATGCCCAGAGTTGAAGACGTTCGTGAACTCCTATTTCGTTAATTGCTTTACACTCAACGAAAACTTTATCTTTTACGAAGAAGTCCACACGCATCTTTGTGTTTAAGACAACGCCTCTAAATTTTGGATTGAAATAGTATTCTTTCTTGAATGGAATCTTGGCTTGCTTAAATGCAATTTCCAATGATTCCTGATAGATATATTCTGTTAGCTCAGGACCTTGTTCTTTATGTACTTCTTGACAACATCCTACTATGTCATAGACATATTTCTTTAATTTAGCTTTCAGAACAGGTTCTATTTCTTTCCTTTCAAACATAAAAAGTTATTGTTTTCTATGTTTTCTTTTGTTTTAATTTGTTTTTGTAAATGGCGAAAGCAACCTGTCATTAATTTTATTTAAGGTCGTTACGCCAATTGGACGGATCCTTACGCCACTCAGCGAGAACGGCGAGGTCCTCCTCCTTGATATAGCCTGTCTTGGCTGCGATAGCTGTGGTGTGCTCGTAGTCAGAGAGGGTGACGAGACGGACACCAGCCTCCTTGAATGCCTGCTCAGCAACAGGGAAACCGTATGTGTAGCTTGCTACCATACCTACAACCTCGAAACCTGCCTTGCGAAGAGCATCGACAGCCTTGAGTGAAGAACCGCCTGTTGAGATAAGGTCCTCGATGACTACAACCTTGGCACCCTCTGGGATTGTACCCTCAATCTGGTTGCCCATGCCGTGATCCTTTGGCTTTGGACGAACATAGCAGTAAGGGAGGAGGAGCTCGTCAGCAACGAGAGCACCCTGTGCGATAGCACCAGTTGCCACGCCTGCTACGGCTGTTGCCTCTGGGAACTCTGTGTGTACGAGATGAACAAGTTCCTGCTTAACGAAAGAGCGAAGCTCTGGATAGGCAAGAGTCTTGCGGTTGTCTGTGTAGATTGGTGACTTCCAGCCAGATGCCCATGTGAATGGATCGTTTGGCTGTAACTTGATTGCCTTAACGGCGAGCAGTTTCTCTGCGAATGCGTTTGATACTGATACTTCCATATTAAAAAAGGTGGCCTCTCCCCCCGCTTTGCACATACTCCGATGTTATCAACATCGAACTTCCCTCCGTAGGGAGGGAGCCGATTCGACTATGGAGGGTCGGCTATATTAATTATTTGTTACTATTTTATTGCGTAATGTATTTGCCTTCCGGCTCCCTCCCTACGGGGGAGGGCGGGGGGAGAGGCCGCGTCGCCTTATCCTTCTTTCTCTATCAACTCAATCAGCTTCTCCACGGCATTTGCCTCGGGAATTGATTTCTCCACGCAAACCTTGTTCTTGTAGAGGGAAATCTTACCTGGACCTGCACCTACATAGCCGTAGTCGGCATCTGCCATTTCTCCCGGACCGTTAACGATACAGCCCATGATGCCGATTTTGAGAGTTGAGAAGCGTGGGTTCTCTGCCGACTTTGCCTTGATAGCAGCCTTGATGCGTGCTATGGTGCCTTGGAGGTCGTAGAGGGTTCTGCCGCAACCTGGGCATGAGATATACTCGGTCTTGGTGAACTTCACACGAGCAGCCTGAAGGATGCTGTCCGATAACTCGGTTAGAGTGGAGAGGTTAGAGGTTAGAGTTGTGGAGTTGGTGATTACCAAATCCTTTGCCTTGCCATCGATGAGAAGTGCTCCTGCGGTCATAGCTGCCTTGAGCTGAAGGTCTTCAAGGGAAGACTCGTTGAAGTCAAGGTATAGAGTGCCGTTTTCGATACGTGCGTTCTCGCGCTTCTCCGCACATTCAGGAATGAATGAGACGAGTTTCTTGGCAACAGGAATCTCACATTCAGGCTCTTCTGAAAGGCTCACGCGGATAGTATCGCCTATACCCTCAGTAAGAAGTGCTCCTATGCCGACAGCAGATTTGATACGTCCGTCCTCACCTTCACCTGCCTCGGTAACACCGAGATGGAGAGGGTAGTGCATATCCTCCTCGTTCATCTTCTCAACGAGCAGACGAACTGACTGTACCATAACAACAGTATTGCTTGCCTTGATGCTGATGACCACGTTCTGGAAGTTCTCATCACGACAGATGCGGAGGAACTCAAGACATGACTCTACGATACCGGCAGGGGTATCGCCATAGCGTGACATGATACGGTCGGAGAGAGAGCCGTGGTTCACACCAATACGAACAGCCGTGTTGTGCTCCTTGCAGATATTAAGGAAAGGCACGAAGCGGTTACGAATCTTCTGAACCTCCTGGGCATATTCCTCGTCTGTGTATTCCAGTTTCTTAAAGACACGCGCAGGATCGACATAGTTGCCCGGATTAACGCGCACTTTCTCGCAATAGAGAGCAGCCACATCAGCCACGTTGGCGTTGAAATGAACATCGGCAACGAGTGGTGTCATATATCCCTCAGCCTTCAAAGCAGCAGAGATATTCTTCATATTCTCAGCCTCACGAGAGCCTTGGGTGGTTAGTCTTACGAGTTCACCTCCAGCATCTATGATACGTTTTGCCTGTGCCACACAAGCCTCCGTATCATTGGTATTGGTGGTGTTCATAGACTGCACCCTGATTGGGGCATCTCCACCGATTATGATATTTCCTACCTTGGTAGGGGTTGTAAGTCTTCTTTGCATAATAAAAAAATGAAAAATGAACAATGAAAAATTATAAAATACAAGTTAGTTTATTTCGCTAAAATTATTCGCGATAAATGGTAATTTGTATTTTTCATTTTTCACTTTTCATTTTTTAATTTACTTTAAACTCGTACTTCACCTCTGCAAGATCCTTGTTTGCCTTCTCGATCTTCTTGCCGAGACCTGACTTGTAATCCTTCAGGCGAGCTGCGATATCGGCATCAGAAAGGGCGAGCATCTCCATAGCGAGGATAGCCGCATTCATAGCTCCATTAACACCAACCGTTGCGACAGGAATGCCAGGAGGCATCTGAATGATAGAGAGCATGGCGTCAAGACCATCGAGCATACCTTTGATAGGCACACCGATAACGGGTAATGTGGTGCTTGCTGCAATAACGCCAGGAAGAGCTGCTGCCATACCTGCTGCTGCTATGATAACGCGAATACCACGCTCCTCAGCACCGCGGGCAAATGCCTCTACTGCGTCTGGAGTACGATGAGCAGACAATGCGTTTACCTCGAAAGGAATCTTCTGATCGTTAAGGAAGGCCATAGCCTTCTCCATTACAGGCAGATCACTTGTACTGCCCATGATAATGCTTACTATTGGATTCATACAATTAATATTGTTATAAAGCTTACTATTGTTCCCATCAGATAGCCATAGACCACTTCATGAAGCGAGTGCTGGCGAAGTATCATTCGACCTGTGCCTACGAGTCCTGCAAGAATCAGAAGCACGCAGAGCCACCAGAGCGGATTAAATACGAAGAGTTCGGCAAAGGCAAGAAGACTGCCCGTGAAGCCTCCTATGGCAGTTGTGTGGGTTGATATCTTGAACCATACGTTGATGGTCGCGCATAGAATCTGAATGATGAGAGCCGCAATAACGATGGAACTCATGAAATGCGGGCAATGGAAATAGTTCAGAATGTAGAAGCACAGGAAATAGCACATGATTGATATCACGTATGGCACCATACGCCCTTCCCTCGTGATGAGTTTCAGCATTGACCATCCCTGATACTTCCTGTAGAAATGTATGAGCATCGTAGGGATGAGGATAGTACAGAGATATACTATCAGCAGCACGAACAGCTTATATGATAGTGGCAACAGACTCAGGTAACTGAACGAGAAGAGGGCTATCATGCCAACCAAGGGCAGATAGAACGGTGTGAAGATGATACTCATCACCCTCGAAGCATTTACAGAAGCCCTCATCATCCTGTTCACGTTACGATGTGAACGTGAGCGTGCCGGGCGGCTCTGTGTCAATACCTGTGTTTCTTCCATTTTTTTGATTTTTATTTTTTTTAGGAGAAGTTTAAGGAGCAATTTAAGGAGTAGTAAGGAGTACAAGGAGTAACGCTCCTAAAGTCGCTTAAGTAGTACAAGACGATAGTATTTATCGTTAATGTGCAGGGAAAATACATTCGTCTTGTACTCCTTGAACTCCTTGTACTCCTTATTACTCCTTCCTTTTTCCTATCTTCTCAATCTTGCAACAGGTATCCCCAACGCCTCTCTGTATTTTGCCACAGTTCTTCGGGCAACAGGGAAGCCCTGTTTCTTCAGTTCCTTCGACAAGGCATCATCGCTAAGCGGACTCTTTTTGTTCTCTGAATTGATGATGTCAGCAAGAGCGGCTTTAATCTTTCTGTTCGACATTTCCTCATCACCGCCTTTGCTGAAGCCCGATGAGAAGAAATGCCTGAGCTTGAAAATTCCCCAAGGTGTCTCGGCATACTTTGCGTTGCACACACGCGAAACGGTACTTACGTCCATGCCTATCTTCTCAGCAACATCCGTCATTGTCATAGGCACAAGGTCAGCCTCGTCGCCTTCAAGGAAATATTTATGCTGCATCTTTATGATAGTCTGCATGGTCAGCGTGAGGGTTTTCCTTCTCTTTTCCACAGCCTCTATGTAGCCTCGTGCTCGCTCCACTTTTTCCTTAGTATAGAGCAGAGCCTCCTTTTCCATACGGTTCAGCGACTTACTGTTATTTTGATAGCCGAGCATCTGTTGCTCGAAATCGTGCGAAATGAAGAGCTGAGGCAGTTCTCCGTTGTTGAGGGTCATTGTCACCTGTCCGTTCTCGTCGGTGTCAATAATGAAGTCTGGAGTCACCTGCTGGATGCTTCTACCCATTGTCTCGCCAAGCGATGCACCTGGCCTTGGATTCAGCTTTCGGAGTTCCTTTATCACCTCCTCAGCCTCATATTCCGAAGTCTTGAGGTGCTGACGAATCTTCTCCCAATGCTTCTTTGTGAAGTCGTCGAAATAGTCACGTATCACCCTCCTCATTCGTCGGGTGAGCCTTGAGTCCTCACGACGGGCAATCTGCAAAAGAAGGCATTCCTGCAAGGAACTTGCACCTATTCCGGCAGGATCAAAGCTCTGGAGTATGCTCAGAACGTGGTTTACATCCTTGTCTGTAACATCAAGACCTTGGTATATTGCAAGATTCTCGCTGATGAAAGAGACGTCTGAGCGGAGGAAACCGTCATTGTCGAGAGAACCTATCAGATACTCCATTATCTGGCGCTGGGTATTCGTAAGATCCTCCTCGCTGACCTGCTCCATAAGCTTGTCGTAGAAGGAAACGGTATCACCATACACCATTTCTTCTTGCTCTGCACCCGTCTGATTGCTGTCTCCGTATGCTCGGTAGTCGCTTGCCAGACGGTCGTCAGAGTCTATGCTGTCAAGGGCAGAGTCAAGAGCCTCTTCCCTGTCCTCGCGTTCTGACTGTGTGTCGAAATCCTCTTCCTCACCATCGCCTATGCTATCGCTTTCGTTAAGACTGGCATTAGGGTTGAGGTTATCGCTCTCATCAGGATTGACACTCTCAAGAGCCGGATTCTCGTAAAGCTCGGTCTTGATATTCTCTTCCAACTGGGCAAGCGGCATCTCCAGCAACTTCACTTGCAGAATCTGCTGTGCGGTAAGTCGCTGCTGCTGTTGCTGAATCAGAGCCTGTTCCTGTGTAAGTCTATTTTCAAGTGCCATGATTGAGGTCTTTTGGCTAAAGTCGAAAGTCAAAAGTCGAAAGTCGAAAGTCGAAAGTCGAAAGTCAAAAGTCAAAAGTCAAAAGTCATTAGATTGTAATAATTGCCTTTAGCCTTTTGTCTTTAGCCTTTTGTCTTCAGCCTTTTGCCTTTAGCCTTTAGCCTTCAGCCTTTTGTATTTAGCCTTTTTATGACTGCAAAGTTACTAATTTTATATTTATCAGCAAAATTTTCTTTGCAACCGCTTTCCGCCCAGATGTTGGAATCGGTAGACAAGTCGGTCTCAAACACCGATGCTGAAAGGCGTGCGGGTTCGACCCCCGCTCTGGGTACTGAAATAATCTGCAAGTTATTGATTTTCAATACTTGCAGATTTTTATTTTTGCTCTATACTTCAAATTAGGACACATTTTGGACACAAAACAATTAATGCGGTATTAATGTGACATTATGCATTTCGCTTTGCGAGACAACATTAATTTCCATGAATAGCATATTAATTTCGCGTTATTTTTTTCAGATAAACTGATAGATTCGTATCTTTTTCCCGTTAAATTTTCTGGTCGTCATCGCTACTTGCTTTAGCTTGATTAGTCTTAGCGAATAGTTTTTGTTCCGTACAAACGAGCGGAGCAAGAAAATTCGATTTGTCTCCGCCTTGGGTGGGTAGTAAATACCATAAAGATACCATTAAAATACCATAGTTAATAGTAATATTATGGTATTATTATGGTAATATAATGGTATTATCAACGGAGGAAAGTCGAGGGAAGAGCGTTGTCAGGAGGGATTTTCAAACGCAGAGACACAAAGACGCTGAGTTTTCTTTGTGCCTTCGCTATAAAAGCGAATTGTCGAGTTCTGGACATTTTAGGATATTTTATACTACATTCTTTTGTCAACTCAAAAGAATTATGTATCTTTGCGCTGGCTTTTGGAAAAAGGCCGGAATGATGCGTCAAGCAAAAGAACCTAAGCTATGAACCTTCAACCGAAGACAATGAATAAACAGAAAAATATGGGGGCTGCCGTACAGGTGGCTGTTGCCCTTGCCTTGATTTCCTATGCCGCGTATATCCTCGTCGGCATAAATCCTGATGTGCTCATAACGGCGCAAGATAGAAATCCGTTCTCTGGAGATTCTATGTATTTTGCCGAACATATCGCCCGCCCTTTTGGCTTGATAGAGTATATAGGCGGTTTCCTTACGCAGTTCTTCTATTATCCAGCCGTAGGTGCAGGAATGCTTATTGCCATTTGGACGGCTATCGCATTTGTAGGTGTTAAGGCATTCGGACTTAAGGGAATATGGCGTTCGCTGGCGATAGTACCATCGGCTTGTCTGCTTGCGTCTGTGGTTGATCTTGGCTACTGGGTGTATTGTCTCACACTTTCTGGTTACTGGTTTTCACAGTCGTTTGCCATACTTGCGTTTCTGCTTCTTCTTTGGGCGGCAAACACAACTCCCCGTCGCTTTCGGATTGTGTGGTATGTACTCGTGGGATTCGCCCTCTTCCCATTTCTTGGCTGGATATCGTATATGTTTTCAGTCAGTCTTACCCTCTCTCAGTTTACGAAGAACGACAATATAAAGACGCATCCTACATGGATTGATGCCGTAGGTGTTATTGTCACGTTCATAGCACCTGTTGTTTTCCGTGCTTTGATTTATGAAAACATAAATGAAGATGATGTCTTTAATGCGGGATTCCCGATCTTCAAGACAACAACAGATACATCTCTGCGTCCTACTATACCTTTCTGTATCATCGTAGGCACGTTCTTCGTTCTCTCCTTTGGCAGAGTATTGCCAGCCATGAAGAAAGTGTCAGGGGCAATCGCATATCCGATAGTTGGAATAACGTCCTGCGTGTGTGTCTGGATGACGATGTTCAGGAATGAGAACTACATCTATGAAATGCAGATGACGCAAGCCACGATGAATGATGACTGGCAAGGCGTTATACGTGTGGCAGAGAAAGCAACGGAGCCTTCACGCACAATGGTGATACTCAAGAATATAGCGCTTCTCAATACCGGGGAACTTGCGACTCGTTCCTATGAACTCGGTAATGACGGGGTGGAGATATACAATCCCGATTCGCTGAACCTTAGCCTGATGCACATAGCATCGCCTATTGTCTATTATAACCACGGAGAGGTAAACTATGCTTTGCGCTGGTGTATGGAGTTCTCTGTGCCTTATGGTTTCTCGCCTTTCTACCTAAAGACGATGGCTCGATGCGCGGAGGCGACAGGCGAGAAGAACCTTGCTCGTCGCTATACCAGTCATCTGAATGATCTGCTATTCTACAAGGACTGGAAACCTGCACCTGTCACACCTGTGGTTAAGGATCTTCAGGCTGTATTCCCAGATTCGCTCAATAGTGACGAGAATAACTGTGAACGGTATCTGATAGGAAGTTTCAGTACTCGGCACAACACTAAAAGTGCTTATTACAGCGACTTGAGTCTCTTGTATTCAATGATAGTATGCAATCCGCAAAACTATTGGATGTCGCTTTACGACTATATGCGTACTCACAAGGGAAACACCCTTCCTACACAGTACGAGGAGGCTTATTGTCTGTTCATGGATCAGTCGCCTGCTGCCTTCCCGATTAAAGTGTCGGTATCACCTTCTACCCTTGAGAGGTATAAGGGTTTCTTGAGTGCCGGCAACGGATTTGCAGAATGCGGAATGGATGAGAATGGTGTTCGTGAGGCTATGCGTAGCGATTGGGGGCATACCTACTGGTGGTCGAATGCCTTCGGACGTCATGCCTACTAAGAAATTGTATAACCCAGGTTTCGCAAGCTCCACTTCATTGGTTATAAGGTTATGAGGTTGTATGGTTATAAGGTCTGCATCGTTTATAGCGTTCCGACCTAAAAACTGCAACCTGAGCTATGCGAAAGTTGAAAATAAAATTTTTATGCGAAAGTTATCATATAAACTATCTGTCATAGGACTTTTCTCGATATTGTTTTTCCTAACCGCCTGTTCTTCGCATCCCGATGTTCCTTCATCGGCTAAGAATGCGGGGGCACAGCCGGGAATATACCCAGACTATTGTGATGTCACCGTTCCTTGCAATATAGCTCCCTTGAACTTCATGCTTTCGGATGAGGCATTTGACGAATGCGTGGCAAGGGTCACTACTCCTGACGGAAATAGCCAGACGTATGGTGAGGGGCGTAAGGTTATTATTCCGGAGGATGAATGGCAGGAAATCCTTTCTGCATCACGAGGCAAGGAAATGATGGTAGAGGTGTGGGGCAAGAAGAATGGAGAATGGCTGGCTTTCAATAAGTTCGGCATATCTGTTGCTAAGGATTCTATTGACGGATATATATCATATCGTCTCATAGAGCCGTCATATCTGATATATGACTATATGGAAATAGCACAGCGTTCCCTTAGCAGTTTTGAAGAGAGGACAATATTCAACAACAAGGTGTCTTGCGAGGGGCAGAAGGCACAATGTATTAACTGTCACAGCTATCAGAACTATCGTACAGACAATATGCTTTTCCATGTTCGTGTCACGAATGGCGGTACTATCATTGTGAATGACGGTAATCTGTCAAAGGTTGATTTGAAACGCGATAATACAATAAGTCCAGGTGTATATCCTTCATGGCATCCTACGGAGAAACTTGTTGCGTTTTCCACCAATACCACAAGACAGATGATGCATACTGTGAACAAGAACAAGACTGAGGTGTTTGACCTTGCTTCAGACCTTATCCTGTACGACATAGCGAAGGATGAGGTGAGTGTTGTAAGTGATGACACTACTCGTCTGGAGGTGTTCCCTACATGGTCGCCTGACGGCAAGTTCCTATACTATTGCTCTACGTTGTCGGATAGTGTTAAGCGTAACATAAAGAGCAACTACAAGAACCTGAAATACAACCTCTATCGCCGTTCTTTTGATGTAAAGACTCGTCAGTTTGGAGATGAGGAACTCGTCTATGATGCTGCTTCTTCCAATCATAGCGTGTCACTTCCTCGTGTAAGTCCAGATGGTCGTCATATCATCTTTGCTCAAGGTTCCTATGGATGCTTCAACATCTGGCATCATGATGCAGACGTCAAGCTTATTGATGTGCCTGTGACGGCAAATCCTTCTTCTGTCAATATAGAGGACCTTCCTCTTCTTAACAGCAAGGATTTTGCAGAGAGCTATCCTACATGGTCAAGTAACGGAAAGTGGATTATGTGCGCAAGCCGTAGGGATGATGGCAATTACAGCCGTGTTTATATCTCCTACTATGACGGCAAGAAAGCCCATAAGGCTTTTGAACTGCCACAAAGCGATCCAGAACATAATACTCGCCGTTTGAAGAGCTACAATCGTCCGGAGTTTATGGTAGAGCCTGTAAAACATACTATCGGCGAGTTTAAGTATATTGTCGAGAAGGAATAGGCTTACTCTGAAATTGGCGTGAACTTGATGAATTCGTAAAATCCAGGAAAATTCGTCATTCAACGATATTTTTGTACCTAAATCATTATTGTCAATAGACGTTGCAAGAAGTGAGGACAAGGCGGAAGTTTATTATAATGTGGCTTGTTTGTATTCTCGGATGAAGGACAAAAAGAATGCCTTGAAATCATTGGAGCAGTCGTTGAAGTATGGGTATGTTTGTTTTGCTCATATTGAATGTGATTGTGATATGGATTTTATTCGTGAAACAAAAGGGTTCAAGACGTTTGTAAATCCAAATGTAGTCTTGTGATGTTGGGATTATTATTAAAAAAAAGTTAAGAAACGGATATTTGTTTCGATACTATTCTTTTTTTTATCATAAAAGCAGTACCTTTGTAGCCGATTTTTCAGACTATCCATTATGCCGCAATGGTGGAATTGGTAGACACGAGGGACTTTAACGAGTTCTCTTCATGGGAACTAAACAAGAGTGCACATCGGGAAACTGATGGTGTAGAATTGCCCTAACAAACAGAAACCTCGTCTGTGGTGACACAGACTTTGGCGATGGCTCACTAAGTTCAGCTTAGGCTGATAAATGGCGTAGAGACTATACAGGCAACACCTAAATTCGCAAGGACATGGTGAAGAAATAGTCCAGACTACAACATCTCACGAAGATGGTCTGTGTAAAAGCAGAAGTAGTATGAAAATCCCTTGACCCGAAACGGTCGTGCGGGTTCGAGTCCCGCTCGCGGCACATATTGAATAACCCTGATCCTAAACATTCAGGTAACCCAACACCTTTTTATAAAAATAGAGAATGAATAGAAATCTCATCAGTAAAATAACTGTCATTGCACTTGGAGCAGTGGCATTTTCTTCGTGCTCAAAGAAGCTCGGTCCTCTTTCAGCAGATAATTTCAACGTAGATCCAGAGCCTCTTGAGCTTTTGGGAACACAGGTGCCTGTTACTATCAACGGTACTTTCCCAGAGAAGTATATGCACAAGAAGGCTACTATCACAGTTACTCCAGAGCTTCGTAATGCTGCCGGTAAGGTGGTTCGTGGTGAGGGCGTTACATTCCAGGGCGAGAAGGTTCTTGGCAACGACCAGTCTATCTCTTATCTCCTTGGTGGTCACTACACCATGCGTGATGCCTTTGACTATAGCGATGATATGCATCGCTCAGACCTCTACCTTACATTCAATGCCCATATCGGCAAGAAGTTTGTGTATGTGCCTGACGTGAAGGTTGGTACTGGCGTTATTGCTACTGCCGGTCTCTATAAGAAGGCCCTGATTCAGGGCGGTGGTATCATTGCACCTGACACATTCCAGCGTATCCGTAAGGAAAAGCAGGAGGCAAGCATCACGTTCCTTATCAATCAGGCTACACTCCGTCAGAGCGAGCTGAAGAACAACTCTGTTCAGGAGTTCGTTAAGCTCCTTGAGAATATCAATGCTGATGCAAAGAGATATAACCTTGGTGATATCGAGGTAAAGGCATACGCTTCTCCTGATGGTGGTGAGGAGATAAATAAGAAACTCGCCGTTAAGCGTCAGAGCGTGTCTGAGGATTATGTAGATGCTCAGTTGAAGAAGACAAACCTCGCAACAAGCGTTACAGGTGAATATACGGCAGAGGACTGGGAAGGTTTCCAGAAACTCGTTGCTGCCAGCAACATTCAGGATAAGGATCTTATCCTTCGTGTGCTGAATATGTATAAGGATCCGGAGGAGCGTGAGGAGCAGATCAAGCATCTCAGCATGGGTTTCCAGGAGCTTACAAAGCAGATTCTCCCACAGCTTCGTCGTGCTCGTATGATTATCAACTATGAGTCTGTTGGTCGTAGCGATGAGGAGATAGCATCTGACTATGCTTCTAATCCTCAGTCTCTTAGCGCGGACGAGATTCTCTACTATGCAAGCACTATCGATAATATGGATCAGAAGGAGGCTATCTACAAGAAGTGTGCTGAAATCTATCCAAATGATTATCGTGCATTCAACAATGTGGCTGCTTGTGAGTTCTCAAAGAACAACGACAGCGAGGTTAAGGCATGGGTGAACAAGACACTTCAGGTAAATCCACGTGCGGGTGAGTGTCAGTCAAATCTGGCTCTTGTTGAACTGAAGAACGGTAACCTCAAGGAGGCTGAGGCCTATATGTCAAAGGCTGGTAGCTCAAACGACATCAACCGCGTTCAGGGTGCCGTGAACTTTGTAAAGGGTAACTACAAGCAGGCAGCTGCCGACTATAAGGGTGTATATAACAATATGGCAGGTCTTACTCAGATCATGGCTGGTGACTATTCGCAGGGTCGTGCTACATTCAAGGCAATCAAGAATCCTGACGCTATGACAAGTTATCTGCACTCTGTGTGCTGTTATCGTGAGGGAAGTGTGTTCTCAGGAACAGACCTCCTGAAGGAGGCGTTACAGAAAGACCCAAGTCTTAAGGCTTATGCGGACGAGGATTTGGAGTTTACTGGCGAGTAGTCTGCTGGTATTCCTTGCTTCCTGCGGAACAGATAGCCACCATTTCGGTCTTGAGGGGCATTTCCTCAAGATGAATCAGGGTGAGTTCTATGTGTATAGTCCTGATGGGGCGATAACTGGCATAGACACTATAAAGGTTCAGGGTGGTCGCTTCGCGTACGAGATTCCTTGCGAGTCAGAGGGTACGATAGTCATTGTTCTTCCAAACTATACGGAAATACCAGTCTTCGCAGAGCCTGGAAAGAGCGTGGATATGACTGCTGATGCCTCTCACATCAAGGACATAGAGGTGACGGGTACTGATGCCAACGAGAAGATGACGGCTTGGCGAAAGAATGCCTTGTCGCAGTCTCCTGAGGGGCAGAAGAAACAGGCAGAGCAGTTCATTTGCGAGAATCCGTCCTCTATCGTCAGCAGGTGGCTTCTGAGAAAGCATTTCATCGTTACGGCAAAGCCTGACCTGAAGAAAGCTAAGGAGCTTGTAAAGCTGATGGAGAAAAAAACTGATAAGGAAAGTTCTGTTCTGCGACTGGTCGTAGGACTGGAGAATGTTCCCTTGCAAGTTGGTGATCTCCTTCCTGCCTTTACCGCAAAGGATGTTATGGGCAATAACGTGCTTGCTTCGCAATATCGAGTAGGGAAAGCTGTGCTACTTGTTTGGTCTTCATGGGATTACGAGGGACAGAGCATTTCAAGGCGTGTCCGTCAAAAGATAAACGACATGAAGAGCCAGGGCAAGCAGGTTCCGAAGGTGCTTGGAGTATGCATCGATGCATCGGTGGTTGATGCGAAGAGATCAATTGGGAGCGACAGTACGGCTTGGTCAACGATCTGTGACGGACTTATGTGGGATTCTCCTGTGATAAAGGTGATAGGATCCACTAAGGTGCCAGATAATTTCATCTTCGAGAATGGCAAGGTAAAGGCATGTCATCTCGCTACGGAAGAATTGCTAAAGCAGCTCGAAGTGTAAAAATATCGCTCTTTTTGCTGATAGTTTTGTAAACTACACGTTGCAAACACTGACGAATTGTTAGCGATAACATAAATATTGGAAAAATTATTGAAGAAAAATATTAATTCTTGGCGAAAACTTTTTGCCAAGAATTATTTTTTTTGTACCTTTGCCGCGAAATTCTGGAAAAAGAAAAGACTGTATTTACAAGTTAATCACTTTTTTTAAAATAATAGTATAACAAAAATGGCAAATTTGGATTTGACACAGTATGGCATCACTGGTTCTACAGTGATCGCTCACAATCCTTCTTACGAAGTACTCTTCGCAGAGGAGACAAAGGCAGGCCTCGAGGGTTACGAGGTAGGTAAGAACACTGAGCTTGACGCTGTAAACGTCATGACAGGTATCTACACAGGTCGTTCTCCTAAGGATAAGTACATCGTAATGGACAAGAACTCTAAGGACACTGTATGGTGGACATCTGAAGAGTACAAGAACGACAACCACCCAATGTCTGAGGAGGTTTGGGGTAAGGTTAAGGATCTCGCTGTTAAGGAGCTTAGCAACAAGAACCTCTATGTAGTTGATGCTTTCTGTGGTGCTAACAAGGCTACACGTCTTGCTGTTCGTTTCATCGTTGAGGTTGCTTGGCAGGCTCACTTTGTAACAAACATGTTCATCCAGCCAACAGAAGAAGAACTCGCTAACTTCGAGCCAAACTTCGTAATCTACAACGCTTCTAAGGCAAAGGTTTCTGACATCAACACATGGTACGGCGGTGAGATGAAGAAGGGTATGTTCTCTATGCAGAACTACTTCCTCCCACTTCAGGGTATCGCTTCTATGCACTGTTCTGCAAACTGCGATATGAACGGTGAGAATACAGCTATCTTCTTCGGTCTTTCTGGTACAGGTAAGACAACTCTCTCTACTGATCCAAAGCGTCTCCTCATTGGTGACGACGAGCACGGATGGGACGATGAGGGTGTATTCAACCTCGAGGGCGGTTGCTACGCTAAGGTTATCAACCTCTCTAAGGAGAATGAGCCAGACATCTACGGTGCTATCAAGCGTAACGCTCTCCTTGAGAACGTAACAGTTGCTGAGGATGGCAAGATTGATTTCGCAGACAAGAGCGTAACAGAGAATACTCGTGTGTCTTATCCGATCGACCACATCAAGAATATCGTAAAGAAGGTAAACGGCAAGTCTGCTGGTCCTGCTGCTAAGAATGTAATCTTCCTTTCAGCTGACGCATTCGGTGTTCTTCCTCCAGTATCTATCCTTTCACCTGAGCAGACTCAGTACTACTTCCTCTCTGGTTTCACAGCTAAGCTTGCTGGTACAGAGCGCGGTATCACAGAGCCAACTCCAACATTCTCTGCTTGCTTCGGTCAGGCATTCCTTGAGCTCCACCCAACAAAGTACGCTCAGGAGCTCGTTAAGAAGATGGAGAAGAGCGGTGCTAAGGCATACCTCGTAAACACAGGTTGGAACGGTACAGGTAAGCGTATCTCTATTCCTGATACACGTGGTATCATCGATGCTATCCTCGATGGTTCTATCCTCAAGGCTGAGACAAAGAAGATCCCAATGTTCGACTTCGTTGTTCCTACAGCTCTTCCAAACGTAAACCCAGCTATCCTCGATCCACGTGACACATACGCTGATGCTTCACAGTGGGAGGAGAAGGCTAAGGACCTCGCTGCTCGTTTCATCAAGAACTTCAGCAAGTACACAAACAATGAGGCTGGTAAGGCTCTCGTTGCTGCTGGTCCAAAGCTCTAAACTGATTCTCGGTTAATTGATAATTTATAATTAATAATGTGTAATTATTAGTTAGAATTATTGATATGCATTATAATTGCCGCTTGAGTGGTTTCCTTGTGAAATGCTCAAGCGGCAATTTTTTTATTTCTACTTTCTGAGGTTGTTATTTTGCTACCCAATTAGCCAAAATGAGCGTTAGTTGCTTAAAATCAATAACTTGACTAAGGTCAAAAGAATGGATAAAAACGGAATAAAGTTGCATAAAGATTTGCTGTGTACGATAACAATTATTAACTTTGCACTCAGAAAAAAGAAATATGGTCAATTAGCTTCATAAGAGGCGGTAAAGGATTGTATTCAAATAAGGATAACAGCTTGATCTTAACGGATTGGGTATAAAAAAGGATAAACAAACTATGGCAATTGATTTTGCAACAATGTTTATGTTACTTATGGTGGCACTTTCCACAGCATGCGGAATAGCATCCATTATTCGTAACAATCTGCGTTAAAGCGCACGTACAATATTAAGGATTATAGAGTTAGGTTTTAGTAGTATAAAAAATTAGGTTTTAGTATTGTATTCAGGAGGCTGATGTGAATCGGTCTCCCTTTTTTATGTCATGAATTTGTGCTGTTCTAAATCTTTTTAGCAATAAAGATTTTGTGAATTGGATATTTCTTACTAATTTTGCACGCAAATTGGATGTATCCAGGTTTTAACAGCGATTCATCATCATTTTATAACGAAAAAATGTTGCACACGTCACGAATCAGTGTAGGTTTATAAATGAAGAAGATATTATTCTTAGCAATGTTATTCTGCAGTTCAATAGCGTTTGCAGAAAATGATTTGACAACAGAAAACGAAACAGATAAAGAGTTTGAATGCGTGGAGGCTGAGGCTCCAGCAGCAGAAATTGAAAACAATACGTTCCTGGCTCCAGAGACTGCTCCACAGTATTACGGAGGTTCAAACTCATCAGGTTTCGACTATCATAAGTATATTGATGCCATTTACGTAAACTATGGTATCATCGATGGTAATCATCAGTTCCTCGGCTTTGACGTCGGCAAGGATTTCTTCCTCGACTTCAACTATGCATGGGGCAAGAATAGTAAGGACAAGACTGATTTGGATCGCTATTGCATAGGGCTTGGTGTTCGTCCAACTATATGGTTCGCTAAGTACTTCATGTTCCAGGCAAAGATTGGTGCAGAGTATTTCTGGGGAACAGGCTATCGTGCAGGCAATATAGCTTGCTTGGTAGAGCCAAGAATAGGCGTTAAGATAGGTAGTGGTGGTATAGGAGCCAGCTATCGCTTTGACGTTGATAAGTTTAAGTTCCGTAATACGATATCAGGACATATCTGTATCTCGGCTTTCTTCTATATTTAGTAATATTTAATGCAGACAATTCCTACGATAACCAAGCAGTTGCTTATCATCAACTGCATTGCATTCTTAGCATCTCTTCTCGTGCCGAGCATCTCTTCTTGGTGCGGACTTCATTATTGGCAGGCAAGCCAGTTCCATGTCTATCAGTTCGTGACATATATGTTCATGCACGGTGGTTTTACCCATCTGTTCTTTAATATGTTTGCGCTGTGGATGTTCGGTCCTGTCATGGAGCGTACTTGGGGACCTCAGCGTTTCTTAACCTATTACCTCGTTTGTGGTATAGGTGCTGGATTGATGCAGGAGATGGCTCAGTTCTGCTCTTTCTTTATAGATCTTTCCTCGCAGGGAGTAACGATCGGGCAGATACTAAAGATTGATTCTATTATGCCGGGAGTCTCTGAGATGCTTAACGGCTGGACCACTGTAGGAGCTTCAGGAAGCATTTATGGCATTCTCCTCGCTTTTGGTATGACATACCCTGAGGAAAGAATGTTTATTATACCTATTCCATTCCCTATAAAGGCGAAGTGGTTTGTTGTGGGATATGCTGCTGTTGAGCTTGGTCTTGCCCTCTCTAATTCAGGAGATGGCGTTGCTCATGTGGCACATCTTGGTGGTATGCTCTTCGGATTCTTCCTTATCCGTCATTGGAGAAAGACTGCAAGTCGCCAGACTTCTTTCTCTGGCTGGGATTCTTATCAGGGAGCACAGAACGATCAGAAAGCGGCTACTATCCTTGGTAAGATCAGAAAGTGGATGCATCTGGACAGGGAAGACAATGGCTATAACAAAGACCCACATTTTCGCTCTACCTCTACTCATCAGGCAGACTGGGATTATAATGCCAAGAAGAAGCGTGACGAGGCTGAGATTGATGCTATTCTTGACAAGATTCGTCGCTCTGGCTATGCAAGTCTTTCTGCTGAAGAGAAGAAAAAACTCTTTGATGCAAGTAAGAGTTAGGATAAAGGGGAAAGTTTAAAGCGTAAAGAGTAAAGTATTGAAGAAATTTATCATAAATACGGTTATTTCCGCGAACCTCGTCATCATCTTTGCGATGTTGCTGACGGGGTTTGCTGATTTGCTTGATCCACGCTCGTGGCCTATTATCGCGACGGGTGGTTATGCGTTTCCTGTATTCGCGCTTATAAACTTTGGAATGATAGTGGTGTGGATGTTCATTAGCAAGAAACACATTCTCATTCCTTTTCTTGGCTTTGTGGTAGGGTATGTGCCTATGATGCAGTTCTGCCCAGTCCATGCAAGTGGAGACGCTCCTTTGGGCGCTTTGAAGGTTATGACCTTCAATACGTGGGGCTTTGGCAGTCAGCGTGAACCCGGAAATGATGAAGCGAAAAGGGAAATACGAAGGAAAATGCTTCAGTATATCGTTGATGAGGATTGCCATGTGGTATGTCTTCAGGAAGCGGGCTATCATCACTCGGTCAGGGCTGATATTGATTCTATCGTAACGCCGAAAATGCCGTATCTGGATACTTGTAAGACAGAGGGTGGATCGACGTTGATGATACTTAGTAAGTATCCGATTTTGAAGCACGAATTATTGAAGTATAAATCTAAGGGAAACCTTAGTGCTGCATTCTATCTTGATGTGAATGGTAAGGAGCTTATCGTCGTCAATAACCATCTTGAGACTAACAGTTTCTCGACAGAGGAAAAAAGTCAGTTTAGCGACATGGTAAAGGGCGGTATGGGCGGTAGGGAGATAAAGACAGAATCAAAGTTCATACTTCGTAAACTTGGTACTGCTGCAGCTATCAGGGCCCCACAGGCAGATGCCGTGGCGAGCTTCGTCAGGATGCACAAAGGTCGTTCCATGATTGTGTGTGGCGACTATAACGACATCCCTTTGAGTTATGCCCGAAGAATCATAGCAAAAGACCTTGTGGATTGTTATGTCTCCACGGCTACAGGTCCCGGTTTTACTTATCACAGAAACGGAATGTATGTCCGAATTGACAATGTGATGTGTACGGATGATCTTGAGCCTTATAACTTCTCCGTGGAAACAAAATGCAATCTTTCCGACCATTATCCTGTTGTTGGGTGGGTGAAATGGCACGGAAGATAGGTGTTATTTGCCATTTTATAAGGTAAAAGGTGCAATTTATGCTCTGAAATTTCGGAATTTGAATAAATTTATGTATCTTTGCACGTTGTATGCGCACAAGGGATTGAGATTTGGGAGGTTAGGGAGGTTAAAAGATAAGGCGGTAATTGGGTTTAAAGGTCGTGGTGCGTAAGACCTGGAAACGAAAGAACCATAAGCCGAATGCCCTAAAGACCTCAGAACCAGAAAACCTATAAACCTCGAAACCTAAAATATTAAGATAAAAACAAAAACAAAAATAATAAAACAATTTAATCAAAATGCAAAACAAAGGAATTGTACTTGTAACCGCCGTACTTCTGACGCTTGCAAGCATCTTCTACCTGTCATTCTCAGTGGCTACAAGCTACTATGACAGTCAGGCTGCTAAGATAAAGGATCCTATTGCCCAGCAGGACTACAAGGATTCTGTTAAGTATCTCGGCATCTATTCTTATCAGAACTGCTTGGAGACTCAGATTGGTTTGGGTCTTGACCTTAAGGGCGGTATGAACGTAATCCTTGAGATCAGCGTGCCAGATGTTATTGAGGTTCTTGCTGACCACAAGACTGATGCTGCCTTCGTTAAGTCAATGCAGGAGGCAAAGAAGGAAGAGGAGACATCACAGAGCGACTTCATCTCTCTCTTCATCCAATCTTTCAAGAAGAACGCTCCTGGTCGTCGTCTTGCTGAAATCTTCGCTACACAGCAGCTCAAGGGTAAGGTAAGCACACAGAGCACCGATGCTGAAGTTGAGAAGGCTCTCCGTGCTGAAGTTCTTGCAGCTATCGACAACTCATACAATGTTGTTCGTAATCGTATTGACAAGTTCGGCGTTGTTCAGCCAAACATCCAGAAGCTCGAAGGGCAGGATGGCCGTCTCATGGTTGAAATGCCTGGTGTACGTGAGCCAGAGCGTGTTCGTAAGCTCCTTCAGGGTTCTGCAAACCTTGAGTTCTGGGAGACTTATAACTCACAGGAAATCGTTCCTTACCTCTCACAGCTCGATCAGCGTGTAGCTAACGGCGCTTCTGAGGTTGCTGATACAACAAAGGCCGTAGAGGCTGCTGATTCTGCAAAGGCAGAAGAGCCAAAGGTTACTGATGCTCAGCCTAAGTTCCAGTTGAAGACTTCTGATGCAAAGGCTGATGCAGCATCTAAGATTGATGATGCTAAGACTGAGCAGTTGAAGAAGCAGCATCCACTCTTCGCTATATTCCAGCCAATCAATCAGGGCTACAGCCTTGTTGGTTATGCTCACGTTCGCGATACCGCTGCTATCAACAAGATTATCTATAGCGAGGATGCGAAGAGGGTTCTCCCAACTGATTGCAAACTCCTTTGGAGTGCTAAGCCAATGGATGGTAACAAGAACATCTTTGAGCTCTATGCACTCAAGGTTACTTCTACTAACGGTCGTGCTCCACTTGAGGGTGACGTTATCGTTGATGCAAAGGATGAGTTCGACCACACAACAGGTCGCCCTGTTGTAAGCATGTCAATGAATACTGAGGGTGCTCGTCTCTGGGCTGCTCTTACAAAGGCTAACACAGGTAAGGCTATCGCTATCGTTCTTGATGATGCTGTTTATTCAGCTCCTATGGTACATGGTGAGATTGCTGGTGGTAACTCTCAGATCTCAGGTAACTTCACAATCGAGGATACAAAGGACCTTGCTAACACATTGAAGTCTGGTCGTATGCCTGCACCTGCACGTATCGTACAGGAAGAGGTTGTAGGTCCTACACTCGGTGCTCAGTCTATCCAGCAGGGTATTTGGTCATTTGCTATCGCATTCGTACTTCTCTGCGTTTATATGATCGTGATGTACGGAGGAATCCCAGGTCTTATGGCAGATGCAGCACTTATCGTCAACCTGTTCTTCACGCTCGGTATTCTCGCATCATTCCAGTCGGCTCTGACGATGCCGGGTATAGCTGGTATAGTGCTGACGCTTGGTACGGCGGTGGATGCCAACGTGCTGATCTACGAGCGTATCAAGGAAGAGCTTCGCAGAGGTCTTGGTATGAAGCAAGCACTTGCTGCTGGTTACAGCAACGCATTCTCTGCTATCTTCGACTCTAACTTGACATCTCTCATCACAGGTATCATCCTCTTGACTATCGGTACTGGTCCTATCAAGGGCTTCGCTACAACATGGATTATCGGTATCGTATGTTCATTCTTCACAGCCGTATTCCTCACACGTATCGTTTATGAGAACCGTATGGCTAAGGACAAGTGGCTGAACCTCACATTCGGACGCACATTCCTCCAGAATACAAAGTACAAGTTCATGTCTGTTTATAAGAAGAGCTTCGTATTCTATGGTATCGCTGTTGTTGCATTCATTGCAAGCTTCGCTGTTCGTGGTCTTTCTCAGTCAATTGACTTTACAGGTGGTCGTAACTATGTAATCGCATTCGAGAATGCAGTTGAGCCAGAGCAGGTTCGTCCTATCCTCAATGAGGAGTTCGCAGGTTCTAACACTAACGCTATCTCTATCGGTACTGACGGTAAGACACTCCGTGTTTCTACCAACTACAAGATTGAGTCTAATAGCCCAACTGTTGATGACGAGTGTGAGAATAAGCTCTACACATGTCTGAAGAAGGGTGGCTTCGTTAAGCAGGCAAGCGTTGAGGCATTCAAGAACCCAGATGTTCGTGAAGGTGGTTCAATCATTTCTTCTACAAAGGTAGGTCCTTCTGTAGCTAAGGATATTACATACGGCGCTATCATCTCTGTATTGGTTGCCCTCATAGCTATCTTCATCTACATCCTCATCCGTTTCCGCAACGTAGCATTCTCTGTAGGTTCAATCGTTGCCCTTGCTGTTGATACAGTAGTAGTTATCGGTTTCTACTCAGCACTCTATGACATCGTTCCTTGGAGCCTTGAGATTGATCAGACCTTCATCGGTGCTATCCTGACTGTGATCGGTTACTCTATCAACGATAAGGTGGTTGTGTTCGACCGTATCCGTGAGAACCTTGGCATCTACGTTAAGCAGGATCCACAGATTACATTCAATGATTCTGTAAACCAGACTCTCGCTCGTACTATCAATACATCAGTATCTACATTGATTGTGCTGCTCTGTATCTTCATCCTCGGTGGTGATTCAATCCGCAGTTTCTCATTCGCAATGATTCTCGGTGTGTTCTTCGGTACTCTCTCTTCTATCTTCATCGCAGCTCCAACAGCTTACCTAACTCTCGGTAAGAAGATTCAGGAAGAAGAAGTTCCTGCAACAGCAGAGGTTAAGGCATAATGGAATAAGGATTAAAGAATAAAGTGTAATGAATATTGAGTCGCATCTGATTTTGTCAGATGCGACTTTTTTTTATTGTCGTGTTTTCTGCGTATGTCTTGATGTTGTGAGATAGGGGATAGTCCCTTGAAAATCGTATGTTACTCCATTGCTTCTCCATCACTGCTCCATATCAAGTCCATCGAAACGATGGACTATCGATGGAGTAACGATGGAGTAACGATGGAGTATCTACGGAGGAAGAGCGAAGAATCAACGGAATATCTTCCGTGCGGAAATGGATTTTTAGTGGAGTATGGAATGCCATAGGGGAAGTTAGAGAGTTGTGTGTTATATACTCAAAAACAAGAAATATCATTGTTCTTAGTCGAATTTCGGGAAAAAATTTGGTGGTTTCAGAAAATGTATGTAATTTTGCAAGCGTTACCTGAGTTGCGAGATCTATCAATCTGAACAACTCTCTACTGGAAGAACTAAAAAAACACCAAAATACAGGATTCCGATGTCACTTGTACGTGATATCGGGGTCTGTTTTTTAGTCTGCAAGCAACCGACCTAAACATGGTAGCCCTAAAAAGCACACGGTTTGCAGCAAAAAATCGAATAATAGTAATTCTTTAAATAATATCATTATGGCATACATGTCAAAAGAAGGCTACGAGGCACTCGTAGCAGAACTCCACCGTCTGGAGGCTGTGGAGAGTCCTAAGGCTTCGGCTGCAATAGCAGAAGCTCGTGATAAGGGCGATCTCTCAGAGAATGCAGAGTATGATGCTGCCAAGGAGGCACAGGCAAAGCTCATGGAGAAGATCAATCAGATGAAACTCACTCTTGCTGACGCAAAGATCATAGATAAGAGCCGTCTCTCTACGGATGCAGTTCAGTTGCTTTCAAAGGTTGAGATGACTAACCTCACCACAAAGTCAAAGATGACTTATACTATTGTGGCAGAGAATGAGGCTGATCTTCGTGCAGGAAAGATTTCTGTCAAGACTCCAATTGCCCAGGGATTGCTTAACCATAAAGTAGGCGATGAAGTGGAGATTACAATTCCTCGTGGCAAGATTAAGCTTAGGATTGATTCTATCACTATAGAATAAACAGACCCACCAGCCCCTCACCCGCCCGTAGGGTGGGTGAGGGGTTGTTTTTCCTTTTTTTTTACTCAACCTGATTTGACTTTTTGGGTTTTGCTTCGTCAAAGAGTAAACAGGAAAAAAATGATCAGGAAATTTGCAATTAGTAATTCGTAATAATACAATGGATATCTTTTCAAAAATCGCTGCTGGCGAGATTCCAAGCTATAAGTGTGCTGAGAACGAGGAGTTCTACGCATTCCTTGACATCAATCCTCTCGTGGTAGGTCATACTCTGGTCATCCCACGTCGTGAGGTTGATTACATCTATGATATGGAAGATGACGAGATTGCTCGTTATCAGGTGTTCGCAAAGAAGGTTGCTAAGGCAATCAAGGAGGCATTCCCTTGTGTAAAGGTTGCTCAGATTGTTCTTGGGCTTGAAGTTCCACACGCTCACATCCACCTCATTCCTATGAAGAGTGAGAAGGATGCAAATTTTGCAAACGAGAAGCTGAAACTCTCAGAGGATGAGTTTAAGGCTGCTGCAGAGAAGATTTATAGTGCTTTTAAAAAGCAGAATTAATTACTAATTATGAATTACTAATTACCAAGTTACAGAAGTTGGTGATTAGTAATTCGTAATTTATAAGACTCGTTTAAATGAATTTTAGGTAATCAGGTAATGACAAAAAGAATCTTTACACTTTCCCTTATGATGTTTGCTGTGCTCGCTGTTATGGCTCAAGGCATGGTTAAGGGAAGAGTGCTCGACAAGGCTAATGACGAAGCCCTTGGTTTTGTAAACATCGCTGTATCACCAAAAGGAAGTAAGACTATCGCTGGGGGAGCTACCACCGATATTGATGGAAAATTCTCTATCAAGAATTTGAAGAATGGTGACTATACCCTCACCCTCACCTTCGTTGGTTACAAGACTGTAACTAAGGAGTTCCAGATCTCAGATAACCATAAGACTGTAAGCTATGCTGCTCTGCACATGGCTGAGGATGCCAATGTGCTTTCCGAAGTTAAGGTCGTTGGTCAAAGGTCAGCAATGAAACTTGAGGTTGATCGTAAGACATTCGATGTGTCAAGTAATCTTGCTAATGCTGGTGAGACTGCCTCTGAGGTACTCGACAATATTCCGAGCGTGGAGGTAGATAACGATGGTAACGTGTCACTCCGTGGAAACAATTCAGTAGAAGTGTGGATCAATGGTCGTAGTGCAGGTCTCACTTCCGACAATATGGGACAGGTACTTCAGCAGATTCCAGCCGAGAGTATCGACCGTATAGAAGTGATGGATAATCCATCAGCCAAGTTCTCTGCGGAAGGTGGTGCCGGTATCATTAATATCATTCTGAAGAAAGATCGCAAAGCTGGCTACTATGGTTCTGTTTCTGCAGGTGTAGATACCCGAAACGGTGTTCGTGGTGGTTTCAACTTCAACTATAACTCACGATATGTTGACTTCTTTGTAAACATTGGCTTGCGTCATAATGAGAATGTCAGCAAGCAGAACAATGACCAGACTTATTTTGACGAATATGGCATTCCAAATGGATATGCACGCCATGATACTCGTACTACGGATATGGGAAATAACATATTCTCTCGTGCAGGAATCACTTTCCACCTTACCGAAAAGGATGACATTGCGCTGACAGGAATGGTGATGCACAGAAAGCACAGGTCATGGAGTAATACCCCATATTTCTATGGCGACATAGTAAACGGAAAGGATGTACCAACAAGTCTTTTATACCGTAGCACGACAGGCAAGGGGCCTATGGATATGCTCAACGGCTCTTTCAACTATCGTCATAATTTTTCTCCTACTCACTCTATCGACTTTGTAGTAAGCGGAAACAAGTGGGATAGCGATCAGAGCAATGTCTATCAGGATTCCACAACATACTTTTATAGTATTATGTCCGACACTCAGTTTCCGGAAACTGAATACGAATATCAGTATCGTCCTGCAAACGTGAAGAACCGCAGATATGAGGTAAAGCTCGACTATGAGAACAAGCTGACCGATAACTTCAAGTTGGAGACAGGTTATAACGGAAACTACTCAAAGGAGAACACACCTAACCAGATGTTTGAGGATGACACATGGGACGGACTTCATACTGAGCCTAACAGGTCATACTATAACAGGTTCATCTATGAGAATACCATCCATGCAGGCTATGCTACGGCTAACCTCACGCTTGGTAAACTCGGTGTTATGGCAGGACTTCGTGGTGAGTACTGGAAAGTGAATACAGAGAGCCGTAACTGGGATCAGGAGTTCAACGGCATGAAGATTGAGCCTTACAAGAAGGATTTCTTCAAGCTCTTCCCATCGCTCTTTATGTCATATCAGCTAACGGAGTCTCAGCAGTTGCAGTTGAACTATACCCGCCGTCTTCGTCGCCCTTGGGGTGGTCAGCTCAACTCATTCCGTAACACGAATGATGCCTCTATGGTTTCATTCGGTAATCCAGAGCTGACTCCAGAGTATTCAAACTCATTCTCTCTGAACTATCTCAAGTCATGGGATCAGCATTCTATCCTCGTGAGCGCATACTATCGTCCAACTACTGATGTCATTCAGCGCATCAACTATCGTAGCATAGACGGAGAGACGATGTACTCTACATCAATGAACTTGGCAAAGAGTCAGTCTTCTGGTCTTGAGCTTACGGCAAAGAACAAGCTCTTCAAGATTGTTGACCTCAACACCAATGTCAATGTCTATTACTATAAGCTTGATGGTTTTTCTCATAATATTAACATCGATGATGATGGTGTTCCTGTTGTAAGCGGAACAGGATCTGGTGTTCAGACTGTCACAGGCGAGTCAAATGACAACTTCACATGGAATGCCCGTATGACGGCTTCTATCCGTCTTCCATACGACATTTCCATACAGACCTCTGGTCGCTTTAACTCTCGTGAGGTCGTAACACAGGGTTATCGTCCGTCATCATATCAGGTTGATTTCGGAGTTAAGAAGAACTTCCTCAACCGTCTCTTCACCGTCTCAATCAATTGTCGTGACGTGCTGAACTCTCGCTATCGTGAGATTTACAGGTCAGGTGACGGCTATGAAACTCACCAACTCTTCCGTCGTGGCGGTCGTAAGGTGAACTTCAACCTCACGTGGAACTTCGGTAATGGCAACAAGAAGAAAAGCCGTGGTGAAGACGACGATGATGATGATAACAATAATAACAACAATAATGTTGGTGGTGATGGTGGTGGTTTCGACATGTAGTGCTTCCACTCGAAATTTTGAGCTTATATAAATAAGGTATATATAAAAGCCGCTTGGGGACATCCCTCAAGTGGCTTTCTTTTTTTTTTCGAGCCATCTTTGGCTCGCCCTTATCTTTTGTTCTCATTATCGAGCCGAGTTCGGCTCGCCTTCCCCATCCCTTGCGAATATGCCCTTCCGTCCGTTTTTTTATATTTTCGCAACACTTCGCTCATATTCCCCGTATATTGCAGATTTGCCTTGATATTAATCATCCAAACGTAAAAAAATGAAGTTTTTCAGAAAAAAAAGCGTGAAAAATTTGGTGGAATCAGGAAAAAGCAGTACTTTTGCACTCGCTTTCGGGAAAACGGTACCAAACACCGCTTGAAAGAAGGCAAAAAGAAAGAGTTCTTTGACAAGATTTACA
>CADCIQ010000073.1 GCA_902801425.1 uncultured Bacteroidales bacterium | reverse complement strand
TTTCAGTCGCAAGCTCCTTCAGAAATCAGGAGATAATCTTTTGAAAAAATCCAGGAAAAAAATCTTTTCTTTTGTGTTTGGTAAATTCGTCGAACTCACATTATTTATAATTGTTTCCGCGTTTATAAAAACGAAAAAAGCGGACAACCCATCGCTGAGTTAATCCGCTTTTTCGTTCAGTTTTTCAGGTTTATAGGTTTTCAGGTTCTAAGGTCGGAGCGATGCTGACCTCTAACCTTCTAACCTCTAACCTCTAACCTTTAGTTCGCTGCCTCAAATTCCTGAAGGAAACGTGTATCGTTCTCAGAGAACATACGGAGGTCGGAAACGTGGTACTTGAGGTTGGTGATACGCTCAACACCAAGACCGAATGCGTAGCCGGAATATACCTTAGAGTCGATACCGCAGAGCTCAAGCACGTTAGGATCAACCATACCGCAACCGAGAATCTCTACCCAACCAGTATGCTTACAGAATCCGCAACCCTTACCGCCACAGATATGGCAAGAGATATCCATCTCTGCTGATGGCTCTGTGAATGGGAAGTAGCTTGGACGGAGACGGATCTTTGTATCAGGTCCGAACAACTCTTGAGCGAAGGTAAGCATCACCTGCTTAAGGTCGGTGAAAGATACGTTCTTATCAATATATAGACCCTCAATCTGGTGGAAGAAGCAATGTGCGCGTGCTGTGATAGCCTCGTTACGGAACACGCGACCAGGGCAGATAACGCGGATTGGTGGCTGTCCCTGCTCCATAACACGAGCCTGTACGCTTGAAGTGTGAGAGCGGAGGATGATGTTCTTTGTAACATCGTTGAGCGGACTCTGCTCTACGAAGAATGTGTCCTGCATATCGCGAGCTGGGTGATCAGCAGCGAAGTTCATCTTTGTGAACACGTGAAGGTCGTCCTCTACCTCTGGGCCGTCAGCCAATGTGAAGCCCATGCGCTGGAAAATCTCCACAATCTCGTTCTTCACGATAGAGAGAGGGTGACGTGTGCCGAGCTGGATAGGGTAGGGAGTACGGGTAAGGTCGAGGTCGTCAGCAACAGTCTCTGTTGTTGCCACCTGTTCCTTGAGTCCGTTGATCTTATCGAGAGCGAACTGCTTGAGTTCGTTAATCTTCATACCAAGCTCCTTCTTCTGATCAGCCGGCACGCTACGGAAGTCGGTCATCAGGGCGTTGAGCTCACCTTTCTTACTGAGATACTTCAGACGAAGAGCCTCGATTTCTTCTGCGTTGGAGGCTGTCAGCGCTTCCACTTCCTTGCGAAGTGCGTCTATTTTCTCTACTAACATAGTGTCTTGATAGTGTCTTAAATCAAATTTGCGTGCAAAATTAATATTTTTCTTGGAAAATAAGGATAAAATAAAAATAAATGTGTACATTTGCACCGAAAATTGTGTAAATTTGATGAGAAAAATTGTTTTTGTAGTCTTTTTAGCGTCATTGGCGATGCTCTTCGTTGGTACTGGTTGTACAGACAAAAAGACAACCTCCGATGTATCCGTGAGTGTAGATACGATGCTCACCGATACCCTTGGTACTGACTCTATGGAGGCGTTGATCGAGGATGAACCTATGCCAAAAGCAGCCGATGAGCTTTTTGACGATTTCATTTTTAACTTTGCTGCCAACCGTCGCCTTCAGAGCGAGCGCACGGACTATCCTGTTAATGTTGATACATACGGAAAGTTGTCGAAGGTGGAAAAGTCAAAATGGGGTATGGAGCATTTCTTCATGCGTCAAGGCTACTACACACTTGTATTCAATAGTGCCAGCCAGTTGGATGTGGTGAAGGATACGGCTATCAGTAGCGTTTATGTGGAAAAGATATCATTTGCGAAGCGTAAGGTAACAAGATGGCAGTTTAATCGTGTGCTTGGTCTTTGGAAAATGCAAGGTGTCAGGATTATGGCACTCACAAAGCATGAAGATGCTTCTTTCCTGAGATTCTACAATAACTTTGTCACGAATCCTGACATACAGTCTGTTTCAATTGCGGAGTCGGTAAGTTTCTCAGGTCCAGATCCTGAGGATGATTTCTCTCGCATGACAGGCGAACTTATGGCAGAGCAGGTTCCTGCTTTCCTTCCTTGGATGCCTTCTGGAACGCTCTATAACATCCATTACGGTGATCAGCCTTACAAGCCTTCTAACACGAGGATTTTCGTGGTTCGTGGCATTGCCAACGGTATGGAGTCTGAACTCACATTCCAGAAGAAATCTGGAGGATGGATGCTGACGAAGTTGAATACCTGACCCCTTCCTGCCCTGCGGGCATCCTCCCCCGTGAAGGGGGAAGAGGCTGGCGCAGAACGGAATGTTGAAAGGACTATACAGAAAATCTAAAAAATAGCAACTAATAAAAGAGAGAAATATGGCATACAATAAATTTGATAAGGATATAAAAGGAAAAAATGGTGCGAAACCTCGTACTGCGCCAGCTTCTTCCCCCTTCACGGGGGAAGATGGCCAGAGGCCAGATAGGGGTCTTTTGAAGGACGGCTGGGCAGCCGACATCGCTGAGGCTGTCAAGGTTATGAAGCAGGGTGGTGTTATCCTCTACCCAACAGATACTGTTTGGGGTATCGGCTGTGATGCTACGAATGCGGAGGCCGTGAAGAGAGTGTATGAGATAAAGAAGCGTGATGACTCCAAGGCTTTGATATGTCTCATCGATTCTGACAAGCGCATCTCTCGCTATATCCGTAATGTGCCTGATGTTGCATGGGATCTTCTCAATATCGCAACAAAGCCAACTACTGTTATTCTTGATAATGCCAGCGGACTTGCCAGTAACCTTGTGGCAGAGGATGGTAGCATCGCTATGCGCGTCACAAAGGAGGCATTCTCAAAGGAACTCTGCTATCGTATGCAGAAGCCTATCGTCTCTACAAGTGCGAATATAAGCGGAGAGCCAGCCGCCCAGAACTATCGTGACATTGCCCCAGAACTCCTTGAGGCTGTGGATTATGTCTGCAAGTCACGTAGAAACGAGCATGAACCTCATGTGCCTTCGAGCATAATCAAGCTTGCAAGTAATGGCGAGGTGACGGTGATTCGAAAATAAAAGACCAAAACAGCCCCTCACCCGCCCTTCGGGCACCCTCTCCCCAAGGGGCGAGGGAAAAGTTACATTTGTTCGCTTTTAAGAACTTTTTGAGGGGCTAATACTAACTTCCTCCTCGCCCCTTGGGGAAGTCGGAGATTGAGTATCTCCGAGTATGTGTCAGAGGATGCCCATAGGGCAGGTGAGGGGCCGTTTTTTTTTATGACAATAGATCAAATCATAGAATGGAGAGTGAAGAAGATATCGGACAAGCAGTTTACGCTTGTCCTTGCATTCTTTGTGGGTATGCTTGCGGCTATTGCGGCATTCATACTTCATTCTGCCATCCACTTCATACAGCATCTGCTGACCTCGGAATTCAATATGAAGTCATTCAACTGGCTTTATCTTGTATTCCCTATCGTCGGTATATGGCTAACATCGCTCTTCGTGAAGTATGTGGTGAGGGATAATATCTCGCACGGTATCACCCGAATCCTATATGCCATAAGTACCAAGCAGAGCCGACTGAAGAAGCACAACTGCTGGTCATCAGTCTTTGCATCTGCCATAACAATCGGATTCGGTGGTTCCGTAGGTGCTGAGGCTCCTATCGTGCTCACGGGGTCGAGTATAGCGAGTAACCTCGGACAGCTCTTCCGACTCAACAATAAGACGCTGATGCTGCTCGTGGGTTGTGGTGCTGCTGCGGCTATTGCCGGAATATTCAAGGCTCCAATAGCCGGACTCGTCTTCACCATTGAGGTACTGATGATCGACCTCACTATGGCGAGTATCTCCCCAATCCTCATCGCATCCGTAACAGCAACCTGTTTCACCTATATCTTCATAGGCAACGACCAGTTGTTCACATTCGTGCTTGATAGTCCTTGGGTAGTAGAGCGAGTGCCAAGCAATATCCTCTTGGGCGTATTCTGCGGACTCGTGGCTCTCTACTTCATCCGTTCCATGACTTTCTGCGAGAATATCTTCGGAAAACTGAAGAACCACACCTATGCAAAGCTTGCCCTTGGAGGTATCATTCTTAGCACTCTCATCTTCCTTTTCCCTTCACTCTACGGTGAGGGCTATAAGGATATCAATATTCTTCTTGACGGACGTACTCAGGCTGATTGGGACAAGGTGATGAACGGTTCCCTGTTCTATGGTCATGAACAGTGGCTTATCGTCTATATCGGTATGATTGTGCTCACTAAGTCCTTTGCTACTGCATCCACAAATGGTGGTGGCGGTTGTGGCGGTACCTTCGCACCATCACTCTTTATCGGAGCCTTTGCTGGATTCTTCTTTGCACGCATCTGGAATATGTATGGCATGGGTGTCTATTTTCCTGAGAAGAATGCCGCTTTGCTTGGAATGGCAGGAGTGATGTCGGGCGTGATGCATGCCCCTCTCACGGGTATCTTCCTCATTGCCGAACTCACAGCCGGATATGATCTCTTCATGCCGCTGATGATCACTTCCGTAAGCTCATACCTCACAATCCTTATCTTCGAGCCTCACAGCATCTATGGTATGCGATTAGCTCGTGAGGGCAAGCTCATCACCCACCATACCGACCGTGCCGTACTCACTTTGATGAGCCTTGACAGCGTTATCGAAAGGGATTATGTTAGTGTGGATAAGGACATGGAACTTGGGCAGTTGGTACATTCCCTGAGCAAGTCGGGTAGCAGTCTTCTGCCAGTCCTCGACCGTGCCGGCAATCTCCTTGGCGAGATTGACATGAACAAGCTTCGTCATATCGTTTTCCGTACAGAACTCTATCATCATTTCCGCGTCTCACAACTGATGAGCGACCCGCCAACGCAGCTCCGTCTTGGTGATCCTATGGAGGATGTCGTAAAGGCATTCGACCAGTATCACGCGCATCAGCTTCCTGTCATGGACGACAACAACCACCTCATCGGCTACGTTTCCCGCAGCCATGTCTATGCGCAGTATAGAAAGATGGTAGCGGATTTGTCAAATGATTAAGGCGACCCCTACCTGCCCTACGGGCATCCTCCCCCGTGGAGGGGGAAGAGGCTAGCGCAGTATGGGGGATTCGTTAATGCAATCAAATAAAATGTGTGTATGGAGAAACGTACAGACGATAATAAATCTAATGGCATTAATCCCTTTAGTGATAATGCCGTTCTGCGCGAGCCTTCTTGCCCCTTTACGGGGAAAGATGCCCGTAGGGCAGAAAGGGGTTCTTACAAAATGGCTTACCCCGACCGTGTCGCTATCCTAAAGGAAAATGCACGAAATAACCGTATTGGTCAGACGGATGCAGAGAAAGTTCTGTGGGAATATCTTCGTAGAAATGCGTTAGGAGTAAGGTTTCGCCGACAATTTATAATAGGTGATTTTATTGTTGATTTTGCTTGTCTGGAGAAAAAACTTGTTGTAGAAGTTGATGGGCTTTACCATTTTACAGACGAGCAAATGGAAGAGGATAGAAAGAGAACGTATCATATATCTCAGTTAGGATTTCGTGTGATCAGATTCACTAATGAAGAGATAATGACTGATATAAATAAAGTAATTACGAATATCAAAAAAAAAATTAAATGAGCAATAATAAAGATATTATTTCAAACGAGGGTTCCGTTCTGCGCCAGCCCTCTTCCCCCTCCACGGGGGAGGATGCCCGTAGGGCAGGTAGGGGTTCTCTTGCCCCTTCACGGGGAAAGATGCCCGAAGGGCAGAAAGGGGTCGGTCTTCGCATAATCTTCATGGGCACTCCCGAATTTGCTGTGGGTACTCTCTCTGCCCTTGTCGAGGGTGGATATAACGTCGTGGCTGTTGTAACTCAGCCGGATAAGCCGGTAGGGCGACATGGCTCTGTGCTTCAGCCATCACAGGTGAAGCAATACGCACTTGAGCACGACATTCCTGTGCTTCAGCCGGTCAAGATGAAAGACCCGGAGTTCATCGAGCAGCTTCGTAGCTATAATGCCGATTTGCAGGTTGTAGTAGCCTTCCGTATGCTGCCTGAGATAGTATGGGATATGCCACGCTTCGGCACATTCAATGTTCATGCCGCCCTTCTTCCGCAATATCGTGGTGCTGCACCTATCAACTGGGCAATCATCAATGGCGAGACGAGGACAGGCGTAACCACCTTCTTCCTCGACCATGATATTGATACAGGCAGAATCATCAGGCAGAAGCCGTTTGATGTGCCTGACGATGCCAACGTGGAGTATGTCTATGACGGACTCATGAAGCTCGGTGCCGAACTTGCCATCGAGACCGTTGATGCTATCATCGCAGGTAACGGTAATGTAGAGTCGCTTCCACAGGAAGATATGATTCCTGTAGGAGAGGAGTTGCACAACGCCCCTAAGATATTCAAGGAGACATGCGAGATTGACTGGAACAAGACCGTGAAGCAATGTCACGACTTCGTGCGCGGTCTCTCCCCTGTGCCTGGCTCATGGACAAACATCACCCTTCCCGATGGTCGTGAGACGGTAATGAAGATCTACAAGGCACAGAAGACCGATCGTAAGGCAGAGGCTCCTGGCACTCTTCACGCAGAGAAGAACCACCTTTATATCTCCGCTTCCGACTACCAGCTTGAGATCCTTGAGGTACAGCTTGCCGGCAAGAAACGAATGGCTGCCCGCGATTTCGTGAATGGGTTGAAGAACTGAATTAGAATTAAATGAAAAATGAAAAGTGAAAAATGAAAAATGAAAAATACAGATTAGTATCTTCGAGTTTGGTCATTACCAGAAAAGTGTATCTTGTATTTTTCATTTTTCACTTTTCATTTACCTTTACGCCGCCTTCTTTTTCTGTACTATGCTATACACCCTTCCCTTGAAAGTGCGATGCACATCATAGCCCATTTCCTTGAGCCTGAGACCAAGGTTCACAATGGTGGAATGAGTGACTGTGAGATTAGAAAACTCCTTCCTTATCACATTGATAATCTGATTAGTGCTCATCGCCTCCGCCTCTTCACCTTCCTTTGGCTTACGGAAACATGAGTCTATCATCTGCTCAAGGTCCGATGTCTGCATAAACGGAGCGTTGAGCTCCTGAATGCGCTTTGTCTGCTCATTGGTAAACCAATAAGGTTTCTTATCAATCTCCACCTCATATTTCAGTTGGGCAAAGAGTTGCTCATACTCTATCGGACTATCATTGTCAATAAGACAACCCTCTGCAATTTTGATACAGAGATAGCGGCGTGAACCAGTCACGTCACTAAGAGGATGCTGGTTGTTGGTCGTTGCTATGAAGGATGCAAAACGAGGCTTGTCATCCTGTGAACCGCCAAAGATAGGGCGACCATTAACCTTCGATTTTGATAGTGTCTGCTTGAGAGAAGCCTGTTGGGAAGGACGGATAGCCTCAAGCTCATCAAGATTGACAAGAAGGTTGTTGGTCAGAGCCATCTCCTTATCAAATTTATTAGAGAGGTTGAGGTGGTCGAGGAAGTACTGGCGAAGCTCTACAGGCAGCAGACGCTTGGCGAAAGTGGTCTTTCCGCAACCTTGATCGCCAATAAGAGTAGGCACACATTCATTACCGTGAAGAGTGTCAAGCTGAAGCCAATGAGCCACGCATGAGCGGTGATAGATGCGTAGGAACTCGCACATCTCGTCACTCACATCACCCAGACGTTGCCAGAGAGGCGTGACACGATCCTTGCCGTCCCATTCAGGCAGAGCGTCCATATACTCCCTGATAGGATTGTGCATAACGGTATTCTCTGAGAAGATAACCTCCTTGATGTCCTTGCCTTCACACTCCATACCCTCCACCTTTGCACGATGGATTACGGAGTTGAGAGCCTCCTTGGTGAAAACACGATAATCAGAATCCTTCTGAATATCCTTAAATTCCACTTTTCCGTTAAGAATGTTCTTACGGAAGGCATAATTCTGTGCGAGGAATTCCTCTGCAACCTTTGCGCTAAGCTGCTGGTTTTTCTTCATGTAAAAAATAAATTAAGAGTTAGACAAAAAATTTAATTGTTAATTTACGATGAACGTAAGATTTAGGTTCCTTTTCTTTCGAATTGGGTTTGCAAAGTTACAAAATGATTTTTCAATTTGCAAATATTTCGCAAGAAATTTTCTGCGTATAAATTCATTGGAAATGTTAAAATGATCGTAAGTTGTTGAATCTCACGTTGATTTAACTGCAAAAAAAATGTCGCTTTTTTATTTCCTGTCAAAGAGATGCAATTTTTTTTAAGAATTAAATGCCAAACACGTACATGATAGCTAAAATCGACCGTAAGTGTACTGATAACAAACAAGTTAAGAGCATGTACGTGTTTGTCAAACACGTACATAACACGTACATAGGTCGTCATTATTCTTTTTTTATAAAATGAGCGTAGATTTATGTTGTTTGAATTTGTGAGCAAAAATCATGTACGTGTTATGTACGACTCATGTACGTGTTTGACAAACACGTACATGCATATAAACACTTTGATACACAATATGTTATCATGCGTTTTTTACCCCCATGTACGTGTTTGGCATTTAATTCTAAAAAAAAGTTCACTTGTAATCCAGACATAGCAAATTAACGTAAATTCGTCGAACTCACGTTAATCTGATTCTTTAACCTCGTGCCTCCGTTATGCCTCCGTTGTGCCTCCGCTCTAAGTCCGTTGTAAATCCGTTTCAGGTCCGTTCCGGAACTATAGGATCATGGGAGGAAGAGCGAAGGATCATAGGAGTTACATGGGAGGTAGAAAGCAGCATCTTTACCTGTAGGAAAATCATACAAATAAATCATTCATATTCTTCCAGCCTTCTGAATTTCCTTCTTGGTAGTTATAGATTGTATTGTCATTATAATACCACATTCCGTTTCTCTTAATCGCAATACCACCTTCATACCTGATGGATTCTCGATTCCAACCATTCAGATATTGTATTTTTTTCTGCAAAGCTTCTGCTTTATTCTTTGTTGAAGTATCAGAGGCCGTAATGCCACCTTTTGTATCAAAAATGCCAATAGTTCCATCTTTTTTCTTGTAGATCCAATCGGGATAGAACAAAGCATTCTGTCCTTCTACTTCATTATAGTAACGAATGCCAAGCCAATCCTTGCCACTATCGCCATTCTTGAACCACCATTCTATCTGTTCTTGTTGATCAAGATATTTTGCAAAAGCTTCCTCCGTAATTCTGCCGTTGTAGTTTTTGCGTAGATAGAATGGCTCAAATAGACATTTGGTTACTTGCAGTTCTTCGTATTCCTCGGTAAAAGCATACATCTTCTTCAAGATAAATATTTCACTTTGTCTATCCTCATTTTCTTTGCGACGTTCTTCCAACTGCCTTTCAAGTATTGGATGGTATGCTTTTAGCGTATCTGTTATTAATTTTCTGAAGATGCTTGATGCTTCTTTGTTGATGACATCATTCAGGAAAACTCTGTACCATCTGTCTTCTGATTCCGAAGGTAGAGCAAACAACTTGAACCATAGTCTTACGGCTGCCTTTAATGTAGGCACAGAGCGAACTATATTGCCAACCTTGCAGTCTTTGTCTGTCTGTGATTTGAGTATATTTACCAATGTAAGGGTAAACCATTTCTGAACATCACTCATGCTCCATTCTTTTACGGTTTCATGAGCATTCTTCAATTTTATGCCAATCTTCTCAAAGTCCTCAAATTCAGTATTGCTGATTATTTCATGAGTGAAGTTTGCCGTAATGTCAAGTCCTTTTGAAATAAGTTTGTTACGAACAACCTCACAAATATCATCTTCTTTTATTCCAAAATACGCATTAAAAGTATCAAAAAGACATTGCTGAAACTCTCCAGATTTACCTAAGTCGCCATAGTCAACACGCGAAAGGAAATCTGTCAGGAGTTTTGAGTCAAGCATATAGTCTTCACCTTTTTGGCTGTATGAGATAAGTGTTTTTGGACGGTTCTCATTTCCTTCATAGTCAGCATGTTCTACGGCATCACGAGAGAAGTTTGTGTAGATATATCCATTACGGAATACCTTTGATACTTCTTCATTCATGATAGGTATTCGGAGAATACGACCTATTGTCTGAGTATGGAATATCTCAGACTTTACATCTCGGAACATAACAAGTACTTGGGCACGAGGGCAATCCCATCCTGTTCCTGCTGCTGTCTTGAATAATAGATATTCGTAAGGACTATTATTCAACTCCAAGCCAACAGGTTTCTTGTTTCCTGTAAACCAAGATGCAATATGATTTGCCTTTACTCCTTGCGAGATAAGATATTCTCTTGTGATTTCCTCCTTTGTCGGTTTACCTTCCTTTATCAATTCCTCGTCATCATTAGGTAACTGAATAATGACAAGTGGATTCACATCTTTACCGAAAGATTCAATTTCTTTCTTCAGTTGCTTGCGTCTGTCAATGGCAAGTTTGATGAGAATGTGATCCATATCTTCACCATCATACTTTTTCAGTTCCTCTTCTGTCTGACAGATAATGTTCTCCTTGATAAGTCCTTGTGCAACAACATCCTTATGGTCGATTTTTACTATTGCGCCATTGTTTACAGCATCGGCAATAGTATCATTCTTTGGTGTTGCTGATACGTTGAGCTTTATCTTCGGATTGATAGGGTTGATGACATCCCTGTATGCAGAGTCGGTCACGTTAAGGTGGCTTTCATCGATAATGAGGATAATTTCTCTATCATCATTATGGGTATTCTCTATAAAGTCCTCGAAATACACACGACTTTCATGTCGCATACGTTCATCTTCTGGTCGTCTGTATATGCGATTCTCTGCTGCTCTGCTTACAAGTTTTTGCCAGTTTATAAACAGCACATCATTCTTCTGCAACTTTCCCAGATTGAAATCCTCGATTGTAAGCAGTCGTCCATGTTTGCTTGTTGGGAAATATGTGTCAAATTTCTCCTTACTCTGCATGGCGAGATCTTCGGAAAAAGTAATCCAAACATACGCTACATCTCTGTCCCAATCAGGTTGTTCTGCAAGGTCGCATATCATTTTCTCTGTCATGTAAGTCTTGCCACTACCCGTAGGTGCCTTGAATACAATTGGGATTTGACGCTCTGGTTTTGACCAAAGCGTCTTTATGTTTTCAATTAACTGCTCAACAGCTTCTATCTGAAATGCTATCTGTTCCATACTGTTTATGAGTTTAAGGATTTGTAAATATCAAGGATTGGCTGTGGGATGCCTTTTAAGCTAACATTGCTTATGTTGTCGAAATAAGAATCAAAAGAGCCGATGTCTCCCCAGCAGAAGATATACACATTTTTCTTGCCATTTAGTTGCGCTACATCATCAACAAAAGCATTGAAGAACTTTGGTCGTACATCTTCCTTGAAATAGATTGCAGTCCATACATCTTTGTCCTTATCTTTGAAAATCTGATAATTGTCAGTACGTTTTTGCTCGTATAGGGTGTTCTCTGCCAAAGCAAGAAGACATCCTGCTTTCTGTGCAAGAACTGTTTTGTCTTCATCTGTTGCCTGACTACTGGTGTTTGAACCTACAAAGGCGGTACGATAGTATTTTAGGGAGTTGCCGAGAGGAGGAATTTGACCTTTCTTAGATATTTCACCTTGTAGAGTCAAAATGTTATCTTTAATCTCAACATTCAGTTTGTCGAATTTGTCTTTGTTCTTTTCTTTTAACACTTCTATTTGTTGCATCATGGATGTGACTTTCTTCAAAGATGAAGCAGTTAGATGTTCTTCAAATAGAATTGTTGTTGATTTCTTGTCTGTAATATAGCCATTTATAGCATTCTCAAATCTTTTTCTTGTTATTTGAGTGATATTTTCAAAACCTGCATTGAAAACGCCTTTGCAGTTTGTTTTAGCAACTTTCTTGCCATTCTTAATTTCATAAGTTGGTTCTGGTAATTGTACGAGGATTACCTGTCCTTCCAATCCTGCATCAAGATAGGCATGAGCAGTAGAACCGCTACCTCCAAAGAAATCAAGAACGATTAAATCCTTCTTGTCTCCTTTTGCAAGGTTTATTAGAAACTGAATAAAGGAAATTGGTTTCTTGCCACCGTCAAAAGGTACTCCTCCTTCTGCTCCGACCAAGTTGAATTCTTGTTCGAAATCCAAGAAATTAGGGTAGGGGATTTCTTTGGTGTCTTCTCTTTTTAGTGGTGCTCCCTGAAAGTAGAAACCATTAGCCATGTCAGCGTTGCTACGTGACAGAAAATACCTTGCTTCACGACCATCGTCGCCCATATCAGGAACTTTGTAGATCACATTAAAATCATTGTTACGTTCTTCAAGGTAACTCATGTGAAAACGCCCAGAACTGTTACCTGCCTTGATTGATCCTCGAATATTGATTTTCTTTAGATGAGAAAAATCTGCTGTTAATTCTTGGATTCTATATTCTCCTGGATGGAACACTTTAACATCTCGTCCTCCCATATTGATAATCTCAGGATTATCAATAAGTTCTTCAATTTCATAAATATATTCTGACGGATTCTAATTGTCGACAATTCTCTTGTTGATAATAAATGAAGGAGAATTCCTATACATCAACAATAGTTCTGTCGTTTCGTGAATAGGTTTGTCACCCTTTAAGATTCGGTTTTCATGACGGACTTTAACCGTTATGGTTGTGATATAATTTGCATATCCAAAGATTTTGTCGCATAGCAATTTGAGATTTGCATACTCTTCTTCATTTATGCTAATGTATATTACTCCATCTGGGCGTAATAGTGGTTGTGCCATTTTTAGCCTTTTTTCCATGAAAGACAACCATACGCTATGTCTCAAAGGATGATTTTTGGGAATAGGCTGACCATCAGGGAATTGGTCAAGAAATCTTTTGTCCTTATAGGTAAAGCCATCACTACCAGTATTGTATGGTGGATCAATATAAATTACGTCCACCTTGCCATGATGAGTGTAGTTAAGGCAAGATAGGGCATGATAGTTGTCGCCCTCTATGAGTATATGAGTAGGCTTGCCGTCATCGTTTGTGATAGCAAGTTCTGGTACTTCTTCAAGAATAGGGATTTTGTTTTCGCTTTCTTTGTCGAAAGCCTCTGGTACATCAATCCAGTGTAACCCAAACTTATCATCTTGTTTGAGTTGGTCGTTGAGATAAGCAACTTGTGTTTCAAGTTCCTTTATTCTACGATGCAATTCATCTGTATTTTCTGCCATAATTGTTTAGTTGTTTGCATCAAACTACTAATTCGATTATGGGCAGAAAATGGTGGAAATAGAAAAGGTGCAGACACCTTTCCTTTCGCGTTCACGGGAAGCCTGAGAATGAAACCCGCCAATTACACAGGATAGGACATCCACACCATATAGGTATGAACATCAACTAATGTGTAATTGTACGGGCATTCTTCGTTAATAAGGAAGACTTTCCGTGAACAGCATTCCGATTACTTCTTCTGCAAAAAGAAATCAGTTTCTCAGGCTTTTTCTTTTTTTGAACGCGAAATAATAGTTAATGCTATATGTTAATATTTTATTTGTCTAAATTACTTTCTTTTCTTCTGTTTTTATGTTTTGGTTTATATTAATTCCTCATTTATGGTAATAGTACCAACGGGAGTTTTTTATTATGCCAAGTTGTAGTTCAGCACATCTTTTACAGAGAAAATCTTGCTGATTGCATCGAAGGTGAAGTATTGATCGTCCATAATCATGTAGTCTTCACGCTGTGATTTGCGGAGTTTATGTATCTCTGGAAACATTGATACTGGTACAAGAACTTCTCGGCCATCTGTAAGATAGACAGCCATCATGCCTCGCTTCTCTGAGAAATCGAGTTTCTTGATACCTATTGTTACATCTTTATACTTGCACATAATATTATTTTTTTCGAATTTTTATAATGTCAACTGATTCGCCAGCGAAAACTTTGTTTATCATTTCGTTTATTGCGTCCCAGTTTTTATCTATTACATCAATGATTGCGGATTCATCTTTGGCATTCAATTCCGACCAACAAACCTCTATCTTCTTCTTTCCGTTCTCCTCTATCCATATTTTTGCTACGGTATTGCCTCTATGGTTTTTCTTGTCTCCCTTGCGAGTAACATGAATGTGCCTTCTGTTCTCGTTTGCGTCCGCTGGAAATACAGATAAGATAAAGCAGAGAAAATATATTAGTTTGCCCATATCATCGTTTTTATTATATTTGTATTACCAAGTTTCAATGACTCGTGTATCTGCGTGCAAAAATACTGATTCTTTCCCACTTAACCAAATATTTAGGTGATTATTTTTTGTTTTTAGTGGATGTAAACAAAAAACGCAAAGGCGCAGACGCATTGGGGTATTAAAACTTTGCGGCTCTGTGTTTTTGCGTTGAAAATATTTAACGTGAGTTCGACGAATTCAAGACTGCGAGGGCTGAACGTCGAAGAGGTCGGCGGCCGAAGGGAAAGCCAAAGCCCGACACCTAATAGGGCAGTCCG
>CADCIQ010000072.1 GCA_902801425.1 uncultured Bacteroidales bacterium | reverse complement strand
CTCATCCATGTAAACGTGTAGAAGGACTATCTCCGTCTTGGTCTCATCATACTTGCCGGTATGCTCCTCTTCGGCATTGGTTATCTCAAAGTACTTTAGTATGTCTTTGGGAAACATGTACTGAAGCAGTGATGTGCTATCAAATGTGTTACTCTTCTTTGACATGGTGCAAAGGTACACTTTTTATTGCAAATATGTTTCGTTTGGTGGTGTTATTTGGGTAGGCGGTGTGTCAGTTCATCCACGGACTATTGCAACTGAGCCGGAAAAACCAATAAAACATATAAAAACAATAAACAAAAATATTTTCTTTTGTTTTCTCTTGTTTTAATTGGTTTTTCTAAATGGCGAAAGCAACAAGACTCTAATCTCTAAACTCTAATCTCTAAACTCAGAAAACTATGAAAAAAGAAACTTGGAAATTCATTCTTCAGACTATTGCAAGCATTCTGACTGCGATAGCAACTACTCTCGGAGTAGAGAGCTGCATGTAAAGAGATAAAAAAACGACTGGATAAGGAAACTTCTCACAAAATAACAAATTTATTGCGAGAAGTTTTCTTTTTTCTCAGAAAAAAATAGTAACTTTGCCCTCAGAGAGTGTTTCTCTTAAAAAATGTCTACTTAATACAATACACAACCAAAACTACATTACATTCAATTTTGACTTGTAATCTGTAAAAAAAGGCTTTAGCATAACATTAATTATGGCATTAAACTAAATGGCATAATTAATGTTTCTAAGCCCAAACACACACGAATAATCCTATGCAATAAGCATCGCCAGCAAAGGGATGCTCACAACGGAGAGCAAGGTGGTCCAGAACGTGCCTTGTGACATAGTGGTCTCATCCTTGCCCATCTGCATGCAGAACATAGTTCCGAAACTCGCAACAGGCATAGCTATCAATATCATATTTATTGAAGAGATGCGTGTGTCAACACCTATCAAAATCATGGCATAATACACCAGCAGAGGGAGAACCAGCAACTTGAGGAAACACATGATGAAGATATGGGGCGTTCCCACCATCTTGCGGGTAGGAATCTCAGCCAACGCCGCACCTATAACAATCAGGGATGAAGGAACGGTCATATTTCCCAGAATAGACAACGGCATAGCTATCGCCTTGGGAGTGTGGAGATTCAACACCACGATAATAACCGAGATGTATGTAGCAATCATCGCAGGCGAAACGAAGAGGCGAAAGCGGAAACCATCCTTCAGATTCTCTCCCGATATGAACATCACGCCCCAGATAAACACGGTTATCGTGTTGAAAACATTCAGGATACAGGCATAGAAAACGGCATCTGAGCCAAAGATTGAAGCCACCACGGGATAGCCTATAAAGCCCACATTACTATACGTAAGCATGAAGCTATACATTCCTCTCAAATCCCTCTTCACCCTCATCAACACAGGCTGAACATAGGCAAGAGGAATAAGAATAACGTATGTCAGCAGACTGACGAGGAGGAGCATCGGGATATGCTCTCTGTCGGGCATCTTGTCGCCCATAGTTGATGAAATGAGAAGAGCGGGGCACGTCACCTTTATCACGAAGCCCGAAAGCTTGCGTTCAAACTCCTCGTTTATTATCCCGCGCCTATGAGAGAAATATCCCGCTATGACTATTATGAACAACGAGCACATCGTTGTGGCTATCACCTGAAAATCCATCTGTCTATTTTTTTGTTATCCTAATTTCAAGTTACAAAGTTACAACTTTTTCCCGACACCTCCAAACATTTGTTTGAAATCATGAGCACATCTTGACATTAACTAAAAAACGGGGGCATGCCTCACAGCGTGCCACCCGTCGGAATCTTTATTTTACGTGTACTTTATTGTTATCACTTTAAAGGGAAAATATTTCCCTTTTAGCGGAACAAAGAAAAAGCAGGAATGGTTACTCATCGAAAATCATGCTTCCCTTTGCAGGATTTTCATTAAATCCGCCATTATTTCCTTCCTTACCTTCGCCGTATCCTGGAAAATCTTCATCACCACCGTCACCAATGATATGCATGCTGGCAGCAGCCATAAGATCATCCATTTCCGCTTCGATTATCTCAGCAATAGGAGCTGAATACATTTTTTTCATTTCGTCTTGCTTAATGTTATATATCGATAAATTATTTATTTCACAACAACCTTCTTGCCACCTACGATGTAGATACCCTTAGGCATATTGCCGTTGTAGGTTGTACCAACAAACTGACCGTTGAGGTTATATACCTTATCAGACTCAGGTGTCTCGAAGTCATCAGCAAACTGAATGCTTGTCGTGTAGTTCTCAATCTGCATTCCGAATGCGCTCTTTGCAAAAGTCTTATTTTCGGTATCATTGAAGAAAATCCAGTCATCATGAGGCTGAGCGTTCCAGACATAGTTGTAAGTACTCTTACCATACTTCTCCTCGTCAGCAAAAAGACTTCCCTTGCTGTTGGAATGACCAGAAGTATTGTCCTCTACCAAAGCCACTACGATAGACTCATTGTCAAGCCACATCTTACCATTCTTCTTAGGAGAATTGCGGTAGAATGAAGAACCCCAGGTTCCATTGCTCTTCTTATATTCAGCAAGGTAGTAGGCATTCTCAGGCATGGTCTGAGGAATGTAGTTACCCACGAAGTAATAGTTGTATGCAAAGGTTGTATCCTTAACTTCCTCGTCATGACCATCAAGGTATGAGCTGAACGAACCATTAACTGCATGAACATGAGTTGGCATAGGGAATACAACATCATCTCTTCCAGCATCATCCTTCTGCTTCAAAGCAGAGATCTCACTCTTTCTGAAGTATAAATCACCCTGCTTTTCAGCCTTGATAATCTCCTCCTCTGGAAGAGCAACCTTAATGAAATAAGGTATGTTAGCCTCGATTACGATATCATCATTACCATATTCTACAGGTTCATAAGTTGCAGCATAGCCTGTGCTCTTGTCACACTTAACTGTATAAGGACAATTCTTGTCATACACAATCTTGTTATAGAGCAAGTTCTTACTCATGTGGATTGTGATATCCAGCTTCTTAGGATCACGGTTCACACCAGCGAGAGTAGAAACGTATGGATACTTACCATTCTCAGGGTCACCCAGAGCCTTCTGGAGCTGAGACTTTGTAAGGTTGAATGGGAAACATACTGAATACCAGATGTTCTTGTTGTATCTTGAGAAGTTGTAGTAATCCTTTCTGTCAGGATCAGGACCTGGCTTCTCAAGCATGAAGTCGTAAAGCTCAGCAATAGTGAACTGATGCCAACCGCCATAGAGTCTGAAATCGTATGTGAGCGGACGGTCAGAATCACTATTGGCATTAGCCTTTGCAAGCATATAGCCATCCCAAGTCTGCATAGCAGAAGACTCTTCTCCATCAAAACTACCCTTACCCTCAGAGCCGTCGAAGAAATCGTGTGGATTTCTGTTGCCAAACTCCTCTACAAACTTATCTGAGAAACCATCGTTCTTTGCAGCCAAAGCAAAGATAGCCTCATGGTTGGCATTCGTATCACCACTACCAGCAATCCAGCCACTCTCACCATGAACGATATCACCACCAGCAAAAGACTGCTCTGGGTTATCGGAATCATCAAGATTCTCCTTCCATGCCCACCATGTCACACCAGCAAGAGCCTGGTTGAATGAGCGGTTATACTGAGCCTGTGTAGGCCATACGAGGATGTTACCAACATTGTCGTACTTACCAGTCTCGTCATAAAGACGATACTTACGGGTCATGTCAGAATAGTTGAGCATCTCCTTCTGATCCAAAGAACCATCATCCTTCAGAGTATTAGGGAAATGGAGCATAGCCATACCATTACCAGGGTTCACATAGTTACCCTTTCTGATAAGGTGTTCCTGCTTGTGGCTATCCTGACCAACGTATGTCTTCTGGTCGAATGCGTAGAACTCACATATAGGAGCATGCTTAGCAAGTACATAGACATCCTCAATATGAGCAGCACCACCGTATCCGCTGAATGCACCACGACCAACGAACTTCATGGTAGAAGCCAAAGTCATTGTCTTTGCACCATTGTCAATAACTTCTCCCTTCAGGATTCCCAGCTGCTCACCATCCTCAGCAGCAGTTGTGGTGTAGTGATTGATACCACCACCATCACCAGTATTCGCATTATTTGCAGCACTAAGGAATGCAAATCTGTGAATCTCAGTATAGTTGCATGGAATACAAAGATCATGAATATGCTTTGAATCATGAATGAATCCCTCAGGAATAATATACTGAGTTGGTGATTTTGGAAGATATATACTTTCAATAGAAGGATCATTACCCAAATACTGGAGCTCAGAAAGAGTCATATCTGCTGGATAGTACTTGAATACTCCATCAACATATTCTCCAAACTCAGCATGTGTGAAATCATAATGGGTGATGTGTGCACCAAGCAAAGCACCATTATTAAAATTCTCCACATTATCCTTACCTGTCTTCACAGGATCAAAATAAATCACGTTTGGATCGTTCAGACTTGGAGCCAATGTTGCAGAACAACCACCAGGATAATATGCATAGCCATCCTGATAAGTGATAGGTTTTTCTACAGGACGGATATGTCCTTCCTTAGTGAGATTATATGACCATGTTGATTTCAAATCGCGAGCGAATACACAGCCTGAAACTCTGAGCATTGTAAGATTTTGGAGCTCATAAGCATAGCCACGGCCATTATGACGAGAATCCGTATTATACCAAGCTGCATTACCATTGAAACTTGGCTTCAGCAAGCTAACATACTGAAGTCCATTTGCGAACAAACCGGGTTTATTGATATATGCATCTATCGCAATATTATTGCTATTTTGTTCTGTACCCTTCTTAGCAACAATTACGTTGTTAAGTAATGTAGAATTGAAATTGTCCTTAACACTTTTGTTAAGTGGCTCAACTGTTGCAGGAAGGATTACGTTGCGAGCATACTGATTCTTGACATCAGCCCATGAATCAAGATTTGTAACCTCCGTCAAATCAAGAGCGTATGTGCTGATTCTTGAAAGAGACTTAGTTACCTTATTATCATTATTGTCAAGTTTAATCTTTACAAGGTCAAACTGAACATCTGAAGTAATGTTTGCCTTGTTGAGAATCCACTCCAATGTATGAGGACAATTGCCATTACAGCCATGGATTTCACATACATCATTGGTATTAAATGATGAAGAAACCGTAATATGTTTTTTGGCATCATTAGGCACCTCATAAGTAGAAGAACTTGGCTCAGAAGAAGAACCACCTTCATCACCAGAACCAGGAATAACAAGGCCCTGTGTATTACTATTACCATGACAATAAGCATACTGTCCCCAAGCAGACTTAATATCATCAATATTTGTTATTGATGTACTTATACCAGTAAGATTCAAGGTCTTTGCTGTGCAGAAAGTCCAATTTTGCTCACCTCCCCCATAGAGACAATCTAAATCTGCCTCACTAAGACTTCCAGAAATGACAACATCCTTCTGCATTACATGTTGCAGAGTGTACTCCTTCTTTGGCTTGTTATTCCAGTCATTACTCCAATAACTATCTGGATTACCATTAGCATCGTACATCAGATGGGAATTCTTCAAACCAATCAAATCGCCAGCCTTAGCAACTTTAACAACTAAGCCTGTCGCCTTGTCAACATTTTTCCCATTACATTTTACTGTCCATGTTGAACCACTACCGAAATTGTAGGTAACATCTGCCCAAGCAGAAGAACCTGCTGCACTAAGCAGTAGAGCAATAAAGATTTTTTTCACGTTGTTATAATTTTAAAGATTCGTTTATTATCGTCTTGTATGATGAAAAATGGTGATTACAATACGAAAAAAATTTCGCCTCCCCTGTTTCATACCGTTTTACATCACAAAGCCACCTCCATTCCACAATTCTACTATTTTTCTGAAATAAGTGACTCTTTACACAATTTTCGAGAGCAAAAGTATTACTTTTTGGAAAAACCGACAACTTTTTTGTGTTAAAAATACAATTTATTAACAGATTTTAACCACTAAATAATGAGTATGCAACAATATATATGTTTTTATGGTACAAAAATGAAACAAAAATCAAATTGTTTGCGCAAACAATTCGCATATTTCCTTGTGTTTCCTTTCATGTAACACTCCTTGATTTAGGTCATTTCCGAACACTCTCCCCTCCCCTATTTTAACCAGAAATTCGACAAATTCAAAAAATACCATAAACGCATCTTCTATGCTTGGTTTTAGAACAAAAATTAGCAACGATGACCAGAAAATTCATCTACTTGTGCGGAAATAAAAAAATAACGGAAACGGATCTGTATGATTTTTCTGATAGTTTTATCCAGCAACATCCTTGCCTTCGCCCTAAGTCCGTTATACCTCCGTTATAAGTCCGTTGTAAATCCGTTCCTAAGAATGGGAGGAAAATGGGATTTGGTAGGGATTTGCAAGGGAATCACATAGGACTTGGAGAAAGCCAACCTGCGGTCATTATGGTCATTTGGTCAAAATGATTTTGAGTTGTCAATATCCTCCACTATATATAAATATTTTATATTTATGTATAGTGAGTAAATGACACAATCCGAAAATGAAAATGACCATTTTGACCTTGACCACTTTGACCACATTTTTGGCAAGATACATTTACTTTCTCGGAGCTATATAGTCATCGGGATTAAACTTAGTAATGTCAAAGTATGGTGTCTTGCCTTTCTTCATCGTCTTCTCCGTCACGTTCCCCTCCATAGTGCATTTGTCAGGGTCATAGTCGGTATAGTCATACCCCTCCTTGTATGGATGGATAGAGATATTATTCTTCACGATATGCCCATAGCCGGGAACATCTATATTCTCCTCAGCCGACTTACGGCATACCATACTATAGTTGCGAGGATTGGCAATAGCGATATTGTCCTCAAACCTCACGCCTCCAAGATGATGATTGGCATAAATGCCCTTGTTCTTGTTCTTATAGGCAATACATCGCCTAACCACATGACAAGGAACTACCTCTACCCTACGCACCATCCTTGAATGAGGTTTCATGCCAAAGCCACCAGCCTTGATGCCTGTTCCGTCGCCTGCTCGGGTCATAGTGCCCGGACGATATCCGTTATAGAATGCCACACAATCCTCTATAACGACAGGCGCAAGACAGTTGATGAGGTCAAAGCCATCATCACTATTCCACCAAGCACGACAGCCTCTGAACACGTTGCCTGTGTATTTTGCAGAATTGAGATGAGCACCAAAGCCATCCACATTTCCACCATATCCCCTATCAGAAACAGCATCGTAATTGTTATATGCGTCACAATTAAGGATAAGGTTGTCTCCTCCTGATATCATATATATTCCGATAGCCATACCGTCATGAAAAGAGCAATTATCTATCACACAATGGTTTGCTCGCTCGAAACGGATACATTCGCTCTGGGTATGCCCTTCAAAAGTGACCTGAACACCTGTTATCTCCAACTGTCGAAAAACGAGATAGTCGGCACTCAGCAGGAAAGCCACAACTCGCTTATGGTCAGGATGAACAGCACTCATATCAAAGACTGCACGCTCATTCCTATAGCCGGAAAAGACTATCGGGGCATCTTCACGACCAGAACGAGTGAAATGACAGATGATGTCATAACGCTTGTCCTTAGGATCAGGAAAAGATTCCTTTACGTGGTAAATTCCTTGTCGGAAATATACGGTATCTCCTGCCTCTGCCAAGGAAGCTGCATGATTGATAGTGGCAAAGGGGTGAGCCTTATTGCCTTTATACTCATCTGAGCCGTTAGGGGCAACGAAATATGTACGGGCACTTACAGCCAAGACATTGGCAAGACAAGCCAACAAAATGTAGATGATTTTTCTCTTCACGACTTAAAGAAAAGGATATTTTTTTAATGAATTTCGTTGCAAAGTTACTCTATTTTATGTATGAAACAAAATATTTTCACAGAAATCATTAGTTTTTTTTCATTCACGTTGGATATTCATTTCTTTTTGAGTATCTTTGTACACATTAATTAATATAAGGAAGGAGTAATAAGGAGTAAAAGGAGTAAAAGGAGTACAAGACGAATGTCTTATACTGAATAGTGTTTGATGGAATAAGGTTTGATAGTTATACCCCCTCATCCTTCACCCTTCACCTTTCAACGGTAATTACTATCGTCTTGTACTTCTTGAACTCCTTGTACTCCCTGAACTCCTTTAAAAAGAATGATATACCCACAGAACTTCGAACAGAAAATAGGCTTTACAGAGATTAAATCTCTGCTTAACGAGAGATGCCAGTCGTCACTCGGAAGAGAACAGGTTGGCGAAATACATTTTTCTGACAATGCCGGCGAGATTAGCGAATGGCTTAGTCAGATACGCGATCTTCGAAAGATGAAAGAAGAGCGTGAGGATTTTCCTTTGCAATACTTTTATGATATGCGTGACAGTATTGCACGTATGCGACTTGAAGGCACGCACATGGAAGAGGAAGAGCTTTTCAACCTGAAGAAGTCTCTTGACACTATCGACGCTCTGATCAAAATTGTTCGTAACGACAATATAGAGGAAACTGATTCCGAAGAACCACTAACACCAAAGGAGGCTCTGGGACATGGAAAGACATACCCGGCTCTCTATCGTATGGCTGACGGAATTGCTACTTTCCCTGAGATAGTCAGACTTATTGACAGGACTTTGGATAAGTTTGGCAAGGTAAAGGATACCGCCTCCCCTACCCTTCAGAGAATTCGTAGGGAACTGGCTCAGACAGAGGGAAGTATATCACGTATTCTCGGTGGTATATTACGTTCGGCACAGGCAGAAGGACTTGTGGAAAAGGATGCTGCTCCAGCCTTGCGTGATGGTCGTCTCGTAATTCCTGTAGCCCCAGGCTTGAAAAGGAAGATTCGTGGTATTGTGCATGATGAAAGTGCCTCTGGTAGAACGGTTTATATTGAGCCGGCGGAAGTTGTAGAGGCAAACAACAGGGTTCGTGAACTGGAGAACGACGAGCGTAGAGAGGTTATCCGTATTCTGAAGGAGATTGCCGCAGAGATTCGTCCTTGGTGGAAGGAGATGCTTGACTCATACACCTTCCTTGCAAAGATTGATTTCGTTAATGCGAAGGTCTCTCTTGCAGAATACCTTAAAGCCATTGAACCTCAGATAAAGATGAAGCCGATGGTGGATATGATAGAGGCTCGTCATCCGCTTCTTCAGTTATCCCTCCAGAAACAGAACAAGAAGGTTGTGCCTTTGGAAATAAAGCTCACGGCAGAAAAGAGAATTCTTATCATTTCCGGTCCTAATGCAGGTGGCAAATCCGTCTGTCTTAAAACAACGGGATTGATACAGTATATGCTCCAGTGTGGAATATCAGTTCCAGTCAGCGAGAGAAGTACTTTCGGAGTTTTCTCTGACATTATGATTGACATAGGCGACGAGCAAAGTATTGAGAATGACCTTTCTACATATTCCTCTCATCTTACCAACATGAAGAATATGATACGTCAGGCAAGCCGTCAGACATTGATTCTCATTGATGAGTTCGGCACAGGAACAGAGCCGGGAATTGGTGGCGCGATAGCCGAGGCTGTTCTTCAGAAATTCTGCGAGCACGGAGCCTTCGGAGTAATAACTACACACTATCAGAATCTCAAGCATTTCGCAGATTCACACGAGGGAATTGCCAATGGTGCCATGCTCTATGACAGGCATGAAATGAAGGCTCTTTTCCAGTTGCAGATAGGCAGGCCAGGCTCTTCTTTCGCGATTGAAATTGCAAGAAAAATAGGACTTCCAGAGGATGTGATAAAGGCCGCTTCTGATATTGTAGGACAAGACTATATACAGAGTGACAAGTATCTTCAGGATATTGTCCGCGACAAGCGTTACTGGGAATCAAAGCGTCAGGCTGTGCATCAGCGAGAGAAGGATATTGAGAAGACAATAGCCAAATATGAGAGTGGTCTGACAGAGGTGGAGCAAGAGCGTAAGGCTATTCTCCGTCATGCAAAGGAACAGGCTCAGGAGATTATCCGCGAAGCTAACAAGCGCATAGAGAACACAATACGAGAAATTCGTGAGGCTCAGGCAGAAAAGGAGGCTACACGTAAACTACGTGAGGACATAAAAGCCTTTGAGGCTGAGGTAAATGAGTTTGACTCTACTGCCAACGACGAGGCTATCGCAAGAAAGATTGCCCAGATTCAGGCAAGACGCGAGAGAAAGGCTCAGAAAAAGAAAGATGCAGTCGCTAATCCGCAAAAAACGGATAATAAGGCTGTTTCTGAGACAAAGACAGAGAGTAAGACTTCAGAAAAGGCATTTGCCGTTGGTGAGTCTGTTCGTATCAAGGGCACAAAATCCGTCGGAAAAATAGACTCAATAGACGGTAATGGCAAGATGGCAGTTGTTATCTTTGGAGATATGAGGACAAAGATGAGGACTGAACGCCTTGAACATGCTGATGCCCCTACAGCTTCTTCTGATACTTCCTCAACAAACAAGCATGCCAATCTGCTGAATGTGTCTCTTGAAAAGACAACACGAGAGACGATAGACAACAGGCGTTCTAATTTCAGACAGGAGATAGACGTAAGGGGCATGAGAGGTGACGAGGCTATGAATGCCGTGCAATACTTTATTGACGATGCTATTCTGGTTGGAGTCACTCAGGTCAGAATACTTCATGGCAAGGGCAATGGCATTCTGCGACAGCTGATAAGGCAATATCTCAACACCGTACCAAACGTGCTCTCTGCACGAGATGAGCATATCCAGTTTGGTGGAGCTGGCATTACGGTTGTTGAACTGGAATAGAAAATGCGTGGGGGACTCCCCTACCCTAAAAAGAAAAAATATGCGAACATTCAGATTCCTTGATCCTGACCACGAGTGGAAACACGTTGGCAGGAAACATTTGCATCCGTATTATCTAAAGATGCCGCATAAGCATCTCTTCTGCCCTACAAGGGTTGAGAGTTTCATAGAATATGTGGATCTGGATATTTACCAGAAGATTCGTGAGGATTTTCTGAATGGTCGTTTCTGCTATCTTGCCAATAATGACGAGTATGCTTATATGCTCTTGTTCGACCTCATGAATGGCTATCCGGATTCTGCCCTTGACAGGGATTTCGAGAAATTAGATGATCAGCTTGGTGTGCTCAGAAGGCTATCCGAACCTGTGGAGAGTTTCTTTCAGGCATACATAAACAACTCGGAATACAAGGGGTATCTGAAAATGGAGCGTAAGGGAGTAATGAAGGAATTCGTAGATTCAAACGTGAACTCTTTCCGCTTTCCTTATCATGACGTGATAAAATATGAGGCTATTGATCGTTCTGTTCTGAAAAGGGATCATAAATGGAGAATGGTTGATACCACTAAGTCTCTCGAAATAGAAACTGCATTTGAGCCGTTTTTCATGAATCCTGCCGAGGCTATGAGACAAAAGACATGGAATATGTACAGCGTTTCAAAAATGTCTTTTGACGAACTTCTTGCCTCTATGGACAACAAGGATTGGAAAGAGTACATGGAAGAGCGCAAGGCCTTTCTCTCTGGTCATTTCCGTGACCTTAGATACAAGCCAGCTGTTGCCCTGCATCTTTACTATGATGTACTCGGCGGTCAGGAAAAGGCAGAGAATACGGATGAAGCAAAACTCGAAAATGAGCTTTGGGTATTAAGACAAATCGGATTAAAAGAATAATTCGTAACAAAAAGCACCTGACGGTGCTTGGTAGTTTTAGAAAGTAAATTAGGAGTAAATTAATTCAGTAAATTATTAGGAAAATTATAAAATTTCCTTGCGACGAATGCCGCTCTGTAATTTACTGAATTAATTTACTCCTAATTTACTTTCCCAAACTCGCGCAAGCGAGCCTTATTTCTGGTACTTCTCTATTTCCTTGAGATTATCGCGGATTTCCTTATCAGAGATAGCATAGTTACGGAGATCACCATTGATATAGAGGTCGTATGATGGCATATCGATAAGACCATGACCAGAGAGATTAAAGAGAATAACTTTCTTTTCACCTGTCTCCTTGCACTTGAGTGCCTCACGGATAGTAGCGGCAATAGCATGACAGCTCTCTGGAGCAGGAATGATACCCTCTGTACGTGCAAAGAGTGTACCAGCCTCGAATGACTCAAGCTGTGGAATATCCACACCGTGCATCATATTATCCTTGAGGAGCTGACTTACAATAACACCTGCACCATGATAACGAAGACCACCTGCATGGATGTTAGCAGGCTTGAAGTTATGACCGAGAGTGTACATTGGGAGAAGTGGAGTATAACCTGCCTCGTCACCAAAATCATACTCGAACTTACCGCGTGTAAGCTTTGGACAGCTCTCTGGCTCTGCTGCAATAAACTCGGTTGTCTTGCCGTCCTTGAGATTATGACGCATGAATGGGAAGGCAATACCACCGAAGTTACTACCACCACCGAAACAAGCGATCACGGTATCAGGATATTCACCTGCCATCTCCATCTGCTTCTCTGCCTCAAGACCTATGATTGACTGATGAAGGGTAACGTGATTAAGAACAGAACCAAGAGTATATTTACAGTTAGGTGTTGTAGTTGCAAGTTCTACGGCCTCAGAGATTGCAGTTCCAAGTGAACCTGGGTGTGTAGGATCTTCAGTAAGGATATTCTTACCTGCACGTGTTGACATAGAAGGTGAACCAGTAACGGCAGCACCGAATGTACGCATGATACTGCTACGGTATGGCTTCTGCTGCATTGTCACCTTTACCTGATATACTGCAGCCTCAAGTCCATAAACCTTTGCTGCGTATGAAAGAGCAGCTCCCCACTGTCCGGCACCAGTCTCAGTAGTTACGTTAGTAGTGCCTTCCTGCTTTGCGTAGTAACATTGTGGAAGAGCGGAATTAATCTTGTGAGAGCCAAGTGGATTCACACTCTCATTCTTGAAATAGATATGTGCAGGAGTATCGAGAGCCTCCTCAAGTGCGTATGCACGAACAAGTGGAGTTGAACGATAATATCTATACTTCTCCTGAACTTCCTCTGGAATATCAATCCAAGCGTGCTCTGTGTCAAGTTCCTGAACGCAGCATTCGCGTGGGAAAATATGAGCAAGGTCTTCAACGCCTACAGGCTCATGTGTTGCAGGATTGAGTGGTGGAAGTGGCTTGTTAGGCATATCAGCCTGAATGTTATACCACTGTGTAGGAAGTTCATTTTCCTGAAGAATAAATTTCTTTTGTTTCATTATTATTTAAGCTTATAGTTATTTGTTCTTGATTTGCAAGTGCAAATATAACACTAAAATTTGGTTTTTCAAAGAAAAAACGTAAAAAAAATCTCCAGAAAGAACAATTATCTTTCTGGAGAAATATCTGAATAATAATTTTTTCTATTTCCTATGATTTATACGCAGCCATTACCTTATTATAATATTTCTGCGTACTCTTGACCGTATAGTGTATGCCACCGTTCCAAATTCGGATAGCACGCTCTATGTCATTGGTCGGATTGTACTTACTCATAATCAGCACAAACATCTCCCTACTCTTCTTTACATTGAAACGATCTTTCAACGTGTACTTTTTCTTTGATCCCCTGCTACGGAGAATCAAATTACAATCCTCAACGAGGATTGGCTTTATCTGCATCGCACCACAACAATTTCCATTCTGGGCTTTCGCATTTCCTTCACTCTCAACTTGGGTTATAGCTTCCATCAGAGGCTCCCAGTCGAATATTGATTCACCACTCTCTTCAGCACTTGCCTTTACGGCTACAAAAACCATTAATACTGTAAATACTAAAATCTTTGCAATCCTTGATACAATCATAACTAAAGTTTTTATGGAACTTGAGTTCTTGCAGTAAGCGTCTTCTCATCGATGGGGAGTTTTGTAGCTATTGCGTTGCCTACACTCTCTTCATGATTCGTCAATTAACAAATTCATGGAGGCAGGCTTACTGCACTCTTGACAGATACGACTATATGTGTAGCGTCACATTCCGTCAGGTTCCAATTCATAATGCGGTATAAAGTCATCCTACACAAGAACTTTAATACCATTATCGTATGCAAAGATACGACAAAAATATGACATTTAGAAACATTTTAAGACTTATTATAATATAAAGTATGGTTCTTTGATATTAGTCAAAGCCCAAATGTTTACATTTTATAATTTTTTGCGTTTTTAAACATTAATATTTGTGTACGAACACAAATATTATTTTTGATACTTTATATCATTATAGTTCCTAAGAAGATTATCACAAAAGGCCAGAATTTATTGCTTTTCTTGTTTATCTATATTTTCTAGGAAACATTGATTATTCGGCATTTCGTTTTTTCGAAAAGACACAAAAAAAGAGCCTCACAACTTTCGTCGTGAGGCTCTCTCTTGTTTGAAAGGAGGCGGCTACCTACTCTCCCGCATTGCATTGCAGTACCATCGGCGCAAGCAGGCTTAACTTCTCTGTTCGGAATGGGAAGAGGTGGAACC
>CADCIQ010000071.1 GCA_902801425.1 uncultured Bacteroidales bacterium | reverse complement strand
AAACTGATGAGCAATTCCTTATGCTCACCAAACACCTTCTTGAAGGTCAAGTCCGCTTTCGGGTCAAGATATTTTGCCATAATGTTAAAAGTCTAAGGTCTAAAGTCAAAGGGCAAAAGGACAGAGTCCATCAGCCTTTTTCCGATTGCAAAATTAATCTATTTTCTGCATAATTGCAAATAATTCGCCAGAAATATTCATTTTGCCTTGCTGTAGCAAGCCCTATCCTCCCATGATTCTCCGTACCAAACTCGCTGAAATTCCCATTGAGAATCGCCTCTTCACCGACTTTGCACCGACTTTGCACCGACTTTGGTACGGAGGATGAGCGAAGGAAGAACGAAGGAACAAGGAAAGTAGAAAAGAGAAATACGGGAACAAATTTAGCGTGAACTCAACGAATCTGCTCTAAAAAAGCGATACCTAACGAAGGCACAGAAAACATCCCATCGTTAGGTATCGCACCTTCGGTGCTTTTCATCGAAATATGTCAAAGACTAACCGAAAGGAAGTAACTCACATTACTTAGCAAGGACGCTTCTTTGGAAGCTTAAACACATCCTGCACTTCCTTCATTGCCTCGGCGGTCATACCGTCAGGCTCAGAACCCATACTACGGGCACACATATAGATATTTGCAGCCTTGCAGAGAACGTCTGTCTGGTCAAAAGCATCCATTATGTCCTGTCCTACAGCCACAGTTCCATGCTTTTCCCAAAGAACCACATCATGAGTCTTGATTTGCTCAAGGGTATCTTTGGCAAGTTCTACAGAAGAAGGAAGACCGTAAGGCACTATGCCAATGCCGAGAGGGGCAAAGGCAAGGGTTTCTGGAATCATAGACCACAAGACACGTGTCATCTCATCGCCCTTTAGGAATCGCTGAATGTGCGACATAGCCACAAGTTCGATAGGATGAGTGTGGAGGGTAGCCTTATAGCAAGAACCCGTCTCTATAAGATAGTTCTGAAGGGCAAGATGAGTTGGAAGCTCTGATGTTGGAACGACAGGTTCGTCGGCAATAATCTCGTATGAGGCACAATCATCACAGATACGGACGATAGAGCCGTTCTGCATAGGCCAACGGGCAAGGTCACGCATACGCTTTCCCGTACCCTTGCAATAGAAATACTTTCCTTTGAGATAAGGAAGCGTCATACCTATCTGCTTTACAGGAGCAATAGCCGGCATAGCCTTACATTCCTCATCCATAAACTCAGTAACGTTGACGGTTATGTTTCCGCCATTACGCTCTGCCCATCCCTTTTGCCAGAGGTAACCTGTCACCTCGGCAATCTGATCAATAACGGCCTTTAGGCCAAGACGATTATCTAATATACTCATAAAAATTGGGGCCTCTCCCCCCGCCCTCCCCCATAGGGAGGGAGCCGGAAGGCGAAAAGCAGATTAAATTATATAGCCTAACCAAGCCTTCCCAAAGGGAAGGATGTTCGATAGTATATATCGCTAGAGGCACATTAAAATTGTTAATAATTCATTAATTACTCTTTATCAATTAATTTCTGATGGCTCTCCGGCTCCCTCCCTACGGGGGAGGGCGGGGGGAGAGGCCTTACCCATACCTTTCCTTCGTTATCTCCTCAAGGCTCTTTCCTCTTGTATTCGGACATCCGATTACGCCTATGATGAGAGAGGCAAGGAGAAGGGCTATCATACAATAAGCGGCTATAGTGAAACCTTCGCCATTATCTCCATAGATACCTGTGAAGACAAGTCCCCAGACAGCGGAGAGTCCGCGAACTACGAAGAACATAAACCCCTGAGCACCAGCACGGAACTTGGCAGGGAACAATTCTGAGCCCCAGAGAGCATAGAAGATCTGGACGGAGATACCACCATTCAAGCCCCAGAGGATGACGAATGTCCAAAGCGTGGCTATGCTGTTCACTCCAACGCTAACCACAAGCAACCATGTGCCGAGGGCAAAGACAAGTCCGAGGATATACAGAAACTTATGACTTGTACGATCGATTATATTCGAGATAATGAACGTAACACCCACAACGACAGCCCATTGTATGCAGTTCATCCAATTGGCATACTCGTTGCTCACGCCACCTGCCGTCTCACAGATATGAGGAGAGAAGAATCCCATAACGCTTGCCACAAGATTCCATGTGAGATAGATAGCAGCAAGGAAAAACACACTACGACGAGCGACCTTATTTGATAGCAAGAGTCCAAAAGAATGTAGAAGTCCTGTGTCCTCTCCCTTTTCCTTTGCAGCCTCCTTAGTTGCCTCAAACTCAGCACTTTCATCCAACTGTCGCTGAAGAGTCCATGCTATCAAAGCAACGATGAATAATGTAAGGAACACAACGCGTGAACTGAACACCTCAACAGCCGACTGAACTGCATCTGCACCTAAGACACTATGAGCCAGAGCCTCAACAGGAGCATAGAGATAGCCTCCCGGGGCGAAGAGCATGCCCATAAGGAGGATAATCATAGGGCCAAATCCCCATGACATTTGCGAGATGCAGATATTACGCCCACGATTATTCACCTCTGAACTTTCAGAAATATACGTCCAAGAAGCAGGAACGCCAATACCCACAGAGATACCCGTAATGAGGAATCCAGCAAGAAGCATAGGGAAGTTCACGGAAAGCATCACCACGAGTACTCCAAGCATATAGACAAGGAGGTTATACGTGAAGATGAACTTTCTGCCGAACTTATCAGCAAGGAAACCGCCGATTATTGCACCTATAGCTGCGCCCAAAGCATTGGCACTAAGGGCATTGAGCCATCCGAGGTGCATCTCAGAAAGTCCGAGATAACTCTGCCAAAGCGTTATGCCACTTCCTCCGGCAACAATAGCTCCGGCATCAAGATAGTTATTCAGAGACACCGCGAGGGTGCTTTTGAGAGAAGATGTTTTTGTCATAAAGCCTAACCAAAAGAGCCCCTCACCTGCCCTATGGGCATCCTCTCCCCAAGGGGCGAGGAAGAAATTACATATATTCGTTTGTGAGGATTCCCATGAGGGAGAAATACTAACTTTCCCCTCGCCCCTTGGGGAGAGGGTGTCACGTAGTGACGGGTGAGGGGCTACTGTTTTATCGTTTACTTATCACCTCACTCGTATATTTCTCTATATCAGCTATAAAGTCCTGACCTACAGGCACATCGTTACGCACGCAGAACTCATCATAGACAGCTTGCCAAGGCATAGCCTTCTGTTCCTCTATGAGAGCAAGAACCTTGTAGCCCTCACCAGCAAGCTCAAGTTCGGAAATCATCTTCCTTGGCTCAAGTAAGGCACGAAGCATACACTTTTGGGCAGCACGAGAACCTATAACGTATGCCCCTATGCGGTTTATAGAGCCATCGAAGAAGTCAAGACCATAATGCACACGATCAAGGGCATTGGCACGTACAATCTCGAAGAAAAGCTCCTGTGTTGGGTCATCCATGATAGTTACATGATCAGAATCCCAACGAACAGGACGAGATACGTGCAACATCAGTTCGCTGATGAAAGGAAGAACTGCCGAAACCTTATCAGCTGGAGACTCCGTTGGGTGATAATGACCAGTATCGATAGTCAGGATCTGTCCGTTCTTTGCTGCGTATGCTGTATAGAAATCGTGTGAACCAACGGTAAAGGATTCAAGTCCGATGCCGAACACCTTTCCCTCGATACAGTCCTTCATCATAGGCTGTTTCTTCTCAAAAATCTCATCAAGAGACTTCTTTAGGATATTGCGATACAGGGCATGATTCACGCTAACATCCTTACAACCATCGTGTACCCAAAGGTTCATGATACAAGGATCATTCTGAGCCTCCCCCATAGCATTGGCAATATCACGACAACGCTTTGTGTGCTCTACCCAGAACTGACGGATGCCCTCATCTGGATTTGCAAGACTAAGATTGCCCGACTTAGGATGAGAGAAAGAAGAGGAGTTGAAGTCAAGGAGAGTATCATATTCCTTCGCCCAGTCAATCCATGACTGGAAGTATTCCACGGTCACTTCATCACGATCAACTACTTTTCCCTTGAAATCACCATAGATTTCATGAAGATTAAGACGATGCTTGCCCGGAATAAGGGACTTTGCCTTGAGAATATCCGCACGAAGCTCGTCTATATTACGGGCAGCACCCGGGAAATCACCTGTTGACTGAATACCGCCAGACATAGCTCCTGCCTGAACCTCAAATCCCTTCACATCATCAGCTTGCCAGCAATGGAGCGAGAGATGGAAGTTCTGAAGTTGTTTGAGCACTTTCTCTGTATCAACACCTATTTCCGCATAGCGAGCCTTTGCCACCTCGTATGCTTTTTTGATTAGTTCTGCTTTCATTTTTATTCGTTCAGTTTAGTATGTTTTGTTTATTAGATTTCATTTTTCCCAGATAGGCAGTAGGTCCGTTACAGGTCCGTTGTAAAGCCGTTGTAAGTCCCATTCCGAATAAGAGCTACATAAGAGTAGCATAAGAGTAACATAAGAGCAACTCCCTCCTACCCTTTCTTTTCTACGACAGCAAGGAATCTATCATAAGCGGCATCCCAAAGTGTCTTGTCTCTTGGAGAGAAATGTTTAAGTTCAATACTATCAGAAATAGCCTTTCGCATCTCCCACAGATCCCTAACTTCACCAGCCGCCTTTGCCTGTACCATTATGTTTCCGAGAGCCGTACATTCCTGTGGACCAGCAAGAACCTCAACTCCGCAAGAGTTTGCCGTAAACTGGTTGAGAACAGTATTTAGCGAACCGCCACCGATTATATGAAGTACATCTATTGGGAAATCAGCCATTTCCTTAAGGTAATAGAACACCTGACGATAGCGCAAGGCGAGAGAGTCGAAGATGCAACGGCAGATCTCTGCATAGCCCTCTGGTATGTGCTGATCCGTCTGTCGGCAATAGTCTTGGATAGCCTCAACCATAGAAGAAGGATTTGCGAACATAGCATCATCAGGATTGATAACGCTCTGGAATGCAGGTTGTTGCATAGCCTCTGCGATAAGTTCCGCATGAGATTTAGGGGCATCCGCCCATTCCTTACGACAACGCTCATACAACCACATTCCGCAGATGTTCTTCAAGAAACGGATAGTACCCTCAATTCCGCCCTCGTTAGTGAAGTTACGATTGTATGACACCTTATTAATAATTGCGTTTTTGGTCTCAATACCCATAAGCGACCATGTTCCGCTTGAAAGATATGCAAAGCGTTCATTCTTAGCAGGAACAGCAGCAACGGCAGAACCCGTGTCATGACCTGCAACGGCAACAACAGGAATAGCCCCAAAACCTGTCATTTTCTGTATGTCAGGTGTCAGAGTTCCGATAAGGTCGCCTGGATTTACCATCTTCCCAAAATGGGAATCTGTTAGTCCCAAAGATGCCAAGAGAGTTGAATCCAAGCGTTTGGTACGAGGATCAAGGAGTTGAGCCGTAGAGGCGATAGTATATTCACACACCATTTTGCCAGTCAGCATATAACACAAGGCATCAGGTATGAAGAGAATTTTCTTGGCATTCCTAAGGGCAGAATTGCCAGAACGCCTCATGGCATGAAGTTGGAAGATAGAGTTGAAGTTCATGAACTGAATACCCGTAATGTCATAAACCTTTTCGCGAGGCATGACATTCTTGAGATAATCATCCATAGCCTCAAAGGTATGAGGATCACGATATGCAAGTGGCTGACTGACAGAACCATCCTCTGCAACACAAACGAAATCAACGCCCCAAGTGTCAATACCGATTGAGGATACTTCGATATTCCTTTGCCCGGCAACTTTCAGACCTTTGATAATCTCAAAGTAAAGCGCATAGATATCCCAGTAAACGTGACCGTTCACTTCTATGAGATTATTATCAAAGCGCGTCAGTTCCTCAAGGGCAATCCGTCCATCGGTCAGTCCACCAACGATGGTACGACCACTTGTTGCTCCAAGGTCAACAGCAAAGAAATATTTTTCGTTCATATTGTCTAAGTTACAGTTTGTTTGAGGTCAAAAGTCAAAGGTCAAAAAGCCTTAGACCTTAGTCCTTAAACTTTTTATAGAGTTAGTTGTGCAAAGATACTAAAAATATTCATAACAAAGAATAATATGTTTCATTTTTTTCCACAAATGCAACATTTCATAGAAAAACGAACATTTTTTCACATTTAAGAGAGGAAATAGAAGTTTTTTTAGTAACTTTGCACTCTGATTTTGGTGATATGTGATGGGGTTAGGTGTGACTGATTGATGTTAACGATTTGCAACACCAAACCACCAGCACCAACTAATTCAGGAAATAGAATCTGATAATATCATTTAATATAACTTAACAAAAATGAGTTTGATAACCATTATCTGTTTGGCTTTCGTCATTGGCTATGTCTTCATAGCTATTGAGAGCGTAACAAAAATCAACAAGGCTGCTATCTCAGTCTTGATGTGTGTAGTTTGCTGGACACTCCTTGCAGTAGGTCATGCTGACCTCATAGGCATCGCGTTGCCTGAGCATTGGGAACTGGGTGAGGCAATCGAGAAGAATCTCGGTGAGGCTGGCACTACCCTCTTCTTCCTTATGGGTGCTATGACAATCGTTGAGATTGTTGACCAGCATGGGGGATTCAACTGGGTACGTGGTGCCCTTGCTTCAAAGACAAAGCGCTCGCTGCTCTGGAAGATTGCATTCATGACAGCTATTCTGTCAGCCGTTCTTGACAACCTCACGACATCAATCGTGATGATTATGATTCTGCGTAAGCTCGTACAGGACAAGAACGACCGTATCTGGTATGCCGTATGTGTTATCATCGCAGCTAATGCAGGTGGTGCTTTCTCTCCTATTGGTGACGTTACGACAATCATGCTCTGGAATGGTAAGATGATTACGGCTCTCGGTGTTATATCTGAGATCATCATCCCTTCTTTCATAGCTTTCATAGTTCCTACAGCCGTTTTGCAGATGCACCTCAAGGGTGACCTCCCTGTGGTTGAAGATAAGGGAACAAAAGAAACATCAATAATATCTTCTCTTCAGAAGAAGATTATCTTCGCCATCGGTGTAGGCGGTCTCTGCTTCGTTCCTGTATTCCATACACTTACAGAGCTTCCTGCCTTCATGGGTATCATTGGCGTATTAGGCATTCTCTGGTGCGTAACCGAGATTATCTACCGTCGTCGTGAGGAGCACGATCCAATGGCAAAGCGTGTTACCAAGATGCTCTCTCGTATTGACCTGAGCACAATTATGTTCTTCCTCGGTATCCTCATGGCAGTTGCTACCCTTTCTGAGGTTGGCATTCTCACACAGATGGGGAAGTGGCTTGATGATACTATCGGCAACGACTACCTCATCACAGGTGCTATCGGTATTCTCTCTTCTATCGTTGACAACGTGCCACTCGTTGCAGCATCAATGAAGATGTATGTTATTGATTCTGCACCAAACCTCGTTGTAGATGGTGTATTCTGGCAGCTGCTTGCATACTGTGCAGGTGTGGGTGGTTCAATGCTCATCATCGGTAGTGCTGCTGGTGTAGTGGTAATGGGTCTCGAGCACATCTCATTCGGCTGGTACATGAAGAATGTTTCATGGATTGCCCTCGTGGGCTATGTTGCTGGTATCATCGCATACTGGGTAATTAAGACATTTATTGGATAAATTAAACGAAGAGTGAAAAGTGAAGAGTGAAGAATTTAAGTTAGTTCTTGCCGTCACAAGTAAATATCAGAAATTCTGTAACTCAAATTCTTCACTTTTCACTCTTCACTTTTCACTTAGATAATGGAAGAAGTAGATTCTCAATTCCTGCTATTAATAAACGGACTCCACACCGGATACCTTGATCAGCTCATGTGGCTGATTAGCGGAAAACTGGTGTGGATTCCGTTCTACATAATAACACTTTTTGCCATCTACCAGAAAAGAGGCTGGCAAGGAGCGTTACATCTTTTATTATTAGTAGGAGTAATGATGCTGTTCACGGATATGGTGAACTCACAGATTATCCGTCCTTGGTTTCACCGTCTGCGTCCGGCTAATCTTGAGAATCCTTTATCACAATATGTTCACATCGTGAACGACTATCGTGGCGGCTCTTACGGCTTCCCCTCGGCTCATGCAGCCAACTACTGGGGATTATCCTTGCTCGTAGCTTATTTCATGAAGTCAAAACGAGTATTATACTCCTTGTTCTCTCTTTCTCTGATAGTTTGCTATTCACGCTCATACCTTGGTGTACACTATCCCGGAGACCTTCTCGGAGGTATCCTCTACTCAACAATCGTTGTCGGCATAATAATCTGGGTCTATCAGAAGTATCTGCCAAAGAGATTAGTCCCAGAAGTAAGGGAATGTTCTTCAAAGACTGAATGGATTCCCGCAACAACCGTTCTCGCTACACTTGCGGTATTTGCAGTAATAGCAGCAATTTAAGAGGAGAGTGAAAAGTGAAGAATTTAAATAACTAACAACTAGACTATAAAACAATGAAGAGACTACTATCCTTATTGGCAATAATATCCTTTGCCCTTTCGATTAACGCTAAACAACCGACAATCCACACTTTCACGCAAGGTGATGGAACTTTCCTTCTTGACGGAAAGCCTTTCGTCGTTAAGGCTGCCGAACTTCATTATGCACGTATTCCACGCGAATACTGGGATCATCGCATCAAGATGTGTAAGGCACTTGGTATGAATGCGATATGTGCATACGTATTCTGGAACTATCACGAGCCACAGCCTGGAGTATGGGATTTCTCAGGAAATCACGACCTTGCAGCCTTCATGGAACTCTGCAAGAAAAACGGAATGTGGGTAATCGTTCGTCCTGGTCCATACGTTTGTGCAGAATGGGAAATGGGTGGTCTGCCTTGGTGGCTGCTCAAGGATCGCAGTATCAAGCTCAGGACATTAGATGAGAAATTCATGAAGCCAGCCATCGCCTTTGAGAATAAGGTGGCAGAGGTACTGGCTCCTTATCGCCTTGAGAATGGCGGTAATATAATTATGGTACAGGTGGAGAACGAATATGGCTCTTACGCTAAGGATAAGCCATACGTTAGTGCTATGCGTGATGCACTTCGTGCAGCCGGCTGGGATAAGACAACCTTGTTCCAATGCGACTGGTCAAGCAACTTTACGGATAATGCCCTTGACGACCTCGTATGGACAATGAACTTCGGTACTGGTGCCAACGTGCTCGACCAGTTCAAGAAACTCGGAGAACTTCGTCCTAATGCCCCACGCATGTGTTCAGAGTACTGGAGCGGTTGGTTTGACGGCTGGGGACGCGCACACGAAACCCGTCCTGCAACCGATATGGTGAAAGGCATATCAACAATGCTCGACAACGGCATTTCATTCTCTCTGTATATGACTCACGGAGGCACATCATTCGGTTGGTGGGCAGGAGCAAATAATACAGGCTTCGCACCTGACTGTACGAGCTATGACTATGATGCGCCAATCGATGAACAGGGAGCAGCAACAGAAAAGTACTATCAGCTTCGTGAACTCCTTCAGAAACACTCAGATGTAAAATTACCTGCCGTTCCAAAGCCATTGCCGATAATCTCTATTCCAGAGGTTAAGTTTGAGGAAATGGCTCTGCTCTTCCGTGCAGGAAATATGCCACAGGCAATACAGTCACACGATGCCCTTCCTGTTGAACAGTATAATCAAGGCTATGGTAACATCCTCTACACCACTACCCTACCCGCCCTCAAGGCAGGAGCATATCTCCGCATAAGCGATATGTGCGACTATGCCATCGTGACTATTGACGGAAATAAGGTTGGAGAACTCTATCGTGGCAATGGCTATGAGACAACACTTCAGATCAAGAATGAGGTAAAGGCTGGTGCCCAGCTTGAAATCTTCATTGAGGTAATGGGACGTATCAACTACTCTAAGCTCATTCACGATCCAAAGGGAATAACAGACAAGGTTGAGGTATTCACTACAGACGGCAAGAACGACCTCACATACAACCTCAAGGACTGGAATGTATATCTATACCCTTACGACCTTGATTATAATGACATGAGCTATATCCCAACCGTAATCGGCGATCAACCAGCATATTACAGGGCAACCTTCAACCTTAAGAAGACAGGAGATACCTATCTTGATATGAGGACATGGGGCAAGGGACTCGTATGGGTAAATGGACATTGCATTGGTCGTTTCTGGGAAGTTGGTCCACAGCAGACCCTATATCTGCCAGGATGCTGGCTGAAGAAGGGCAAGAACGAGATTGTGATTCTTGACGTAACAGGTCCTACACAGGCAAAGGTTGAAGGTCTCACCAAGCCTATCATCGACCAGTTACAGCGTGACCGTCTGCCAAAAAATGCCATAAAGACCGACATTTTCAAGAAGTCAACGGCAAAGAAACAAGACGGAGGTGCAGGTAATGATGCAGCTCCGGGAGCTAAATAACGTGAGTTCGACGAATTTTTATCTAAACGTACTTATTGTTAATTTAACTATTGAAAAAAAATGGAAACGGATTTATCTCTAAGTTAGCGCAGTAATATATTCGCGATTTATTTCAGATAAATCCGTTTCCTTTTTTTTTCATCGAGATTTGTCGAAGTCCTACTGACCATAGGGAGGTCTCACGTTATTTTCTCTACTCTTAATAAGGAAAATAAAGCGATTTAACATTTATTTAGATAAGATTTCCATTTTTTACAATAAGGTTTCTTATCTTTGCACTTAAATCCTAAACAAAAGAATATGCACCAACGTGGAAATGCAGAGGTGCAGACAAGGAAACTGAATCCAGAACTCGGATTGACTACTGAATCAAAATGCTGGATGACATATCTACATTTTTAATTTTCATTCACAAAAAATTGTCATTATGAAACTGAAATCATTACTCGTTATAAGTGCATCAATAGCGATGACTTCAACAGCGTTCGCAGTTGTATGGGAAAAGCCTGTTCCGCAGACCACCCAACTAACAACTGTGAAGAATGTAAATGATGGTAAAGTTATGTACCTTTATAATTCCGATTATAAGGGTTTCTATCATGGTGCCAATGAATATGGTACCCGTGCTTCCGTTGGAAACACAGGTCTGCCTATAAAGTTTGTGGAACAGGCATCCGGCAAGTATGCCATCTACCATACATCAAACAAAGACTACGCAAGTCCTGATGCCGCTGACGGTATCTGGATCGACGGTAAGCGCAACAACTATAATGGTTGGACTATCACACCAACAACCGACAACTACTTCAAGCTTGCTGTTCCTGCCGTTGTAAATAATGGAACTTTCGGCATTCTTTCCACAGCCTTCGACACAAGGCTCAACCTCCTTACTCCAGAGGCTGCTACAAACGGAGCAAAGATTTATGACACTTGGGCTATGGTAACGCCTAATGAGTATCAGGCATGGGTTACAAAAAATGAAATATATCTCGTTGCCGTAAAGCTTGGCAACAACATCAAAGCAGCAAAGAATCAGTTTCCGGAAATAGACTTAAAGGCAGAAGAAGCTGTTTACAATAACGCCTCAAGCACTAAGGCTGAGATTGAGGCTGCAATAAACTCTATCCCAAAGAAACTAAAGGCTGCAATAGAGGCAAGTGCTTCTGCCGTTAATCCAAAGGATATGACCGCCCTTATCGTGAACCCTTCATTCGAGGAAGGTAACACAAACGGATGGACAGTAAGGCAATCTGATGATACAGGTGCAAAGGAAAACACCAACGCTACATATCATGTGGATAATGCCGACGGCAACTACTTATTTAATACATGGTCTGCGGGATATGCCATTAGCCAGACATTGGGTTCTATGCCTAACGGCGTTTACAGACTCAATGCTATGGTGTCATCAAGTGACGACTGCACAAACGTATATCTCCTCGCAAATGGCAAACATGAGGCTGTCACTCTTCAGGCAAATCCTAAGACTGGCAGCAAGCAGACATATTTCACTACAGGCTCTTTGCTTTTCTTCACAACCGATGGTAAGGTGACTATCGGTGCCTGTGGTAGTGCAAATGACGGTATAAACTTTGCAAATGAAGGAGTATGGTGGTATAAAGCAGACAACTTCCAACTTAAATACTACGGAAACAAAGCAGACGCCTGGGCCTTGGCTCTCGATGAATATAAGGCAACCGTTGCTATCACAGAAGGCACAAAAGTCTCAAAGTCAATAAAGGAAGAGTGGGAAAAAACTCTCAACAGCCTTTCCCCAACTGATGCCCAGTCATACGCCTCTGCTGTTGAGGCAATCAAGAAGGCAAAAATTGCAGTTGATGAAAACATTGCAATATGGGCTACATACATAGAACTCGCAACTCAGGCAAAGCAACTACTCAAGGATGATAACAGTAAGGACGCAGCTATTGACCTTAAGGAATATCTGCAATACACCTATCAGCAATATTTTGATAATGGTAATCTCTCTACGGAAGAGGTTAAGGCTGAGATAGCATCCCTTGAGGATCTTTTCGAAGAAGCAAAGACCATCACTCCTGCTGGTACTGATGTTACGAGCATGATCGTAAACCCAGACTTCTCAAAAGGTTGGGAGAGTTGGAGCCATTCTGGCACAGGCGGCAACATTGAGGCTAAAGCAGCAGCCAAATGTGCAGAGGCTTGGAACTCTGAGAACTTCGACATTCATCAGGACATCATGAATGTTCCTGTGGGGGTATATGAGGTAAAGGTTCAGGGATTCTATCGCTATCTCCGTGCAAAGAATGCATGGGATGAATACTTCAATTCTGACGGAACGAAGAAGACCGAGGGTATTTCCGAATACATAACGAATACTCCTGCAAAGATTTATATCAACGAAAATACAAATCCGATGGCTAACGTGTTCGACTACTCTGTAACTCCTGAGTATGCAGCAGCACATTGGACCAAGGGCGACTATTACACCGATCCTAATGGCAAGAAATGTTATCCAAACAACATGACCGATGCTGGTGAGGCATTCGACCGTGGTGAGTACGAGACATCGGCTATCGGCCTTGTCACAAAGAAAGGCGACATCCTGCGTATCGGCATGAAGGGAAATTCTAATCAGGGCCGTGATTCCTGGGCAATCTTCACGCGCTTTAAGCTTATCTATCAGGGCTATGACATAAAGGTTCTTGAGCCTGCTCTTAAAAAAGCCATCAACACAGCAAACAACACCCTCCTTGTAGGCTCAGATGTTGCCTATGAGATAAATAACGCCGTCAAAACCGCTAATGATGCCCTCAAGCGTAAGGAAAACAAGAAAATGTTCAATGCCCTTGCTGCTATCTATGCCCTCAACGACAAGATTGCAGATTCCGAGACACTTTTCAAGGAGCTAAAGAGCAAGGTGGAGAATTTCAAGAATGTTGTAAGCAACAAGTCTGGAAATGCCTATCTGTCAGCCGTTACGGAAGCAAACAATCTCATTACCGAAATCACGAATGCTCTCAACAACAAGACCTATACCGATGCTCAGGCAAAAGATGCTATCAAGAAGATAGTAAGTACAGAGAAAAAGCTTTCACTTCCAGCCTCTATCGATAGCGCTACGGACAATAAGCCTGCAGATGTCACAGTTGCCATAACAAACAATAGCTTTGAGACTGGCGACCTCACAGGCTGGATTGTGGCAAAAGGCACATCAGATACTGGTGCTAAACAAAATAGCGACGATAACTATACTATGAGCAATGCCGTTGGTTCATACATTTTCAACACATGGAACTCTTCTGCCATTGCGGGTGGTTTCTTCGTATCACAGGATATCGAGGATCTTAACCTCCCAGCCGGAACATACGAACTCAAATGCCTTGTGGCCTCTGACAATAACAATAGGCAGAAGGTAAGCGTAAACAAATATGCTACAGATGTCACTACAAACGGCAAGCAGACAGCAAAAAAGGTAAGCGTCATCTTCAAACTCGCAAAGGACAATGACAAGATTTCGCTCAAGATTGCATCTTCCACATGGTTCAAGGCTGACGACTTCCAGCTTATCTATTACGGAAGAAACAGTAACAAGGTAACATCTCTTGGTATTGAAACCGAAAAAGTACAAACAGATGAAACCATTGTAAATGGCATCTACACGGTTAACGGTGTCAAGGTTTCCGAGTTACAGAAAGGCATTAACATTATCCACACGAACAAAGGCGTGAAAAAGATAATGATAGAATAACGTAATTCAACTTTCGCATAGTTCAATTCACAGGTTTTAAGGTTGATAGTTTTTGGGGTTCTGATAAGAAGGATTATAAACGATGCCGTCCTTATAACCAACGTCCCCACAGAACCTTACAACCAACAAAGTTGAGCTATGCGAAACTTGAGTAACGAATATGTGACAGAAAAAAAGAAAGTGGCAAATAGCTGCAACTATCTCTTATAAGAGATAAAATGATGTATTTCACAATGGCTACCCTCTAAGTCCGTTCCAGAAATAGGAGAAAAATGGGACTTACATAGGAGTTACATGGGAATTAGAAGGGAATTACATATAAGTGGGTAACTTCCTTTAATGGAAAAAAATTTGTGTTCAGGACACAACCATTTTTCTTGATAATTGTTCTCTTTACACTCAAAAGCACGCTTTTTCAATAGATTATCGTTAAAAGCGTCGCTCTTTAACAATTATTTGCACTTTTTTTTTTTTTTTTCT
>CADCIQ010000070.1 GCA_902801425.1 uncultured Bacteroidales bacterium | reverse complement strand
GGACTGATACTGATCATGGGCTTAGCCCAGATAAATCACGAGTTTCCCTCACCAGCAGGTCGATTCCTCCTTCTTACAACAAAGGTAATAAATCTGACCTTATTAAGCAAAGATTATCCTATCTTTTTCTTAGACGCTGCAAACTTAGAGATAAACCAGATAAATCCGCTTTTTTTTCTTTGGGCTCACGTTATCTTACTGCCATGAAAACTTCTCCAATCTTGTGGATGCCTTCTATGATTTTTTGTCGTTGGATAGGGCGTGGAGTCTTGACGGAAGAAGCATAGTGCGATAGCTGTTTCTGGTTTATGCCCGTTGCCCTACTGATAGCTGCCATTGTGGTATATGGTTCTATGCTACGGAGCAATGCTGAAACATCAAGAATATAGTTGATTTCATATTCTTTGTCTATAAGCCATTGAGGTACATTATCCCCATCTGCCACCATTCCTTCTATGTGAAACTCTAAACTTTCCTTAAAGGCTTTTTTTACTCCATCAAGAGTTTTGTCTGTGCACATAATCGTGCCAATACCTTCTGCACCCCATCCGCAGCAATAGTTCTTTTCACTCCAATGGATTTCTGCATTAATTTTCTGCATAGCTTATTTTGTTTATTATGTTTTTTGAAAAGGTGGGGAGGCTATCGCCACCCCGCCTGCTTGAAGATGCTATTCAGGAGTTCTTGCGATAGATTCTCGCTGAGCTTTCCCCGAACGGTCACCTTGCCACTTTTGGTCGGATGCTTGTATTGCCTGTGGTCGCCACGTGTCGTGACAAGAATCCATCCAGCTTCTTCAAGCATCTTTATGACCTCTTTGACTTTGTATCGTTTCATAAAGCATCATTTTAAGCGATGCAAAGGTAGTAATAATTCTACTAATATACGAAAGAAATCTCTGTTTTTTTTGTTTTTTCTGCAAAAAAATAAGCAAAAAGGCGTTAAGAAATTCTTTTACCCTGTTTATTAGATGTATTTTTCTAAAAAGAGGGGTAACGTAAATAATGTTTTTTTTGTCGTAAAAGAGTGAAAACTCTGCGGATTTTTTTCGTTTTCTTATAAATAATGTGTAACTTTGCACTCGAATTGGAATAAGGTTAATAGAATAATGGAATATGGTTTGATACTAACCACCTTTAATCCTTAATCTTTTTTATCCTTAGTCCTTTGACTTAAAAAATAAAAATGAAAGAATTCCTTCAGGTTTTGAGGCGTTTCGTGCCTCCGTATAAGAAATACCTTGTGTTGTCGATAGTGTTTAATATCCTGTCGGCTGTATTGAATATTTTCTCTTTTGCCACTCTTGTTCCTATCCTCCAGATTCTCTTCAAGACTGAGGATGCGGGTAAGGCTACTGAGATGATGGCGTGGGATTGGAGTAATGCCAAGGAGGTGCTGAGTAATAATGCCGATTTCTATGTCACGAATATGATAGCGGATGTGGGCGCAACCACCACATTACTTATCATAGGATTGTTCCTCGCCTTTGCTACATTCTTAAAGACAGGTGCCTATTTCCTGTCGTCTGCTACAGTCATACCAATACGTACTGGTGTGGTGCGTGATATCCGTAATCAGCTTTACCGTAAGATTACTTCCTTGCCATTGGGCTTTTTTACAGAAGAACGCAAGGGCGATATAATTGCGAGAATGTCAGGTGATGTTCAGGAGATAGAATATTCGATAATGTCAAGTCTTGATATGCTCTTCAAGAATCCTATTCTTATTATTGCATATTTCTCTACGTTGCTGGTGATCAGTTGGCAGCTAACCCTGTTCACTATTGTCTTTGTCCCTATAATGGGATGGGCGATAGGTGCCGTGGGCAAGAAGCTGAAGGCAAATTCCATTACTGCCCAGGCAATATGGAGCGACACTATGAGTCAGGTGGAGGAAACGCTTGGCGGTCTCAGAATCATCAAGGCATTCTGTGCTGAAGAGAAGATGAATGAGCGTTTCGACAACGTGAACTCCAATTACAGGAACACTATCCTTAGGGTAAATACCCGACAACAGTTGGCGCATCCTATGAGCGAGTTCCTCGGCACGCTGATGATTGTCATCGTATTATGGTTTGGTGGTATCCTCGTGCTCAACGACTACGCTCTCAGCGGTCCTACGTTCATCTATTACATGGTTATCCTTTACTCAATCCTTCAGCCGTTGAAGGATTTCTCACGTGCAGGATATAACATTCCGAAGGGACTTGCCTCAATGGAGCGTATTGACAAGATACTGAAGGCGGAAGATACTATTCCGGAAAGCCAGCATCCAACACCTATCACTTCCTTCGAACATCAGATTGAGTTCCGTAATGTGTCGTTTGCATATAACGACTTCAAGACGGGAGAGCCTCACTGGGTGCTGAAGGATATCAATCTCGTTATTCCTAAGGGAAAGACCATTGCGCTTGTGGGGCAGTCAGGATCAGGTAAGTCAACCCTTGTTGACCTCATTCCTCGCTATTATGATGCCCAGAAGGGAGAGGTGCTGATTGATGGCATAAATGTGAAGGATCTCGGCATACACGATCTTCGTCAACTTATTGGAAACGTGAATCAGGAGGCAATCCTTTTCAACGATACATTTAGAAACAATATCACATTTGGCGTGGAGCACGCAACTGACGAGCAGATAGAGCAGGCTGCAAGGATTGCGAATGCCCATCAGTTTATCACAGAGTCGGAGAACGGCTATGAGACTATGATTGGTGATCGTGGTGGAAGGCTCTCTGGCGGTCAGCGTCAGCGTGTCAGTATTGCCCGTGCCATTCTGAAGAACCCTCCGATCCTTATTCTTGATGAGGCTACCTCGGCACTCGACACAGAGTCGGAGCGTCTTGTTCAGGATGCACTTGAGAAACTGATGACTACCCGAACAACAGTAGCCATCGCCCATCGTCTTTCTACTATTAAGCATGCAAGCGAGATCTATGTGCTGCATGACGGCAGGATAGTGGAGAGCGGTACGCATGAGGAACTTCTGCAGAAGGGTGGATACTATAAGAAACTGCATGATATGCAGATGTAGAAAGCGGCCGGCCTCTCCCCCCGCCCTCCCCCGTAGGGAGGGAGCCTGTCCGCGAATATGTTTAAAACAAGGAAATTAGGACTTACATGTTCAACGCTTTCAAGATAAACTTCTTTGGGCGCTCCGGCTCCCTCCCTACGGAGGGAAGTCCGATGTTGAGTACATCGGAGTATGTGAAAAGCGGGGGGAGAGGCCATTTGGCTTTTTTTCTCCTCCTCCTCTTGGCATATCTCGTGTATATGCTGACAAGGGTCGTGTATTTCCTTGAGAACTATACTGATTATTTCAGCGAGACTCTGAAGGATAATGACCTGTGGGAGTTATTGGCCGGGTGTTGGATGTTTGACACCTCGGCTATAATGTACACCAATGCTTTGGTGGTTTTGCTTGTCCTTGTTCCTTATAGCCAGAAGTACAAGGAGAAGATTGTGCGATGGGTGTTTACCATAGTCAATGGACTTGCCTTGAGCGTAAACCTTGCTGATGCAGCCTATTTCCGTTTTACGGGAAGAAGAACCACGATGTCAGTTATTCAGGAGTTTCAGAATGAAGATAACATTGGTGGTATTCTTGGAATAGAGGTTCTGAGACATTGGTATCTCGTAGTTCTTGGAGTGGTGCTTATCATGGTTTTGTGGTATGGCTCTAAGCTGATTTTCAAATATTGTGGGGGAAAAGGGCGAGGTTATGTCTGGGATATTCTTACCCTTATCGTGTTCATTCCTCTCTGCATAGCAGGAATGAGAGGAGGGTTCACCACGGCTGTACGCCCGATAACCGTTAGTAATGCCAATCAGTATGTTGCGCATCCACAGGAGGCAGCCATTGTGCTTAACACACCTTTCTCGCTTATTCGCACTATGGGTAAGCATACGTTCAAGGATCCACGTTACTTTAGCGATAAGGAACTTAACGAGATATATTCGCCTGTTCATGAGGCGAAAGACGATAGTCTAAAGTCAAAAGTCGAAGGTAGAAAGAATGTGGTGGTGCTTATTGTCGAGAGTTTCGGAAGAGAGTATATCGGTTCTCTGAATACGCATCTTGACGGTGGTCGCTATAAGGGCTATACACCTGAGATTGATGAGATAGTGGCAAAGAGCCTTACGTTTGAATATACTTTCTGCAATGGCAGGAAGTCTATAGACGGAATGCCTTCCATCCTCTCTTCCATACCTATGTTCGTTGAGCCATTCTTCGTTACGCCTTCATCGATGAATGATGTTGGCGGCATAGCGTGTGAACTCTCAAAAGTGGGGTATGAGACCGCCTTCTTCCACGGAGCAGAGAACGGAAGTATGGGTTTTGAGGCTTTTGCAAGAAAGACTGGATTTGGCAGATACCTCGGCAGAACTGAGTTTGATGAGGATAGGCGTTTTGGAGGAGAGAAGGAGTTTGACGGTACCTGGGCTATCTGGGATGAGCCATTCCTTCAGTTCTATGCTGCTAAGATGTCGGAGATGAAGCAGCCTTTTATGACGGCTGTGTTTACCGCCTCTTCACATCATCCTTTCGCTATTCCTGAGAAATATCAGAATGTGTATAAGAATGACGGTCCGAATCCTATCCACAGATGTATTCGCTATACCGATCATGCACTTGGTGAGTTTTTCCGAAAGGCAAGTAAGGAGCCTTGGTTTAAGAATACTGTATTCGTGATAACGAGCGACCATACAAACGGTGTGGATCATAAGGAGTATGGTACGGATCTGGGAGGTTTCTGTTCGCCAGTAATTATCTATGATGCCTCTGGTGAGATAAAACCGGGTCGTAGAAACTGCATCGCACAGCAGATTGACATTATGCCGACCTTGCTGAGTTATCTTGGATATGGTGATAGATATGTGGCTTTTGGTCAGGATCTGCTTTCAACGAAAGACGAAGACACATGGGCTGTGAACTATCTCAACGGCATATATCAGTTTGTAAAGGGAGACTATGTAATTCAGTTTGACGGTACTCGCGTTAAGGCTATGTATGATTTCCGTAAGGATGTGCTTATGCAGCATAACCTCGTGGGGAAGGGCATAGCACAGGAGAAGGCTATGGAGCGACAGCTGAAGGCTATCATTCAGAGCTATATGCAGAGAATGGAAAAGAACGAATTGATTGTGAAATGATAGGGAAAATAAAAACCATAGCAGGAGTTTTCATCGTAATTACGATGATATGCGCCATAGGGCGAACAGGCTTCTATCATGTGCATCACGCACTTATAGAGAGCGGTGGTGAGGCGTCTTTTCTGCCTATGCTCCTGCATGGCTTGCGTCTTGACGTGGCTGTGGCTGGCTATCTATGCTTGCTTCCATGTCTGCTTGCCGTTGTGAACACATGGATAAAGGGTAGGGGAGCGTTACGTGTTCTTGGCTATGTGTGGAAGGGATATTTCGGCATTGTAGCCTTACTCCTCGCAATCGCCATACTTCTAAACATAGTGCTCTATGGCTATTGGGGATTCCCTCTCGATTCCACTCCGCTTTTCTATTTCCTCACCTCTCCGAAGGATGCTGCTGCAAGTGCCGAGTGGTGGATGATTCTATGCGGCATTATCGGTCTTGTATGTGTTACTGCCTTGTTCGCCTTGCCGTTGCTGCGGGTTTATAGGTTTATAGATAAGGTGGAAAATGAATCTGTTCCAAAGAAAATTGTAACCTCGTTTATTTGCATCCTTATGGGAGTAGCTATGATCATTCCTATTCGTGGAGGCTTCACCGTGGCTACAAATAACGTGGGTACTGTATATTTCAGCGATAACGTGCGACTGAATCATGCCACGGTTAATCCGCTGTTCAGTTTCCTTGAGTCTGTAACCCACGAAGAGGATTTTGCTTCCATGTATCGCTTCATGGACGATGCTGAGGCTTCACGACTTTTTGACGAAATGAAGCATACGGCTATGCGCCCTGACAGCATAGGTGCTTATCGCATCAATAATGTGAGTGGAACGAGGGTTGTAGTTGTTATTCTCGAAAGTTTCTCTTCATATATCATGACGGAGGAAGGGCATGTAAAGGGAGTTACGCCTACGCTTGACAGATTATCGAAGGAGGGTGTGTATTTCAATCATTTCTATGCGAACAGTTTCCGCACAGACAGAGGACTTGTCTCTATTCTTAGCGGTTATCCTGCCCAGCCAAATATGAGTCTTATGAAATACCCTCGTAAGACGAATAATCTTTATTCAATAGCCCGCTCATTGAGAGCTGACGGTTATCATACGCAATATGTATATGGTGGTGATGCCAACTTTACGAATATGCGCTCTTACCTAATGGCAACAGGCTTTCAGGATATTATCTCTGAGGATGATTTCCCTTCTGAGCAGTTGACAGGCAAATGGGGAGCTAATGACGGAAATCTCTTTGTAAAGGCTCTTGAGCGTATGGATGAGGCTTGGAAAAATGACACCAAGAATTTGATGGTGATACAGACATCAAGCAGTCATGAGCCTTTCGATGTGCCTTGTCATCAGTTTGATGATAAGATTCTCAATGCCTTCTATTATACTGATCGTGAGCTTGGCTCTTTCGTTGATAAGATGAAGGCGCGTGAAGACTGGAAGAACACCCTTATGGTTATCGTGCCTGATCATCTTGGCTGTTGGCCTGATCCAGAAGATAACTATAAGATGCGACGCTATCACGTTCCTCTTATTATAATAGGTGGTGCCTTGAAGGAAAAGGCAACTCTTGGCGTGTATGGTTCGCAACAGGATATTGCGGCAACGGTTCTTGGAATGCTTGGCATAGACCATAGCGAGTTCACCTTCTCCAAGGATCTGTTTGATACCACTTTCCATCACTTCGCATTCTTCACTCATCCAGATGCCGTAGGCATGGCTGATGAATATAATCAGATAATGGTAGATAATCCTTCGCAAAAGCCTTTGTTCGACCTTGGCACAAGGAAGGGAACAAATAAAAGAAAGGCTCAGGCATATCTTCAGAAACTGTTTGATGATATTGCAGAAATGAGATAGATTAAAAGCCCCTCACCTGCCCTTCGGGCATCCTCTCCCCAAGGGGCGAGGGGGAAAGTTAGTAATAATCCCTTAAAGGGAGTTCCTCACAAGCGACAAAATGTAACTCGAACCTCGCCCCTTGGGGAGAGGATGCCCGAAGGGCAGGTGAGGGGCTGCTAATTTAATTAAAATTAAATGGATAAACTTAAAAACGCAATCATTTCATTCTTTTCCTCTAACAGGAAAGTCTTTTGGTTCGGCTTCCTCATAGCAACCATAGCTACCGCCCTTGAGCTGTTCAGGGGCAGGGCAGAAAACTATCATGTGTTTGCGGATGCAACGCTGTATTTCTGGCAGGGCATAAATCCCTATACCCATGAGTTCGTGGAGGAATTACATCGCTATTTCCTCTATACCCCTGTGTTCACGGTATTGTTCGCTCCTATCGCCTTTCTGCCCGATTATATAGGTGGTTTCGTGTGGAATCTCACAAACTATACGCTTATGTACTGGGCGGTTATGACCTTGCCCGATAAGATTGCCGTACCTAAGCTGAAGATATTCCTGTATCTTCTTCTGTTGCTTGAGCAAAGCATCTTCCCGTTTCAGTATAACATCACGGTTTGCTATATTTTCCTCTATGCTTTCACGCTTTTGGAGAAAGACAAGCCCGTGCTTGCTGTATTGCTGATAATGGTATCTGCGACCACGAAGATCTATGGAGTCTTTGAACTCGCTCTTCTTTTCTGCTACAAGCATACTTTCCGCAATTTCTGCTATGCAGCCTTGTTCGGAGCTATCCTTCTCGTTTCTCCTGCTATTGTGAAGGGCTTTGACGGACTTCTCCCTTACTATAACGAGTGGTGGAGCATCCTTCATGAACATAACACCGAGGAGATTTATATTTCACTCATACATCTTCCACCTATTCGTCCGTTCATGGTGGCACATTCTGGTGAGGTGCAGATGGGATCTCTCGCCCTGCTTTCCGTAGTGTTCTTTGCCACATATAAAAGATGGAGCGATTTCACATACAGGACAAGGATGCTCGCCGTGCTTATGGGGTGGATACTCCTGTTTAGTGACGCATCCGAGAATCATACTTATATCATCGCCTTCTCTGGTTTCATGATGTTCTATTACACAAAGGCTGAGCATACGCTATTTGATAGGATTCTGTACTGGTCAAACTGGTTCGTCTTTGGCGTTATGCCTGTTGATGTCTTGTTCCCTGTGCCTGTCTATGCCTTCTTCCGCAAGGTTCTCTGGCTTGATGTCTGCCTCTTCACGGTCACATGGGTGTATATGATCTGGCAAAGGAGCGTAAGCGACATTTCTCAAATTCTTGTAAATTCAAAGAAAAAAATCTCTAATTCTCTAATTCTTGATAATAAATTAAATTTGACCACTTACTTACCTAATACTGGTAGCCACCAGTACGGAGGTTCTCGCAAGGGCGTTAGCCAGTATTAAGTATTATTATCTATTCGTTATTCACTCTTCACTTTTTACTTGAGCTATGTGAAAGTAAAACTATGCAACGACTCTATAAATACATTAGTTCGCAAGTACCGTTTCTTGTAATCGGAACATTGCTTTGCACCATCATAGATTCTCTGTTCTATATATTTGTTGAAAACAAGTTTGATAGGGGATTCCTTGTGATAGGTGCTAATTTCATGATGACGCTCGGCATGGTGTTCATCATGATGATCCTGTCCGTGTTCAAGGCTGACAAAGTGGTAAGGTATGTGTTTGAGTTCATCATCTCGCTGTATGTGTGCCTCCTTGCCTTCTGCTGGGCAAAGTTCGGCAATACCGTGGACAAAGGAATGATAGCCCTTATCAACGGCACTAATCCGCAGGAGATGTCAGAGTTCTTCTCTGTCTATGTCACCGTTCCCTCAATCCTGTTGATGCTTTTCGCCGTGTTCGTTGTGTTCAATGCCTTTGTGTTCCTTATAAGGGTGATGCATAGTGCTGGTAAGAAGCAGATGATAGCGGTGGGCTTGTTCTTCGTCTTCGGATGCTGCTGCCTCGGTTTCTCTTTCTACACCATACCTGGAAGGATAGAGGCTATCTTCCGCACTCAGAAGAAGAATCTGGCAGAATATCTCCACCATCCTGTGATGAAACCTACACGCAACGCGCATCCTGATGTGGTGATGCTTGTCATTGGCGAAAGTCATGTGCGCAGCCACAGTTCTCTCTATGGCTATGATAAACTCACCTCACCGCGTCTTGCCAAGCTTCGCGACAACGGAAACCTCATCTGTTTCTCGCAAGCCGTATCTCCTGCCACCCATACTGCGGAGAGCTTTAAGTATTTCATGACAACGTGTAATTCTGCCGAGGATGAAAAGCCGTGGTATGAATGTCTTACCATACCAGAGGCGGTTCAATGTGCAGGATTCAATACTGTATGGATCTCTAATCAGGCATATTCCGGATGGCACGATAATGTGTCTGCTTCCTTTGCCGACCTCTGCCAGACAATGTTTTATGCCAAGGAGAAAGGCTCAGAGGAACTTATTGCATTTCCTGACGAGGTGCTTTTCCCTTTGGTGGAGAAGTATATGGACAAGCATGTTTCCGCTGGCACACACCATTGTGTGTTCATCAATCTCATGGGGCAGCATCAGGCTTATGACAAGCGTTATCCTCGCCGTTGGGAGAAGTTCAAGCCATCCCACTATGCTGCTAAGCCTGAGAATCAGAGGGCGGAATATGCAAGTTACGACAATGCCTGTCTCTATAATGACTATGTTGTTGATAGTCTTTTCGCTACATTGCGTGACCGTAATGCCGTGGCGGTTTATTTCCCTGACCATGGGCAGGACTTTTATGTCTCCGCCCCGGATTATTGCTCTCACTCTAACGATAGCAATCCTGTTTCATATCAGGCAGGCATCCAGATACCTTTGGTCGTTTATATGTCAGATAAATATCGCGCCACTCATGCTGATGTGGAGCGAAAACTGAGGGAAATGAGCCGTAAGCCGTTCAACACCACTAATATGCTCATGCTCGTGCTCTATCTCACGGGGTATTCCACAAGATAATTACGAATTACCTATTAACATAACGTGAGTTCGATGGAAAAAAGGGAAGCGGATTTATCTGGTTTATCTGATATTTATCGCGAAAAAATTATTGTGCCAGCTATCAGAAAAATCAGATAAATCTGTTTCCCTTATTATTTTTAACATTCTAACACCGCTCAGTTCGCAGAGATGTTTTTTACTCACAGCCTTTGTAAAAGCATCACAAGCGCTGAGCAGTAAAAGCAAGACCTCACTTCCTGCATCAGTTATAGGTCCGTTTCAAGTCCGTTCCAGGTCCGTTGTAAATCCGTTGTAAATCCCATTCACCTCCCATCTCTGAAAGGGCGATAGAGTGGAGCTATAGTGGAGGCATGGCAAAGGCTGATTTTGCTATGTCCGGATTACAAGTGCATTTTTTTCGCGAAAGTTTTTGTAGAGGGGGGTACACTTTTGCCCATTTATAGGTATAACGCTCTGACTGTCAAGAGATAACAAAGCGTGCACCTCCCCCCGAAGTGCACCTATGAAAAGAACGTTTTTAGGAGGGGGGGTGCACGCAACGTAAATCACTGGTAATCAGTAGGCAAAAGGGGAAAAACAGGCAAAAGTGCACCCCCCTATTTAAATTCTCTCAGGAAAAAAACGAAGGGAGTGTTATGCCTGTCAAAAAACAGCAAAAGGAGCTCCCTCAATATGAGAACGCCCCTAAATAATAAGGGAAACAGATTTATCTGATTTATCTGATAGCTGGCGCAGTAAGATTCTCACGATTTATTTCAGATAAATCCGCTTCCCTTTTTTTCATCGAGTTCACGTTTGTTTAACGCGAAGGCACAAAAAAAAAATCTCTGTGTCTTCGCGTTTGATGTCTTCCGCTCGCTTACGGAATTTGAAATCGCTACTCCTTTATTCCCCCATACATAAATTCTCCATCAAAACTATGGAGTATCTATGGAGTATGTATGGAGTATCTACTTAGGAAGAACGAATATTTATGGTAATTTCTGCGCCTCTGCGTTTTGAAAAATCGTTCAGACCGTCCTCGCTCATGGAAATTGTAATCCATGTAAATCACCTTGATTATTCCTTAACCTCGCTTGCCGGCTGTCCGTCGGGATGGTCATGGTCAAAGAATCGGAGATTGGCAAGTTCGGTAAGGCGGTTCTCTGCCTTGAGGTGACGGATGAAACCTGCCCTCGTGCGCTTCCAGCGATTATGCGTCCAGAGCCAGAGAGAAGGCTGTTCACGGATGTTGGCTTCAAGACGTTCGTAGTATTGTTCCGTGATCCAATGCTCTGGAACAGAGCGGGAATCATCGGTGATGAGCTGAAATTCTGCTGTGTAGTGTCCGCGTCTGTCCTTGGTGATGTGTGCGTAGTAGCAATCCATGTTCATCTTACGGGCAATGCGCTCGCCTCCCGTCATCACCGGGGTGTCGTGATGGAAGAAGGGTAGCCAGTAATTCATGCTTTCCCAGATAGGCACCTGGTCGGCAATGAAACCGACGAGGACAGGCCTACCCTCCTTTGTATGCTTCATTATGTGGCGTATGGATTGTGCCATAGGTACGTTGATGCTGCCCATACGCTCGCGTGAATAGCCAATGAGCTTGTCGAAGGTGACATTCTCAAGCGGATGGTAGAGCTGGAGGCATTGGCAACTGTCAGTTACCCATAGAGGTAATGAGCTTATCCATTCCCAGTTGCAATGATGTCCGAGAAAGATAGCCACACTCTTTCCTTGCTCAACGGAATGGTTGAGTTGTTCAGCTCCCTTGAACCTCATGCGCTTCATTATTGTCTTCTTGGATATTCCGAAGTACATGATTGATTCTACCACGAGGTCGCACATGTGGTGGTAGAAACCGTTCTCTATCTTCTGTCGCTCGTCCTCTGATAGTTCGGGAAAACTCTCCGTGAGGTTTTTCCTTACGATGTCACGACGATAGTGCACAACGTATCGCACGATGAGATAGAGAATGTCTGCCCAAAGGTAGTGCCACCATGCAGGGAGTCGGGCTATGAGCCACCAGAGGCAGAAAAGGATGCTTCCTAAGAGACCTCTCCCCCCGCCCTCAGAGCCGGAAGATGAAGAGGAGGATGATATTGTTGATGTTGTATTCATTGTTATTATTTGCTAATTTAATTAGATTAAAAGCCCCCTTTAGTTGCTTTCGCCATCTAAAAAAACAGGGGAAAACCAATAAAAACATATAAAAACAAATGGTTTTATTTTGTGTCCTTATGTTTTAATTGGTTTTTCTAAATAGCGAAAGCAACTTCTAAAAGCCCCCTCACCTCCGACCCCTTTCCCGCCCTTCGGGTACCCTTTCCCCGTGAAGGGTGGGAAAGGGGTTGAAGGTGAGGGGCTGCTAAGTAAGTGGTCAAATAGTAAATGCTCTGATCTCTACAGCCCTATCTGCTTCTCGTATAGCTTGCAGAGTACCGTGAACTTATACTGCGCGGAACGGACGGCTTGCACGTATCCTGCTATGCCGTAACGGAAACCGCCCTTGAGGAAATACTGCTTAAAGAAGCGCATGGTAGGAGATGCGATGATCTTTAGGAGAGTGACCTTCTTGCCGGCACGCTTTTCCACCTCGTTATCGGTATAGTTGTTAAGACGAATAAGAGTGGCGTGGGTAGAGTCGTCAAGATGGTCGAAAGCCACATCCTTTCTCTTCTCAGGAATGTGGTCGAGCTTGCCGTTTACGGTAGGGAAGGTATGAACGTAGGGCGGCCACACGGTGCCTTCCTTTATGAAGAAACGCAACTGATAGTCGGGATATGATGATGGCAGGAAAGTGCCCATGGTGTAGTTCTTTCGTGGAATATAAAGACCGCGAATGTCACCAGGATTCTTGATGAAATCGTAGAGGTAATCGTGCAGGGCTTGAGGTATAATCTCATCAGCATCTACAACGAGTACCCAGTCGCTGCTTGCCGACTGTATGGCGAAGGTGCGAGCCGGCTCTGCACTCTTATGGTTTGCCTTGGGGAATGTCACGACCTTAGCACCGTAGCTTTTTGCAATCTCCACGGTGTTGTCGGTAGATTCCATGTCGCAGACAACAATCTCTTCAAAAGACTTTGCCGTATCAAGAACCTGTGCAAGATATTTTGACGCGTTGTAAGTGTTGATCACAACGGAGATGTTATTCTTCATAAATCTTCTTTAATTTTGCATAGAATATTTCGAAAGACAGGTTGTTCCTGTAATATGTTAAGGCTTGCTTTCCTATTTCCTTTCCGTATGAGTTGTTATACACATAGGCAATGGATTTTGCGAGAGCCTCTGCATCATCAGGAGGAATCAGGATGCCAGTTTCCTTATCCTTGATAAATTCCTTCTGTGCTCCATTGTTTGTCGTGATGACGGTTTTCCCTGCCATCATGTATTCAGCAACGGAAAGACCGAAGGATTCCTGTGCGATAGTGGGGATAATTCCGCAATCAGTACCTTTTATCCATGGGATGACATCCGACTGGAAACCTATCCATTCTATTTTTTTATTGGCTATATTGGCAGTTTGCACTTCTTCCTTTAGCCTTGTAATATAGTCGTTTTCTCCAGAACCAATAAAGAACATTCTCCATTTTATGTCCTTTGGAAGTCTTGCCAATGCCTTTATTATGACCTCTACACCTTTCTCGTGCGTGATTCTTCCATGATACATGAGAATAATCTCATTGTCGGGTATGGAGTATTCTTTTCTTAGATCTTTAGCATTAGAATTGCTGCGTTCCTTAACTCCGTTGTGTATGACGAGGCATTTCCCTAAGTCTATTTCAGGTGAGGTGGAGAGAAAAGTATCTTTTGCAAGATTTGATACGAAGATGATCTTATCGATGTTTCTGTAGATGAATCTTTCTATAATGCTTTTCTTTGCCTTACGCACCAGATGCCTTGTCATTATGACCTTCGCTTCTTTGTTGTGCGAGAGCTTTCTTGCAGCCAAGGCTATGAATGCCCTCTTGAAGTCATGGGCATGGATGATGCATTTCCCTTCATTCCTGATATCCTTTGCGAGGGCCAGAATAGAATGGAAATCGAAATATCCGCTTAGAGGCAAATGCGTTATGCGTGTGTATTTTAGTCGTGAGAAGTTCTGGTTGAGGCTGTCTATGTCCTTGCATACGATCTCTGGAGGGAAGTTTCCTTCTCTCTGGAGACTGTCGGCAATGTCATATACATATTGCTCTCCGCCTCCCCATGCCTTATTGCCTACTAAGTGGAGTATTTTCATTACAGGTTTTCTGGTTTTGAGGTTTTGAGGTTTTCAGGTCGGAACGCTTATTTGCTTGAGGTTTATAGGTTTTGAGGTCGGAACGCTTATTAACGCTACCGACCTTATAACCATCAAACCTCCTAACCTTATAACCTTCAAACCTTAACTCTTCATAAACGCTCTATCGTCTGTATAGTCCTTGTATGGAAGTTCATAGTCAAGGTAATAGAAATTATGCTGGCGTTGTTTCTCACCGGGAGGTATGGTCATATAGTCACCATACTTATGCGAGAGATATTTGTCAGGCATGGCAACACCCATAAGCATCTTCCCCTCGAACTCGATAGGCACAGGTTCACCTATGTAGCTTTTTGGCATTATACCCGGTGTTCCGTCGTCATAGTCGCATACCTTCTCAGCTTTGGCGTATGGGTATTCCTTCATAAGGTTGCATGCGGTTTTCTGTATCGTCTCGTTGGTATAGAAATGCTGCACGAGTCTCGGAATCCATGAGCTTGCACCTTTTCCGTGCTTGTATGGATTACGGTTGCAGAAATATGCCATTTTCTTTAGGAACGAATAGCGTCCCACATGTATCTTGCCTTTCAGTTTTGAAGAAGGAACGCCGTCAATAGGGAATACATCAACATAGATTCCTCCGACCGACATGAAGTCGTATCGCTCTATGATTGTGGTACTTGCATCAACCAGTTTTGCGTATGTACCAGTAAACTTGTTGTCCTTCTCTATGGAATTGAGCTCGTAGGGTGCAGGAAGCCATTCCTTGCTATGCTCCACGAGGGTGTTGTAGTCTTCCCTTGGCATTGCAACGTCAGCATCGTCATCCCATGGAATGAAGCCTTTATGACGAACTGCTCCGAGCATTGTTCCTGCCCAGAGGTAATATCTCAGATTATGTTCCTTGCAAACCTTGTCAAAGGCAAGGAGAATATCGAGAATACGAAGTTGAAGTGGTCGGATGTCGTAGGATGCCATGATTGTTAAAAGTAAAAATTAAAAATTTAAAAGTAAAAAGTATGATTAGTAAAGTAAAATGTAAAAAGTAGAAAGTAGAAAGTAAAAAGTATGATTAGTATTTTTCCCGACAGCCGTTCGCTATACATGGTAATCATACTTTTTAATTTTTACTTATTACTTTTTCCTTCGTATGGTAATCATACTTTTTAATTTTTACTTATTACTTTTTAATTTTAAAACTATTCGGTTAGGCTCTTTCTTGCATTTTCAAAGTCCTCTACCGTATCAAGCTCGCAAGAGAAGAGATCGGTCACGTCGAGAACCTTGTATGTATGTCCTTTCGGAAGAAGACGCTCGAAGGCAAGCTCATAGAACTTGTTTTCAAGATGTTCCTCGTTCATCATCGGCTCAAGTTCCGCATAGAGGGCTTTGGTGTATTCCTTACCCATCTTCTCTATGCCAAGGCTCTCACCTGCTGCATCTTCAACACGACAAGTCTTGCTGATTTCGAGAATAGAGCCTTCCTTATCTACTACCACTTTCATTTCTTCTTCTCCAAGTTCGTGCCTGATGAGGGTAAGGACATTCTTAGCCTCATTAGCCAATACTCGTGTTACAATCTCAGGATCATAGAGAAGGTCGCTATCCAAGAGAAGGATTTCCTCATTCTCTGCCTCTGGACGTGCAAGCCAAAGTGAGTAGATGTTATTGGTGGAATCATACACCTCGTTATGGATGAATGTCACCTTTATGCTATTGCCGTATTGCCCGGAAACGAAGTTCTCAATCATCTTGTGCAGATAACCTGTTACGATGACGAACTCGGTTATGCCGTTCTTTATCAGCGCATCCATAGAACGCTGCAAAAGACTACGCTCACCAATCTTAAGCAAGCACTTTGGAGTATTATTTGTCAGCGGACGAAGGCGTGATGCCATACCAGCCGCAAGGATTATTGCTTTCACTTATTCTAAATTAAAAATTAAAATGTAAAAATTAAAAAGTATGATTACATTTAGAACCCGTTTTCTTTCGTTTTCTTCACGATTGCAATTAGGATATAAATTATCTCATTGCAGTCATTGTTTATCGAATCAAATTCTTTTTGGGTGAGATAGTTTCCTGTATAAAGCTTTCTCAACCAATATGACGTTTCGTTCGCTTCTTTTAGGGCAATGCTGTATTTGCTTACAAAGTCGGCTCTGCTTTGTGCATAGACACCCTCATTAAGATTTGCACCTATGCTCGTACCGGCTCTACTTATCTGGTTGATGATGTAGTTATCTACATGCTTTGACTTCAGATAAGCTGCAAGTTTGATAATCCTGTCTGTGAATTTCTCAACCTTGATTAGCAGTATGTTCTCTTTGTGCGGGAACATAGGTAATCATACTTTTTAATTTTTACTTCTTACTTTTTACTTTTCAAGCGCACAGCGCTTGATTATATCCACCACCACCTGTATCTGTTCCCTTGTTCCGAGAGTGATGCGGAGACAATCCTCAAGTCCCTTGTCGCCCATGAACTTGATCTTGTATTGCTGCTCTGCCATTGCCTTCTGAAGACGCTCCTTAATCTCGGTAGGATACTTGATAAGGATAAAGTTGGCAACGCTCTTGTAAACCTTGAAGCCGGGGAGATTACCAAGTTCCTTTTTGAACAACTGGCGATCCCACTCCATATCATCAGCCACCTTACGATAGTGGTCGTCACTCTCAAGGGCTGCTATTGCCACAGCCTCCGTGAAGCGGTTATAGCCAAGGTATTTATTGGCATAGCTGAGGAAATTCTCATGTCCCTTACCCATGAAGCCGAAACCCATGCGCAAGCCAGGAAGTCCGTAGAACTTACTCAATGTGCGTGAGATGATGAGGTTGGAATATTTGTTTACCAGAGGTGCGATATAATCGGTATCTGTTGTGATGAATGAAGCGTAAGCCTCGTCGATAAGCACCATTGTGTCCTCTGGAATATTCTCCATGATCTTGCCAATCTCCTCTGGTGTGAGGCAGTTTCCCGTAGGATTGTTTGGAGAGGCAAGGAGAAGCATACGAGGATGAATACGGTTGGTATATTCTATAACCTCATCTACATCGTAGGCGAATGTATCATCCAACTGATGCAGAGGGTACATCTCAAAGTTACCGCCACATTCACCTGCTATGCGGTTGTAGTACCACCATGAGAACTCTGGGATGAGAATGGTCTTGTTGTCGCCCTTCATGAGATAGTAGTGAACGGCATTCTTCAGAATGTCCTCACCGCCATAGCCGAGAAGAACCTGCTCCTCTGGCACGTTGTAAATCTCAGAGAGACGAACAGACACGATGCTCTTCTTACCCTCGTCGTAGATACGAGTGTAGAAGCACAATGTCTCTGGGTCGAAGCTCTTTATTGTGTCAATAACCTTCTGCGAAGGCTTGAAGTTAAATTCGTTTCTGTCAAGAAAAATCATATAATTTTATTAAATTAAAAATTAAAAAGTAAGAAGTAAAAAGTGGCAAATCACGCCCGTAAGCATTCAATGCTAATCATACTTTTTAATTTATACTTTTTACTTTTGAGGCCGCAAACTCAGAATATGTCCCGAACTCATAGCCTCTTGACTTGAGGTCGAGAATCACTTCCTTCAGTCTGTTATACATATCCTTGCCTGCGTGACGCTTAACTATGTACATTATCTTCAGTTCCGGATGCTCTCCAAGTGGATAGAACTCCCAAGGGTGGAAGTAGGTGTTGAAATAACCGTCATGCTTTACTATCCTACGGCATAGAGCCTTGTAGAGCCACAATGGGAAGTTGTGCAAAGACAACCAGAACATCGGTATTCTTAGCCATGGACTAACGGATGCCGGAATCTGCATCACGCCATCTTGCATGAACCATGTCCTTGGTGTTCTTAGATGCATATATCTGCCAGGGATAAAGGCTGGGTTTAGAGAGGCATTATAGGTATAGCCCTCGCTATGTAGTGCCTTGTTGTTCACGGGAAACATCCTTGGCTGTCGCCATCCGTTTACTTTTCTGCCTGTCACCTTTTCAAGATATTTCTTGCATCTGTCCGTATCTTCTGGAACAGGATTGAAATGGTCACAGCCATGAGCGGCAATCTCGTGACCTTCATCCATTATTCTCTTTATCACCTCAGGTGCATTTGATGCAAAGTTTGTGGTGCAGAAGAAAGTTCCCTTTACTCCGCATTCCTTGAGGCAGTCGAGAATCTTGTTGGTGCCATATCTTGAAACCTCCATGCCTTGTGCTACCGGATCATAGTCAAGTCCGTTCTCCTTTGGCATGTCAAATTCCTCTGTGTCAAAACTCAGTAATATCATCTTCGAAAAAATTAAAAATTAAAAAGTAAGAAGTAAAAAGTATGGTTTGTATCTTCATCGACAGCCTTTTCGCTATCCATGGTAATCATACTTTTTAATTTTTACTTATTACTTTTTCCTTTTCTACTTGCTTCCTTTTCCCATTATAGCTGTTAATGAAATACCCCGGTCGCTGCTTGACCTCGTTGAACACCCTTCCGAGATATTCGCCTATTATGCCCAGACCGATAAGTTGTATGCCTCCAAGGAAGAGGATTGTCACCATTATCGTAGGGTAGCCCGCTACTGGCTCTCCGAAGAGATTTGTCACCACGATGATGTAGATGAGATAGAGGAAAGCAATCAAAGACACGAATATTCCGAGGAAACTGACAATTCGCAGGGGAGCCGTGGTATATGCCATTATACCGTTGAGTGCGAGGTTGAGAAGTGCAGAGAACTTCCATTTCGTCTCGCCCTCCTGGCGTTCAAGCTGCTTGTATGTTATGCCCTTCTTCCTAAAACCTATCCATGAGTACATGCCCTTGGTGTTTCGCTCCACCTCACGCATACTCTTGAGTGCCTCTATGCAAGAGCGGTCAAGAAGTCGGAAGTCGCCCGTATCTTTCTGGATAGGTACATTCGTAAGTCTTTGTAGCAATTTATAGTAAACGTGCGACGACTTACGCTTGAACCATGTTTCCTTAGAGCCTTCGCGCTGGGCATACACATCATCATATCCTTCCTCCCACCATTTCAACATCTCAGGAATCACGTTGATAGGATGCTGCATGTCAGAGTCCATAATAATCATGGCATCGCTATCCACATGGTCGAATCCTGCCATCATGGCTATCTCCTTGCCATAGTTTCGGGAAAGGTCGATATAGCTCCAATGCTGAGGATCCTGATTATGCAGCCTTATCATCTGCTGAAGGGTGTTGTCCGTAGAACCGTCGTTCACAAGAAGAAACTCCCACTCATATCCGGGATTCTCTTCAAGCACACGGTTCATGCACTCCTCCATCAGGCGGAATGACTTCTCCTCGTTGTATGCTGGTAATAATATCGTTACTTTCTTCATCTTCGAGAAAAATTAAAAATTAAAAAGTAATAAGTAAAAAGTATGATTAGTATTTTCTCCGACAGCCTTTCGCTATACATGGTAATTATACTTTTTAATTTTTACTTTTTACTTCGTATGCTAATCATACTTTTTAATTTATACTTTTTACTTTTTCAGGCTTTTTATACACAAAATGCAACATTGCGAAGTTCACGGGAACAGCTGATCCCATAGCCAATAGTGCCGCCCATTCCTTTGGTATTCCGAGCCAGAGGTATAGGTTCAGGAATCCGAGCTGCACAAAGAAGTTGACGACATGCGAACTTCCGAAACCTATCAGTCTCTTCCATGACGGACTACTATGGAAAGTCCAGTAGCTCGTTATCACGAAGTTGCAGCAGAACGACACGATGTAGCTCAGCGTATAGGCTATGTTTACGTTAATCCATTTTATCAGCACCCAATATACTGCATACTGAATGGCTACTGCCAATACTCCGTTTACGCAGAATCGGAGGAACTGACCATACTTTGGATCTTTATTGTATATTTCCTTTATTGACATATTTTACTATTTCCCAATTAGTAATTCGTAATTAGTAATTAGTAATTTACTAATCGTCTCCGGAGTGAACATTCGCCTTGCATAAGCCTCCATCTTTTGCCCGATGCTCTTTGCCAAAGCCTTGTCTCCGCAAAGGCTGTCGATGTGCCTTGCCATCTGCTCTGCTGCATCTGAGGCATGAGGATCTATCAGACAAGCATCAGGTCCTGCTGCTTCGGGAAGGGATGAAACGGTAGTCGTTATTACTGGTGTCTGTTGAAGAGCCGCCTCTACCACAGGCAATCCGAAGCCCTCATAAAATGAAGGGTAGATGAACAACATCGCCCTTGTGTATAGAGCCTGAAGCAACTGGTTGTTGTGAATGTTTGTCTCGATCCTCGTATATGCTTCAAGCGAGTTCTTGGCAATAAAAGCCTCACATTCCTTTCGGTATTCCCTTCCGTTGCCTATGATGAGCAGTAGCGGACGGTTCTCTTTTGGAATCATAGCCAATGCCTGAAGTGCTCCGAGCAGGTTCTTTCGTGAGTTGATGCTCCCCACATAGAGGATGAAAGGCGGCAGACCATCCTTGCCAAAGTGCTCCGTGATGAGGCGGTCGCAGGTCTCATCGGGTAGTGGAGTATAATAGTATTCCTGAACCGGCTGATAGATAACCTTTACCTTGTCCTCCTTTACGCCATAGAATCTGATCACATCCCTCTTTGTTGATTCTGAAATAGCCAGAACCTGATCTGCCCTTCTGCACGAACTGCCATACTTCCAGTTGTATATCTTTCGGTCTGCCCAATGATACATATCCGGGAAGGTGAGCCAAGCCACATCGTGGATAGTCACGATAGATTTTGGGCGTTTTCCTGCCGACAAGTCGAAAGGAATCTCATTGCTAAGACCGTGGAAAATGTCACAACCATCCTTTGCAACCTTCTTTCCCAAAGAGAAAGTACGGGTGAGTGAGCCTTCATCATAGAGCACATACTCATTGTCGGGGAATAGCTTTTGCAAGCCGCCCACCAAAGTGCGACTATAATTGCCCAGTCCTGTCTGGTTGTGATAATAACGCTTAGCGTCGAATCCTATCTTCACTTTCTAAGATTTTATTTATTATAAATAAATAGCGTGCAAAGTTACTCATATTTTTTCATATTTGCAACTATTTGGCTGGAAAACGTATAAAAAGGGCGGGAAATACATTCTAAGGACAAAAATATTCCCCCACCACAATTAATGTGATGGGGGCGTTAAATATCAATAGTTCATCCTTGCTCTGTGATGATTACTCACATAGCCACGGATATTTCTTTTCCATTTCTTCGGTAACTTCATCCATAGTGTAAGCTTTTCCTGCCTTGATATCCTCTTCTGATTTCCTTATCCTTGATAGGAGTTCTTCCTTGGTATAAGGTTGCTGTTTATTAGCAGGCTTATCCAATACAATGTTTAGAAAAGAATTTGCTCTTTTGCTAAATCCTTTCCCGTTTCTATGCTGCTGTTCCGATTTCATATAGATATTCAGGCGCAAAGTCAGCACCATTTTCCCATTCTATGGTGTTGAATTTTATGGTGAATCGTTTGAAGTACTCAATATCCTTTAGCGGAGTAAATATCTCGCCTTTGAGAGAAGAGTATAAATCCACTATGCGACATTCACCATTATTGAAATGGAGCATTACCTTGTAACCCTCCAAATACTCAGCTTTTGTTACTTCGAGAAACATAGTCTTTTTTATTTTAGAGGTTCAATTTTCTTTAGTGGAGAGCCGTTTTAAGCCAGCTCCCAGTTTTCCATTAATTCTGGACGATGATCGTCTAACCATTCTAGAATCATTCGAAGAGCACGACCTGGCATTTCTCCTTTCACAACTCCATCCTTGATGTTTACTATACAACGATACTCTCCATACCACGCATGGAAATGTGGTGGCATGTGGTCGTTGTAGTTCAACCATATAAGTTTCCGTAGAAAGCGCAAATCTGTGGCATATTGATTCTGTCTTGAGTTTCTGATCAAATTTCATAGTGACATGTTGTATTGTCAACTTTCTTGTTGCAAAAATACAAAATAATTGTTATACCTCCAAATTTTCTAAAGGATATTATTAGAAAAACATTCTTCAATATAAAAACCACCGCCCTGAAATGGGGTGATGGTTACTATTATGCTCAACAGAGGATTTTTTCATTACCACATAGGAGTGTCATCTGGTTCTGTCATCCATTGTGGAATGATTTTAGAATCTATTTGTGTACAACCCCTGAATGCGTTTTCGTCAATCTCTGTATTTGGATTCTCGATATTAACAGAAGTTAGATTTGCACAATAATAAAAAGCACCGTTTCCGATACTCTGTACGCTATTTGGAATTGTGATGGAAGTGAGGCTTAGACAACCCGCAAAAGCACTCTCTTTGATGTGTTTTATGCTGTTGGGAAGCGTGATAGAGGATAGTTCTTCGCAACAGAAGAAAGCGTTATCCTCTATGCTCTCCACGCTATTCGGGATTATGACAGATGTCAGTCCAATACAATATGCGAAAGCGAATTCTCCAATACTCTTCATCCTGTTAGGAATGGTTATTGATGTTAGTCCGACACAACCCTTGAAAGCTGCATGTTCAAATTTTGTCACGGAATTAGGAATGGTGATAGAAGTTAGCCCGTGGCAATGTTCAAATGCACACCTTCCGATACAAGTTACTGTGTTGGGAATGATTGTTTTCTTGCATCCCATAACGAGCTTGTTTGTTGCAGTATGTATTATGGCGTTACAATCATTTCTACTATCATAAATCTTGTTGCCTTTATCAACATTGATTGATATGAGATTTAGACAAGCGCAGTTTTTGCAAAATACTGTATACCAATAAGATGCACCTATAAAGGTAGAAAAATGATTTTGGTAGTTTCTTGAGCATTAGAACGAGGCGAAGATTTAACA
>CADCIQ010000069.1 GCA_902801425.1 uncultured Bacteroidales bacterium | reverse complement strand
ATTAGGGATTAGAGATTAGAGATTTTTTGTAATTTTGCGAAGAAAAGCAAGAAAAAAGAAAATGGCTGACGACAATTTCTACATGAAGCAGGCTTTGGCTGAGGCTAATGCGGCCTACAAGCAGGGTGAAATTCCGATTGGGGCAGTTGTGGTGTGCAGGGACAAGATTATCGCAAAAAGCCACAACCTGACTGAACTTCTGCACGATGTTACCGCTCATGCTGAGATGCAGGCCATCACATCGGCGGCTGAGCATCTGGGTGGAAAGTACTTGAACGACTGCACGCTTTATGTTACTGTTGAGCCTTGCGTAATGTGTGCAGGAGCCCTTGGTTGGTCACAAATCAGCCGAATCGTCTATGGAGCACCCGATGAAAAGCGCGGTTTTCAACGTTTTGCACCTCAAGCCCTGCACCCTCGAACAGAGGTCACGAGCGGCGTGATGGCCGGCGAATGCATCGAACTGATGCAACGCTTCTTCAAGGAAAAGCGATAGAACCCTGACTTCTTTTTATAGTGATACCTTGAAGTAGTCAAGCTGCTCCTTGTAAGCGTCTTGTGCTGTCAAGCAAGTATCTTTCAGATAACCATTTATGTGTCCCCATTCTCGCAGTCCACGATAGTAGAACATCTTGAGTTCGTCTGTGATAATGAACGGCACAACGCCATTTGCCAGGCATTCCTTGAACATCAGCAGCCGCCCAACTCTGCCGTTTCCATCTTGAAAAGGATGAATCTTTTCGAAGCGAACATGAAAATCAAGGATGTCATCGAGCGTATGACGACGGTTGAGGTTGTAGTCGCTAAGCAGACTCTTCATGTGTGAGGACACTTCCTGAGGCAGACTTGTCTTCTCTCCGGCAACCTCGTTTGGCAGTTTCTTGTAGTCACCCACTGCAAACCAATCCTTGAGGCTATCTGAAGTGCCCGACTTCAAAAGCAGATGCAACTGTTTAACGAGCCCTTCTGTCAGCCTTTCTTCTGCGTGGTCGATGATGAAGTCAATGCAACGAAAATGGTTGATTGTTTCAACTATATCGTCCACATTGACAGACGAATCGCTGATGCCGATAGTGTTTGTCTCATAGATGAAGCGGGTCTGGTCGTGCGTTAGACGACTACCTTCCATGTGATTGGAGTTATATGTCAGGTCGATTTGCGTGCGATGATAGATGCCACCCTTCAGCCTCGAAGCCTTCTGCTCCTTTAATGTTTTCAGCAAGGGCGATACCTTCTCTCTGGCAGAACCTCGTTTAGGCAGAACCGCATCAGCAGGTATGTTCCACGTCTTTCCGGTCAGGAAGGCACCTTCTATCTTTCCGCCTGCACAATAATTGCGAACAGTCCTCTCCGAAATGCCATGCTTCTCGGCAAATTGTATCACTGAAATATACTCCATCATATCCTCTATCGGCAAGTTTTTGCTGCATTTTCTGATGCAAAGATACAACTTTTTGCCGATACCGGCAAGAAAAGGAACAAAAAAGCGACAGATGAGAGTCTGTCGCCTTAATAATCGTTCTTTATACTTTGCCAAAGAACGTATCCATATTTGGATTATTCCGAGAATCGATGTTCCTCCATACAAGGTGTGATATTTGCCCATTCAACAAGCATCTTTGATGCAACTTGCGGCATATTCTGATTGTCCTTATGAGTTAACTTGGACTCTAACTTGCTCCATAGATTTATCCATTCTTTGAGCTTTGGTTGAATGGTGTTAATGTCTTTCTCTGTTTCTTTTGCAACTTTCTGATATTCTTTCCATTCACTCTTATCCATTAATGGAGAACCATCGCTTTGGTCAGCCTCCCAATCTGAATAAACAACTTTTACCGCCTCCTTTAAATGATTGGTTAAATATTGTACGGCATCGTCTTTAAAATAATCTTGACTATCTAAAAATCCCCCTTCTTCAAGTTTTATTAAGTTTTGATACATTCTCTTTCTCGCGTCTGAGAAATCAAGCCAACGTTCGGTTCTAATAGGAATACCGCCAGAACCTGTCCAATATGAAAGATGTACTAACCCGTCAACAATGCCTATCATGTCTTGTCGAATGTTTTCAAGTTGTTCCCATTCTTTGTAAACAAGGTTTTTAGTTTCATCGTCTTTGCATTTGCTTATCATTTGTGTGAGAAGACCGTACTCGCTTAGTCGAGCGAAAGTAGTTTCAATACTATTTTTAACGACCATTTCCATAGTTGAATAGTCGCAATTTGATTCTACCAACCTTGTCCCCTCTTTCAAGACAAGTTCCGCCTTTTCAAATTCGGACTTCGATTCTTGTCCTTTATTATACCTGTCATAATAATTGCAAATGCGCTTACGGTAAGAATTCATCCACTGCTCTTCAATTTTTGCATTTTCAGAGTATTCATCACTTCTCACATGTTGATATAGAGTATCTAACAAAAGCACTAATCCTGAATAATTGGCACATACGGTATCTGATGTCCAATAAACTAAGCAATCTCCATCCTCCATATTGCTAAGAACCATTTGGAGTGAATCTTTTACCCCTTCACAAGTTACAACTGAATCTTCGCCTGTCTCTTCTGTTGCATTCTTACTCGCATTCCCACAACTGACAAAGCAAAGTGCTGTGAGAAATAAAACAAATAAATTGAGGTATCTCATAATTCTTTTTTTCTTATAAAAGATAACTTACCAAGCTCCAAAAATGATTATGCCATCTGTTTCTCCCCTTGTTATGGTGATGCTAAACATCCCATCGTCTTCTTCCCGTTCTCCTTTCGGGGCTGGGAATCCATTTCCCCACGTCACAGAAAAAGAATACTTATTGCCATCTTTCTTCCAACCTGTATTACCTATTGCTATCATCTTGTCAATCTCATCAAACATCTCTTCTGAAGGCATGGTCTTGAACTCAAAAGTAAATCTGTCTTCAAAGTCACCATTGAAATAACGATTTCCCTCATGATACTCTATTATATCGTACTGGGGAACTCTAACTCCAGTAATTCTTTCAATCCTTGCTGGTGGCCACTCTTGCCAGAACCATTCATAATACACATAAACCCCAACGACACATAAAAGCATGCTGGCAAACAGAATTCCGATAGTGACAAAAATCTTCTTGATGATTTTCATTTTTAATCCTTTCCTCTTTATAATCTTGCTATTAAGCGTGTTGTTCTTGCTCTCTATGTTTATGAATTTCAGTACCGACTATCTGATGAGCATGAATCATAATATTTCTCCTTTAAAGTCTAAGGATAATTCTAGTTGTTGTGGCATTATGCAGGATTTTATTGTCTTAACACGTCTTTCTTCTGTGGTCCATGAAATTACTCTACGCCCTGCATAATAATGATGAGTTGTAATTGTTTCAAACGCATCTTCATATGGTGGCAATCCTTCTACATATGCCCTAACCAAATAAGCATGGGATAAAGGTTCGTTATAATTATAAATATCACAATTGATATGGTTATCAAGAAGAACTATCGTTTGGGATTTAGTTGCATCCCTAAGCCACTTAATAATATCTTGAACTTTGTAATCAAGTACCCAACGATATGTACGAATAAATATCCTTCGTCGTGCATCTGCATAGTTCAAGACTTCTAAACCATTTATTCCAAATCGATGTCCTAGCATTTTGCCTAGTTGGGAAGATGAACGAATGAGTTCATTAGCATTCTCCTTTGAAAAGAGACTTGTGTCAATGTCTTCGCTCTCAAATATTTTAAGACCTTGCCAAATCGCCTCTACACTATTTGCCGTTGTAAATCCACTATTGGGAACAGGTATGCCTCCATGAGGGAAAGAAGGACAAAGTCGTACTAGGTAGTTTTTGGCAGTGTATGTCACATCTGCAATTATCGCATTTTGATACTTCTTTTGAAGACTCTCTAATCCTATCTGTTTTGAATCTATAGTAATCATAACTATTTCTATGTACTTCTCTTCTTATTTTTTTATACTCTCTCTAGCTTCTTCTATTGTATTATATTTGAAATCAATATCCTCTTTATTGATTTTGGAATGACAAATAGATTGATCCGCGGTTTCATAAATGCTATAAATTGGCAGATGTTCAATTTTATCAATGATACCCCATTTTTTACAATCCCTTACAAAAATATATGAAACTCCATATTTTTCTCCACATTCATAAAGAACAATTTCATCAAATTGAGGTTCAACATATAAATCAACTTTGGTGTAACGGCCATTTAGTATATTATACTCGCAATACTCATAAAATCCCCTTTTCCCGTCTTTGAAAAGATGCATTTTATAATGATACCCATCAGGAGTGTCTTCCCAATTATAATTTATGGTGTCATATATGGGTGGCAAGATGATGTTTCCATAAAAGTCAATGCATCCAAACTTGCCCTTCTCTTTAATTAAAAATGTTGAATTTACTATATACAGGTTTGTATCTACGTTGTTGACAATAATATCCTCATATTTGAAAGGGCCAAATAATTCTCCATTTTCTATCCAAACAAGGGTACATTTGTTATCTTTCCATATTATCCCAACGTTCCCTGTTACACCTTTTTCTACGGCATTAGTTATTTCAATAAAATCAAACTCGATAGGCAGTACTATTTCTCCTTTGATATTAACAATGCCATATTTCCTATTTTTCTTAATTATGATGTTGAGGATTTCATGTCTGTCGTATAATCCTTCAAAAGTATGTTCCCACCTAAGGCTTAAAATAATTTCATCAGCAGAAAAAACATAATTCTCCTCATCAGTTTCTAATATACAGATTCCATTCTTCCTGAAAACTTTGTAATCGTAATCGTAATATAAAATTCGATCACAGCGATGTATGCTAATCTTATAATCGGGAGAGACATGATATGAAACGATATCTCCGTTATCATTGAACTCTTCCTCATAGCTCAATCCTCCAATTCCCCATTCATTGCCTTCTCGTACAGGAAATTCATCTAATCCAAGATCAAATCCGCGTACAAGACTTTCTTCCTTTGTTATTTTTTCAGCATGATAAACTTTGGCTGATTGATTGTCTGACAAATCACTTTCTGAGGGTATGACTTTACCATCTTTGATCGCTTCTTCGATAGAATGATAAAGATTACCCCAACGGTCAATAGCATAGATGTTACCAAATCGTTTCACTTTGGCGAAGCCATTATCCTCAAAAGCTTCAACATTGTCATATATAAATGGAATGATTTCTGTACCGGTTTTATCAATATACCCACAATAACAGTCAATACCTATCTCTTGACGAACGGGAATGAGTTTTGTCTTACTATCGAAACCGATTCCCTTATACTCTTTGATAATTGCATAGCTATCTCTTTTTACCACATAATATGTCTTGTCCCTCCTGAAAAGTATTTGATTATCATTGTCCCCGATGTAATCAAACCATTGTCCAAAGCAAAGATTCCCATCGGTGTCTATAATTGTGGCTTTTTCTTCATTACCAAACATCCGTTTTACTAAAGCATACCTTTTAATAAAATTTTCAGCATATGAGTAAATTGGAGGAATAATGACATTATATCGACTATCAATATACCCATATCTACCTATATGGGCAAAAACAGCTCTTTGATTATAAAAACTTAGTTCATAGTTGTCTTTGAGTTTCTCTATTACTTCATCAACGCCATCATTAACATCTGTAAGATTTTGGAGTATTTGTGTGTCCATTGTATTAATCTTTAGCTCGTACCTGCTAAATAGATTGCCTTTGGCATCCTTTGCTTCGATAAGGTAACTACCAGGTTCTAACGTGACTTTTGTCATTTTCCCCAAGAGTACCATCCCTACATCTTCCATGTCAATATACAATCGACATTCCTTATTTGTTATAAACTTAACTATTGCCATAATAACCTTATTTTATCGTTGCCGTAAAGTATAAATCATTGCAAAGTTAGGAATAAGATTTTACATACAAAAGATATTCCCAATTTTTTTGATAAGATGTCAGGCAATCCCGTGATAACATGGAAACGCCCAGTTGTCCAGGAAACTGGCTTCGTTGAGCTGAAGCTTCAATGTTCAATGGTCTCCTGCTCCCCGGCCTTTGCTGTTAAGGACAGCAATTGCTACCATTAATGCTCGCAATTGCTATATTTAATCTTTGCAATTTCTACTCTTAAACCCCAATCGGTCATTAGAATTTATGTTGGAGTAGAATTTGTATTTATTGCTGTCCGGTAAATTGGGCTGACTTTACCGGACAGCAATGATTATAATACGACACAGGGACTTTTATTGTAGTTATTTTACTCCATTTTGAAGATTAATTCCAGTTTTCGTGCTGTTTCCATCCTGTGTCAGCCTACCTCCATTTGTGCTTCCTGTTAAAGTTGCCAATTCTAATAGAATCATTTTTTCATAAATGCTTTGATTTTTTTGTATTTGATGTGACCTTTATTATTTAGAAGAAATATTTCATGGAAAATTAAACCTCAAATGAACTTTTTTGTAATTTTGTAGCAAAAAAAAGGAGGAAACACATTCTATAACCATGTCTGACGAAGAGATTATACAAAGATTTCGAAAGGGGGAATCTTGGGCCATCCACCAATACTTCTATGAGTACCTATGGATAGGCTACTGTGCCTTCGACCAACGGTATCAGTTGAGCAAGAAGGACAATCTGGATTTCATGTCTCTGGCTCACCAGTATGCAATCTATTTGATTGAGCATGACTGGAAGCCATTGGAAAAACGTTCGCCAGAAGTGAGTCTCAGAACATGGCTTATTGGTGGATTCCGTTTTATTATACTCGATGCACTGAAGTGGTACAAGAAGGAGTACGGTAGCATTACTTTCGAGGACTATCTGCGCACGTTTGACATATCAGATAATCTTCGCTTCAGATTCAATCGCATGGTGGAAGATGTCTGTGAGAACTTGCTGACAGACCAACGAGACCGCATCGTTATCGAATTGATACTGATAAAGGGCTATAAAGGTATAGAAGTGGCCGAACAGATGTGCGTCTCGCCAGCATCTGTTTCGCAAAGATACAAACGTGTAATGGACACGGTTATAGCTCCATACTTTCGAAAGTACTTCGATATGGATTTGGACGACCGGGAGATGTTGTCTAAATGGGATAGCGGCATACGTCGTTCTAGCCTTAAAGAAGGAGAAACAAGTACACCTATGTCACAGAAACGTACTACACCGGAGTTTATTACAGAACTCCAGCCGGGGGAGATATTCGTCTTTGGCAGTAATCTGATAGGTATTCACGGCGGTGGAGCTGCACGAGTGGCTTTCCAAAAGTTTGGAGCTATATGGGGAGAAGGCGTCGGGCTACATGGCCAATCCTATGGAATCCCGACGATGCAAGGCGGTGTGGAGACCATTCGCCCATATGTGGATGAATTTTTGGAATATGCCAAAGCACATCCGAACCTCACATTCCTTGTCACTCGAATTGGTTGCGGCATAGCTGGCTTTACAGATGGCGAGATTTCTCCGCTATTCGAAAAAGCACACCAAATAGAGAACGTCGTCCTGCCCGAGGGATGGTAAAGTCCAACATGGCAGAAGCGTTTACAAACACATCAGGGGGACTTGTGAAAATCCTCGTGAGGATTTGGCAAAATCCACAGGAGGATTTGATGAAATCCACACGTGGATTTGGGCAAAAGGACGTGTCCCTTCGGGCTTAGGGACGCGTCGCTCTGGGCTTAGGGACGCGTCCCTTTTTTTGATTTTTGCAAATGCCTGGAAAACAGAACTATAGAAAACCGCAAAAATTACTGCAGAGAAGTTGCCAAAGTTGACTGGCGTCGAGCTAAAGCTTCTGCAGAGAAGTTGGGCATTTTCTCTGCAGAAGCTTTAGCTTGACACCTGTCAACCGATAAGTCGATGTCTGTCGAGTCTGGAGACTACACTTTTTGAAAAGTCACTTCAGGAGTTTGAGATAGGTCTCTATTGCGTGCTCGATTTCGCAAAAATCCACGAATTCATCGGCAGAATGACTGCGGCTGCTCTCGCCTGGACCAAGCTTGAGGCTGGGGAACGGCATGAGGGCCTGGTCGCTCAATGTGGGCGAACCGAATGGCTTGCCGCCAAGTGCGACGATGCGCTGCACAAGGGGATGGTTCTCGTCAATGCCTGAGGAACCCAACCTGAAACTGCGAGCCTTGACTTCTGACTTGACATTTTTAACGATTTCATCGAATAATTCGTGGTTCGTATAACACTCATTCGAGCGGACGTCCACAGTAAAAGTGCACGTGTCGGGCACGACATTGTGCTGCGTGCCAGCATTCACAATGGTGACAGTCATTTTGACTGGACCAAGCAGGGGCGAGACTTTCTCGAACTTGTAATCGCGGAACCACTCGATGTCCTCAAGGGCTTTGTAGATGGCATTGTCGCCTTCATTGCGGGCAGCGTGTCCTGCCTTGCCGTGAGCCGTTACATCGAGCACCATCAAGCCCTTTTCGGCGATGGCTGGCTGCATGCCAGTCGGCTCTCCTACGAGTGCCACATCAATCTTCGGAAGTAAGGGCAAGACACTTTCTATGCCGCCTTTTCCGCTCACTTCCTCTTCCGCACTCGCCAAGAAAACGAGGTTGTAGAGCCCCCTCCCTGCTCCCCCTTTGGGGGAGGGCTTTGCCAATTCGGCGAAGACATGAAGCAAGGAGACCAGACTGGCTCCGTCGTCGTTTGCACCAAGACCGTAGATTCGATTGCCCTCTCGCGTCGCTTTGAAGGGGTCGCGCTGCCATCCAGCCACAGGTTTCACGGTGTCGATGTGGGCATTAAGCAGCAAAGTCTGCTTTTCTGGGTCGAAGTCGGGTTGCATCGACCAGAGGTTGTTGCCTTTTCGCTGTACCTCGAGCCCCAACTCGCTCTGCATATAGTCCTGCAGGAGGTCGGCAGCAGCCTTCTCTTCCCTGCTGATGCGTGGCACTTCGATGAGTCGGCACAGCAACTCCACCGCCCGCTCATTGAGCATTGAACATTGAACATTGACCATGATACAATACCATTTTACGGCGCAAAGTTACGAAAAATAATAAAATTATGAACTATGAATTATGAATTATGAATTAAAAGTCGTATCTTTGACTTACGTCGAAAGTACTTTCACTCGGAAAAAACCAAATAAATTTGTTTTTTCTCTCATTTATTCGTACCTTTGTGCTATCAAAGCACAAAATAGCCATGCAGAACCCCAGTCCACTACCTTCGCTTATCCAGAGTCAAGCTGCCGTTTATGGCAAGCGAGCCGCCATGCTTTATCGCGACGATGAACTGCAGAAGTGGAAGGAGATTTCGTGGGAAGAATATGCCCGGACCGTGAGTCGCGTATCGGCTTCGCTGCTCGAACTGGGTGTCGGGGTGCAGGAGAACATCGCCGTCTTCTCGCAAAACATGCCCGAATGCATGTTCGTGGACTTCGGCGCGTATGGCATCAGAGCCGTCACCATCCCGTTCTATGCAACAGCAAGCGAGACTCAAGTGAAGTACATGGTGAGCGACGCCAAGATTCGCTACATCTTTGTCGGCGAGCAATACCAGTACGACACGGCCTACCGCATACTCAAGATTGAGCAATCCATGCGGAAGCTCATCATCTTCGACCCTGCCGTAGAGAAAGACCCGCAAGACAATGTAAGCCTTTATTTCGATGAGTTTCTAGCGCTTTCCGATGGAAAAGACCACGGCGAAGAGATAAATAAACTCACGTCCGAAGTGCAGGAAGACGACTTGGCCAACATCCTCTATACCAGCGGAACGACGGGCATCAGCAAGGGTGTCATGCTGACGCACAAGATGTATAATGCCGCTTTCCGAGGTCACGTAGGTGCTTTGCCGCTCTCCGACAAGGACCTCATCATGAACTTCCTGCCCTTCACACATGTCTTCGAGCGTGGCTGGTCGTATCTCTGCATCAAGACGGGCTGCACGCTGGCTGTCAACCGTCGTCCTGCCGACATCTTGCAGAGCCTTCGCGAAGTGCATCCGACGTGTATGTGTGCTGTGCCGAGGTTCTGGGAGAAAGTATATAGCGGCGTACAAGAAAAGATGAACTCGTCCTCGCCCATACAACGCAGGATGCTCGAAGACGCGCTTCGCATCGGCAAGGCCTACAATGTCGATTACAAGATGCGAGGCCTCGTGCCACCTCTTGCCCTGAAGATGCGCTATCTCTTCTACGAGAAGACGGTCATCGCTCTGCTCTTGAAGACCTTGGGACTGGAGCGACACAACTTCTTCCCCACTGCCGGAGCTGCCATTCCGCCTATCATCGAGGAGTTTGTTCGCTCGGCAGGCATTCTGATGATTACGGGCTATGGACTCACCGAGAGCACTGCCACCGTCTCTTGCGACCGCTGGAATAAGCCCATTTCGCTCGGTTCCATCGGTCGTCCGCTTGATGGTGTGCAGGTGAAGTTCGGCGAGAACGACGAGATTCTCCTCAAAGGCGATACCATCACGAAAGGTTACTACCGCAAAGCCGAGATAACAGCTATGGCGATAGACAAGGAGGGCTGGTTCCACACAGGCGATGCCGGCTACATGAAGAACGGCGAACTCTTCATGACGGAGCGCATCAAGGACCTTTTCAAGACGAGCAACGGCAAGTACATCGCTCCGCAAATGCTCGAGTCGAAGTTCTGCGTGGACCGCTACATCGACCAGATTGTCATCATAGCCGACCAGCACAAGTTCGTTTCGGCACTCGTCATCCCCGAGTACAAACTGCTCGAGGACTTGGCAAAGAAGCGGGGAATCGACTTCAGCAGTCGTGCCGAACTCTGTGCCAACCCACAGATTGTACAGTTCGTCATGGACCGTATCGAGACGATACAACAGGACTTGGCTTCCTACGAGCAAGTGAAGCGCATCACACTCTTGCCGGAACCCTTCAGCATGGAACGCGGCGAACTCACCAATACGCTGAAGGTGAAGCGCCCAGTCCTCAATGAACTTTACAAAGAACAAATAGATAAGATGTACGAAGAATAAGGTTCTTTCATTCTTTCATTTTTTCAATCTTTCATTTTTATATATGATTACCCAAGACCAACTAAAGGAAGTGAAAGACCGCACCGAGCAGCTCAACCGCTACCTCGACATCGACGGCAAGAAGATACAGTACGAAGAAGAACAGCTTCGCACGCAAGCCCCAGGTTTCTGGGACGACCAGAAGCGTGCCGAGGCTCAGATGAAGCTCGTCAAAGGGCTGGAGAAATGGCTCAAGGGCTATGCCGAAGTCAAGACGCTTTGCGACGAACTCGACACGGCTTTCGAGTTCTACAAGGAGGAACTCGTCACCGAGGAAGAGGTGGATGCTCTTTATGACAAAGCCATCACCGCTATTGAAGAGCTCGAACTCAAGAACATGTTGCGGCGCGAGGAAGACTCGATGGACGCTGTCCTCAAGATAAACTCTGGTGCTGGCGGCACCGAGGCTCAGGACTGGGCACAGATGCTCATGCGAATGTACATGCGTTATGCCGAGACGCACGGCTACAAATGCGTGGTCAGCAACTTGCTCGATGGCGATGATGCCGGCATTAAGTCCTGCACGCTCGAGATTCAGGGCGAGTATGCATATGGTTACCTCAAGAGCGAAAACGGCGTGCATCGTCTGGTTCGCGTCTCTCCGTACAATGCCCAGGGCAAGCGCATGACCAGCTTCGCATCGGTCTTCGTCACCCCGCTCGTCGATGATACCATCGAGGTGAACATCGAACAGGCCCGTATCTCCTGGGATACTTTCCGCTCGTCGGGTGCTGGAGGTCAGAACGTCAACAAGGTGGAGTCTGGTGTCCGCTTGCGCTATCAGTACAAAGACCCCTATACGGGCGAGGAGGAGGAAATCCTCATCGAGAACACTGAGACGCGCGACCAGCCTAAGAACAAAGAGAATGCCCTCCGTTTGCTGCGCTCCATGCTCTACGACAAGGAGTTGAAACATCGTATGGCAGAGCAGGCAAAGGTCGAGGCAGGCAAGAAGAAGATTGAATGGGGCAGCCAGATTCGCAGCTATGTCTTCGACGACCGTCGCGTCAAGGACCACCGCACAAACTATCAGACCAGCGATGTTGGAGGTGTCATGGACGGCAAGATAGATGCCTTCATCAAGGCTTATCTCATGGAATTCGGCGCAGAGTAAAGTTCCCTACCAAATGTATCGTCTTTAACTCCTTTAACTCCCTTAACTCCTTTAACTCCCTTAACTCCTTTAACTCCTCCAAAATCCCATGCCCCTCCTCGAAATCGAACGCAAGTTTATCGTTGTTGGCGAATTCAAAAGCCAAGCAATCAGTTCCACTCACATTGCTCAGGGTTACATAGCAAGCGGCAATGGCCGTACTGTCCGCGTCCGCATTCGTGGCGACAAGGGCTATCTCACCATCAAGGGCCCGAGCGACAAGGCTGGCTTGGCGCGTTTCGAGTGGGAGAAGGAGATTCCTTTGGCAGAAGCAGAAGCGCTAATGAAGATTTGCGAGCCAGGCATCATAGAGAAAACACGTTGGCTGGTGCCCGCTGAAGACGGCAAACACATTTGGGAAGTCGATGTCTTCGAGGGCGACAATGCAGGCTTGATTATGGCAGAAATTGAGTTGGAAAGCGAGGCTGATCAATTCAAAAAGCCCGATTTCATCGGTCCAGAAGTGACTGGCGACCGCCGCTTCTATAACTCACACATGCGTCGCTATCCTTACAAAATGTGGGGAAAAGAAAATATAGCCCTCGATCACCATTCATCGTCCAACTGATTGTGAGACTTCACAAACTGGTTGTCCACATTGTCATTCGTTGGTTGATGGTCACTAACTGAATCACCATTGGAGAGGCCTACGCTACTACCCGACGTCAAAAGACCTTCGTTCAGACCAAGCACAACAACCAAAGCAGAAGGTGTGATATAGTGTTTTCTCAACATCATATCCATGTTATTTACCAACATACTTTCTGCCTCCTCTAATGTATATACCTTGCGAAGGTTTGTTGATGCGCTGACCTGCAATGTTGTAAATATCGCCCATTTCATCGACAAATTCAGCAGGAATATGTATCGCATCCTCATCGGCAGCATCGTCCAAGACATAGCCTTTAACGCTGCTTGATGTTGGCACATACAAATAGGCTGTGCCTGACGAGCAAGTGAATGCACCACCATTCTCCGCGCCCCAATAGAAGCCAAGACCTGTCTTATTGGCATAGTCATCATAAGCCAGCTTATAGTACTTGCCGCTGCCTGTCATTGCCTCCGACGCAGGCTTCAGCATATTGTCGGTAAGAGCGTCGAGCGTCTCGCCTTCAAGCGTATAATGAGAAGTGTTCTCGTTCGACGATGACAACAACACACCAGTATTGGCAGGCACATAGCAACCTGTCGTACCGAAGCCATTCTGCGCTTCCAAAGCCGTTACCACCAAGCGCCCGTCATTGACCGACACCTTGCTCACAGTCACATTGCTCGGAAAGAAAGTCGCTTTGTCGCTGCTGAAAGTAGCATAATGCTTCTCGCCATTCTGTGCAGGAAGAGTAACGTCGTCCTCTGAAATAACGATGTCAATACGATGGAGGATGATATAGTTTGTGTTACGAGCTTCAACTTTTAAATTCTTAAATTTCCCATTTACATTAATCTCTGGGAGCATATAGTTCGAGGAAGCAGGATAAGATGAATCATAGTCCTTGATATTTGCAAAGCTTATCGTTGAGGATGTAATTGCTCCAACCGTAACCTCGAGGTTTGCACTTTCATTTGTTGTTCCTCGTGAGGCATATATTACAACCTTATCAATGGTTTTACTCTGTATTGCCTCGCTTAGAGTAAATATAACAAATGCCTGACCAGACGAACTTGTTTGTCCTATTCGTAAACCACAGCCTTTATCATTATAATAGCTATCATCAATACTGCTTGCTATAAAATATGAAGCTCCAGAACTACAAATTAACTCGGAAGATATATTATCATCTATCTTTGTATATTTACTCTTCCCGCTTACCGTCCCCCTATTGAAATCAATGGTATAGACCTCGGCTCGGAGGTTCATTGCACAGAAGAGGGCGAAGATGAGCCCTAAGGCTGCTGCTCGTTTCATTATCCTGTGATTTTATCCTACTTGGCTGCCGCCTTTGACGGGATTGAGAACAGTGGTGACGCTGAGGTCACCGTTGTAGTTGACAGCGCTCAGTATCATGCCCTGGCTCTCCTCTCCCATCATCTGACGAGGGGCGAAATTTGCGATGAAAAGGACACTTTTGCCCACCAACTGCTCGGGCTCGTACCATTGTGCTATGCCACTGAGGATGGTGCGATCCTGTCCGCTGCCATCGTCAATGATGAACTTCAAGAGTTTCTTGCTCTTCTTAATCTTCTCGCAACTCTTGACGATGCCGACACGGATGTCGAGCTTCTCGAAGTCCTCAAACGAGACGATGGGCTTAACGGGCGCTGCCTTGTAGGCTGCTGCTTCGTTGGCCTTGAGCGTGTCCTCAAGCTTCTTCTTTTGTGCAGCCACAACCTCATCTTCAATCTTGGTGAAGAGCAGTTCTGGCTTGGGCAGCTGTTTGCCTGCAGGCAGGATGTCGGTGCGGCCGAGGTCTTCCCACGAGAAGGTGTCGAGGGCTATCATTTCCCTCAAGCGCTTACTGCTGAAGGGCAGGAAGGGTTCGAAAGCGATGGCGAGATTGGCCGCTCTTTCTGCGCCTCGCGGAACTTAAAGCCCTCGAGCAATTGTTCCAAACGTGACTTGACGTCGCAGAACTCGGCAAGCGTCTCCTTATCATAGTCGTTAAGCTCTCCGCACTCGGGCACGCGGCCTTCGTAGTACTTCTGTGTGAGCTGCAGGGCACGGTTCACGAAGTTGCCATAGACAGCCACCAGCTCGTTGTTGCAGCGAGCCTGGAAGTCGTCCCAAGTAAAGTCGTTGTCCTTCGTCTCGGGCGCATTGGCGGTCAACACATAGCGCAGTTCATCCTGACGTCCCGGCAACTCGTCGAGGTACTCATTTAGCCAAACGGCATAGTTCTTAGAGGTCGATATCTTGTTGCCCTCGAGGTTGAGGAACTCGTTGCTCGGCACGTTGTCGGGCAGGATGTAGTCGCCGTGTGCTTTAAGCATAGCGGGGAAGACAATACAATGGAACACGATGTTGTCTTTACCGATGAAATGGACCAATCTTGTCTCAGGGTCCTTCCACCACTTCTCCCACGAGCCGAGTTCGGGATGGGCGTCGCAAAGCTCTTTCGTATTGCTGATGTAGCCGATAGGAGCATCGAACCAGACATAGAGCACCTTGCCTTCTGCACCTTCGATGGGCACAGGAATACCCCAGTCAAGGTCGCGTGTGACGGCACGAGGTCTCAGTCCGCCGTCCAGCCAACTCTTGCACTGACCATAGACGTTCGAGCGCCACTCCTTGTGGTCTTCCAGAATCCACTTCTCGAGCCACTGCTGGTCCTTATCGAGAGGCAGATACCAGTGCTTCGTCGGCTTCTTGACGAGCGGATTACCCGTCTCAGCATTGTAAGGATTAATCAACTCTTCGGGTGAAAGCGTTGCTCCGCACTTCTCGCACTGGTCGCCGTAAGCCTCCGGAGCATGGCAACGCGGGCACTCGCCACGGATGTTCCTGTCGGTCAGGAAGTGACCCGTCTGCTCGTCGTAGAACTGCTCGCTGACCTGCTCGATGAACTTGCCCTCGTCGTAGAGTTTGCGGAAGAAATCGCTCGCCAGCTTGTGGTGCGTCGCACTGGTAGTACGGCTATAGACGTCGAACGAGATGCCAAACCTCTCGAAGCTATCCTTGATGAGATTGTGATAGCGGTCAACAACCTCCTGCACCGTAATGCCCTCCTTGCGGGCACGGATAGTAACAGGCACACCGTGCTCGTCGCTGCCGCCAATGAACAGGCACTCGCGGCCCTTCAAACGAAGATAGCGCGCATAGATGTCGGCCGGCACGTAAACGCCAGCCAAGTGTCCAATATGTACAGGTCCGTTCGCATAAGGCAGAGCGGACGTAATCGTAGTTCTCTTAAAATTCTTTTCCATGTGATACAGCGTATAATTTCGCGCAAAGTTACAAAAGATAATTGACAATAGAAAATTAAATATTGAAAAAAAGAGAGAAGAAAAGGAAAACGTAAAAAGCAGACAGAAGAAACACCCAAAGACCTATAATTCACAGCCCCAAGAATGCTGATACTTTGGTCGAAGAACCACAATGCCTTCGCAAACGCCCTATTGAGGAAGAGTCAACGCCCTATAAGGGAGTAAGCAACGCCCTATAGAGGAGTGAGCAACACCCTATAGAGGAGTAAGCAACGCCCTATAGGGGAGTGAGCAACGCCCTATAGAGGAATAACCCATCCTGCCTATTAGACCCATTAAGCCCATCAAACCCATTACTCCTCCCCTTTGGGGGAGGTCGGGAGAGGGGCCTGCCCATACAAAGAAAGCCCCCACATCTTTCGATGCGGAGGCTTCGCTAAAAACGGCGGCTACCTACTCTCCCACGGGTGTGCAGTACCATCGGCGCGGGCGGGCTTAACTTCTCTGTTCGGAATGGGAAGAGGTGGAACCC
>CADCIQ010000068.1:4729-19651 GCA_902801425.1 uncultured Bacteroidales bacterium | reverse complement strand
GCAATGGGAATGTACAGGTCCGGACGCATCACGAACTTCATTCCAGGGTTCTTACCCAGCTTCACTTCACGTCGTTGTGCAATTACTTTAATAGCCATAGTTTTAATTAGTTTTTAAATAGTTTGTAACAATGAGCCCTTTTGGCTTACGCCGCTTTCCCGTTTAACGGGAATGCTCAAATGTTTGTAAATAATTTTGTTAATACTCTCGTTGTCGCCTTGTTTCGCTTCCTGATGGTACTATTAAGGAAAACAATTGCTACTATTAATGCGCGCAATTTCTAGATTTAACCTTCGCAATTTTTACCCTTAAAGACCGCCTGTCCGCTTCTTCAATTTGACAATGCAAAGGTACGAATCTTTCATTGCGGTCTACGAATGTTTCTTCGAAAAAAATGATTTTTTTTCTTGCACCTGAAACTTGGCGCAGAAACCAATTTGGCGCGGTCATTTGGTCATTTGGTCATTTGTCAAAATCGAAAACAGATGCTGTCAAAATCCGCCACTATAATATAAATTAATTTATATATAGTGGGCAAATGACCGCGTTCCCGAAATCGAAAATGACCAAATGACCTTGACCAAATGACCACCTGCCATAGGTTGAATGCCTGTTTTGGCACCTTACTTTGCAAAAAATGATAGAAAAATGAAGAATTATTTGAAAATAACGGAAAAAATAACTATATTTGCAGCCAAACTAATGAATAAAAATCTCACGATGTTTAGGAAATCGTGCTAATCTGAAATAAAAAACAATTAAGGTTATGGGATTTTTCAAGAAGATTTTTGGTGATGCAGCCGACGAGATTAAGAAAAGCTTGGAGGAGAGCAAAGATGAGATGCGTAAGAGTCTCAGCGAGATGAAACGTAGTACAATGGCAGACTTCGGCATGAAGACGACTTCATCAAAAGGCAACAGTGATGACGACGATGATGACGACGATGATGACGAACCGCGCATCATCCTTGGCAAGTTCAGCAACGGTGTGTTGGATATCCGTGACGATATCGAGGAACTCGACGACGAGAGCCTGGAAGACTACAAGAACGTGAAAATGATCATCTTCCCCCGGGGATTAAAGAAACTTGAAAGTGAAGTCATCTGTGATCAGAACAAATTGGAAGACCTCGATTTCTCGTTTGTGACCGAATTACGGGAGATACCCGATGATTTCATCAGTGGCACGACAAAGATTAAGGAGTTTATTGTGCCGCAGGGTGTGAAGAAACTGGGCGACGGATTCGTGGGCGACTGTAAGGCTGGCACAAAGATTGTCATCCCCAGTACGGTAGAGAAGATGGGCTACATCAATGGTGAGAGCAACAATGATCTGCTCGTTTATTTGTTTGCCCCCAAGGTGAAGATTGAGGATGCCGAAGAGGACATCAAAACGCTTTATGTGCTGCCAGAGTATTATGGCTACTACGCCAAGCAACTGAAAGACTGCGACAGTGAAGCTCGTCTGCGAGAGATGCCTGAGGATATGATGAATGTCTATGCCAACTCTTTTGCAGCCGAGCTTGCAAAGACGCCTGCGGAAAAGCCAGCTAAGAAATCAAAGGAGAAACCAGCTGCTCCTAAGGCAACAAAAACAGCAGAAGCTACACCGCTCGATGGGTTGGTACAGCAAATCAAAGAACAGATTCAGTCTCTCGGATTGTCTTCATTCACACTGTATGCCAGCGATTATGAAGGTGACAGAGAATATGAGGAAGTAGAGCAATTGGGTGATGACGGCTTGTTGGATGCGTCGTCAGAATATAACCTCTATACATACGATGAGGAAGATGGTTGTACCTCAGTATATGGCAAGTTGAGGAAAATTAATATCGTTGACGATGTCGTCTTGTTCGATATTGAGGAGGAATATGAAGACCCCAATGGCGATATAGACATTCGTGGTAAATACGATAATCAGACCATTGGTAAGATTTTGAGAGATTGGGATAATGATGCCGTAGAGAATGGGTTGACAAACGTCCTTAAGCATTATCTGACTGACAAGACCCTGATTGAACTGAACGGTGGTTCTGAGAAAAAGGCAGTTACCGCAGAGCCTACTCCCAAACCAGTTCCTGAACCAGCTCCTGAACCAGAGCCGAAACCAGAGCCAAAGGCAGAACCTGTATCAACACCCGAACCTGTGAAAATTGTTGCTCCTGAGCCTGCAACATCTGATTTCAGTGGTCTTTTCTCTCCACGTATGGAGGCACTGATCAATTCAGCCTTAAGGGACGGAGTGCTTACAGACCAGGAAAAGGCCGTTTTGAAGAGACGTGCGGAGAAAGAAGGTGAGGACTGGGATGAAATAGAGATGATTATCAATTCTCGTCTTCCACGTCAAGAACAGGCGAGTCCCAAGAAGGCTGTGGAGTTGAGTGATGTTAAGAGAGCTCATCTGTTCTTGTCGTTTAAACCTTATGAAGGAGATGATTACGCTTATTTATTCCTCATCGATGACAACCAACTTTACGCTACAGATGAGAACCTGGACACTCCAGAGATTCCGTCAAGCGACTATTTTGAGGATATTGATAATTACGAATGTTGGATAGAGAACATCTCTGATGAGTATCAGTCGTTCAAACAGCTTTCCGAATCGCTTGTAAATGATTTCGTAGAGGCAAGGTTAGATGAATTTGAGGGTGATACCAGTGCTTTGGCTATTGACAGGAAATACACAGTGACCATATTTGTCGATAAAGAAAAGGTCTATGAAGAGACCATTACTTGTTGGTAAAATAATCCAATTGGAAATAATATAAAACCTCACGATGTACAGGCAATCGTCTATTGACTTATGGCAGAGAATATGTTTGAAATAAGCCCTGATGGGAAGACCCTGAAAGTAGTGGCTATTGGAAAGTATGAGGAAACAATGGTGGTTCCTGATGGCGTACAGAAAATTGCCAGAGAGGCATTCAGAAAAAACCTTGCATACGGTGGTGACGTTCTGAAGAAAGTCGTATTGCCCGAAGGATTGAAGACCATTGGAATTGGTGCTTTCAACAAATGCAAAACGCTCGAAGGTATCAATCTACCTGACACTTTGACCAAGATTGAGGACGAGGCTTTTCTTGGCTGTAAGGCACTAACGGCCATTACAATCCCTGCCAAGTTAAAGACTATCGGTGGTAGTGCTTTTTGTGGTTGTCCGCTAACAGCTGTTTCGTTTGCTGATGGCAGTAAACTGACAGAAATTGTTGAGCAAGCTTTTAAAGGTGTCCCGATTCAGACGTTGACTATTCCCAAAGGTGTGAAGAAACTCGGATCGTGGGCGTTTGCCGAATGCAAAAACCTTAAAACTATTGTTCTTCCAGAAGGTATAGAGATTTTCGAAAAATATGAAGTCTTCGGTGGCTGCGAAGCCTTGGAATCTATCAATATCCCAGCCAGTTTGACAAATCTGGGTCATAATGCTTTCAAAGGCTGTACGGCATTGAAGAACATTACCGTTGATCCCGCCAATCCCGCCTACGTAATGAAGGATGGCAAACTCATGACCAAAGACCTGCAGACGCAGATCTTCCCAATAGTAGATTAACATTAACAAATTAACAATTACGTTAGAATATGGCAATAAATAAATACTATTCATATTGTGATAAGCTTGTAACAGATTGGTTAAGCCCTAATTTCCAATCAACAGATACGTTTAATAATGATTTCTTTTTAACAAGAAACAGTAAACTGAAAGATCCAAAATACTTAGATCTGATGCCAGAATTGTTCTTTGGAGATCCTGACAATAATCTTGCTGTGATGCTTAATCTCAATCCTGGTTATGGTGAAACAAATAAAAATTTCATAGGGAAGAGTGTAGTTACTAAGCGCCTTTCCAAAGGTTATTCATCCTTTGCCAAATCTTTCCCATATCTCTCTGACCCTACTTTTCATCCTGATGCAACTGATTGGTGGAGGCGTCGTGAAAGATGGCTACGTGAAGATGTTCTTGATGAGAAAGCACTTGATGGCCTTCATCCGTTCTCTATAGAATTATGCCCGTGGCACTCCAAAAAATGGAATGAAGCATTGTCTAGCGGATTCAAAGATAAGAATTTCTTGGATTTCGTTGAGAAGAATCTTTTACCTGTTATCAGTTATGCCGCTAAGCATTCAACGGTAGGTGCAGTTCTGTCTATTGGTAAGGTATATTGTGATTTGTATGAATCACTTGGTTTTGAATGTAAGCGTAAATGGGAGCCAGAATGTAAAATTCATAATTGGCCTCATAGTACCAAGACAGGAAAGCCAAAGAAAGTGTACTTCCGCTATTATTACAGTGAGAAGTATAAAATAAAAGCAATTTGCATTTGGTTGTGGGGAAGTAACAAAACCCCAAGCAGCAGTTTTAAAGATATTGAACAGCAAATACTGAAATCAATATAGGTTTAGAAATAGCCCGTCGAACAGTTCGGCGGGCTTAATTTGCAGTTACAAAATAAAATTATAAATATGTACAGCGGAATACGTCTTTTTAAGACAGCGTTTATGAACACGCGACGACAGATATGCGTGTCTGGTATTTTCTTGGTAGCCATAACTTGTGTGCTAACGGTCATCTTGTATTTGGCAGAAAGTCGCGTAGATCCCAACTTCAGTTTTTGGGATGCTTTTATCTGGCCATACGAGAAATATCTTGGTGACCCAGGTAAAGTCGTCGACGACCCATTGATTTCTCCGATAGGCAAGTTTATTGCTACACTTGTGGGTATCATGGGAGTGGCAATCTTTGCCGTACCTGCCGGTCTCATTGGTTCCGGATTAACTGATGCGATGGACGAGGAAAAGCGCGAGAAAGAATTGGACGAATATCGAGTCCGTATGCGAAAATCCTTCCGCAGGGTACTCAACAAAAAGACACAGTATCGTGTGGTTCCTCGCAGAGTGCCTGTTATATCGCTTCAGGCCAAAAAGGGTATGTCGGAAAAAGATATCATAGATACTGTATCAAAGTTCAAGGAGTTCCGACTCCGAAACCTTGCGGCGTCACAAGTGGCCAGCGAGCATCCTCAAGATCGTCTCGTCATAGAGATGCTTCCGTTAGACGAGCAGACCGTGGATGGCTATATTATTGAACATACCGATTATGGTATCAAGATTAATCGTCATTCCAACATCACAATCATCACTCCGAGTGCAGCCACTGAGAATAGTATCGGTCATATAGGTTATTATCTGGCACAGTTTGGTGGCTTCAACTATGTCAGTCGGGAGTTTCTCACAGATGTGGATGAACCTGTCAGTTATTACAAAATCGAAGGCGAAAGAAAGGAATGGGAGAAGCCACTTCAGAAATTTGTCGATGATATCAGGCAACTATCAGAAGACAGCCAGCATTGGAATATCATTCTCGTCTCCTCAGACAATGTCTATGAAACGCAATTCCATTTCGTACATCGTGCCAAAGAGGAGACTGGATTGTCACATACAACGCTTGATGAAGACTGGTTCCTAGAGTTATATGCCGCTTTCTCAGAAAAGATGAAAGCAGAGTATGAGTATCTTTCTGATATGGATCAGGAATACAAACCCGTAGGGAATAAGAATATAGGTGTGATCACGGGAGGAGGCACGAAGAACAATGCCATCACCTTGCGCATTTCGTATAGTGTCACTACATGGTCGTCTTCGAGTGCCCCCATTATTGTAGATATGGCAAAGGTCATCAAACAATATGTGGAAAAACCAGGGCGCAGCACCTTTGAAGATGAACCTTCATGGAAGGATGTAGGTTGTGGATATGGAACCAATAAAAACTAATAAGATATGAATGGACTATCAAAATCACGTTACACAGGTCGACGCCTATAAAAAAGTTGCCTTGATTTTTGAATTTTTTCGCGAATGTGTCTATATTATGCACATCAAACAAAAAATCAAAAATATAGTGACGATGAGAGATTCTTTTTTTCATTTGAAAGAGTGGTATATGACCACTGAGCGCCCTGAAGATTTCGAACTGGTACGTGACTATGTGGTGGAACAGACCCGAAAGGTCAGTCTGGAGCAGATTGGGGTGGACCTGACAAAGCAAGCCACAGACGACTTCCAACAGGGATTCACCATAGAGAAAAGAAGGGTGGGGCAGGAGGATCGGCTGTGCTTCGTGTGGTGGGACTTTTCGGAGTGTCAGAAACATGTTGACTATCGTGTGCTACAGAACGACATCGTGAAGCATTTCTGGCCTGAGATCCAATTCATCAGTTCCGCATCCGCCAGCCTGTTTACTGGCGGAAAACGCCAAAATTGGAGGTTAGATAAAAAAAGTTGCTCTGATTTTTGAATTTTTTGGCGAATGTGTCTATATTATGGCCGTTAAACATTTAAATTCAAAAGATATGGCAACAACAATTAGAACCAGTTCCAAGAACTACTTCAACAAAATCCAGAAGTACCTCAACAACAAAAGAGTATTCTTCACCCCATCACTCACCCTTGGGGTCTATGCCCTCACCATCTTTGACCTCAATCAGGATCAAACAAACTCTCTCATTTCAAAAATGACCAAACACTTCCACCTCACCAAACAGCGGGAGCCTCTGGCTCTCGCTGCCTAGTTCCAGCGTTGAAAATTGTAAAATTTCGACAAAAAGATTGCTACAATCAAAAATAATGTGTATCTTTGCGGCATATAATCGTATTAATAACTAAAAAACAACAATGATTATGTCAAATTCTGATTCTAAGGAAAATAAGTTTATTAACTATTGGGATAGTGTGATTAACTTATGGCTGAATAAAAAAGTTCAGGAGGTTAATGGAAAAGGAAGAAATGCCAAACGTCCTTTAGATAATAAGAAAGAGTCTTATTATAAGGATAATGACATAGATGTACTAATTGAGAAAGACCAACTGTGTTGGTTTGATAATGACCAACTGAACAAACTTCTCTGTCCTATCCACATGCCCGAACCTTATTGGGGTGATCCTGACAATTGTTCAATTGTTGTAGTTGACTACAATCCTGCAGGTGGTAAGGACATGAATCCGCATACTTATAGAGGCAATGGGAAATATCCAGAGAATACCATGATAGATTATGTTAATACAGTAAGCTATTCTAAATTGGCTAAGGATTTTCCAATTTTGAAAGCGAAAAAAGAATTGGAAAAAGATGAACGTTGGTGGTTGCGTAGTTATGGCGGACGACAGTGGTGGAGAGGAAAAATAGAATGGATGTTACATCTAATACAACCCGATTCTGAACCTTTAAAGGAATGGCCTAAAAACGTTAGTCTTCCCTTTGCCATTGAGTTGTGCGGCTGGCATTCTCCAAATTGGCCAGATAACACGCAGGCTATAGATGATAACGATAATTTGAAAGAATCTATTCGCAAATGGTTTGTAAACCCTCTATTAAAATCGATAGAAGAATCAACGAGTAAAATGGCTGTATGTATAGGTGCGCAATTCAAACCAAGTATTTTGGAAAAGTATTTTGATAACGGTAATATAAATGTCACAAAGGATATTGCCAATTATCTTCCTATTGTGAAGACAGAAGGTGTTGAATACATAGAAACAGCCAACTATAAATACAGAATAAAGATAACGAATGATAATGAAGCTTCCACAGTTTTAGGGGTTTCTATAAATAAAACAGGAAAAGAAAAAGAGACGACAAGATACTATCGCGTTTACAATGTGATAGAGAATGGAAAAAATCATATCATCTTAAATACTTTTGCACCTGGTAGCAACCACCATCCAGCAAAAGAATTCTGGGAGTTTGAGAAGGAACTTCTGAGAGTTATTAAAGATGGGGAATGGAAAAAGAAATTAGAAGGTGTCTGATTATTGCTAAGAAACGTATTATGCAAGACTGGAGTAAATACATAGAAAGACCGATAGTGGATGTGCTGCCAGAACTGGAGGCAGAGGGCTACCGGGTGACGAGTGATGAGTGTGTCATCTTCGGACAGCGGAACATCGACATTGAAAAGGGCGATGTGGCTGCCGAGATAGTGTGTGTACCATACGACTTCGAAGAGTATCAAGAAGGCAACATCGCGCCAGAAGAAGCAGACTGGTGGGTGGATGACGTGTTTGAGAATGGAGAGTCGTATCAAGAGAAAATCTCCGATTAGAACGTGAAATAATTAAAAAGACAAAGCAATGAAAAAAGTAATTACCATCCTATTACTAATGGTAACGCTGGCTGCTCAGGCGCAGAGTCAGCGGCAGCAGATATCGTATATCGAGGAAACGAAGAACTGGTACTATGTCTATGATGAACAAGGCAAGAAGATAGGCGGACTGTCGCGTAGTAGCGTGGGCGAACTCAAAGGGTGGGGCAGCGACTTTTTCGTGGCAAAGCACCATTCGTTCTATTACATCTATGATGCTAAGGGCAGGACGCTGAAAACAATGAGCATTTCGAACGTTGGCGAGATCGTTGGTGTATCCAACAATACCATCACCAGCCGCAAAGGTTGTTGGATATTCACTTGGAACAAGGAAGGCAAGAAAATCAGTGCAAGAAGTGCTCAATGAAAAAAAGTTGCTGAAATATTTGAATTTTTCTCCGATAGTTACTATATTATCATCGGAAACCAATAAAAACGTTAAAGATGAAGAGAGTATTTATTGACATGGACAATGTGCTGGTGGACTTCCAGTCGGGACTCGACCAGGTGAGTGAGGAGATTAAGGCAGAATATGCTGGTCGTTTGGATGAGATTCCTGGCTTGTTCGGCAAGATGAAGCCGATGGAGGGTGCCATCGAGGCCGTACACGAATTGCAGAAACACTACGATCTGTTTATCCTATCTACAGCACCTTGGAAGAACCCGTCAGCTTGGTCGGACAAAGTGGAATGGGTGACGAAGTACCTCGATGATGTGTTCCATAAGAAGATGGTCATCACCCACCGCAAGGACCTCTGTCAGGGTGACTATCTGATAGATGACCGAGGTAAGAACGGCACGAGCGAGTTCGGTGGCGAATGGATTCATTTCGGCTCGGAGATGTTCCCAAATTGGAATGATGTGTTAGATTATCTGTTGCCTGCAGAGAAGAAACCAGGCTTGGATGAGATACTAGAGGAAATCGGCCGTTCGTCATTACTGACTCATGAGGAAGAACTCGCACTACTTAAGGTCGTGCAAAAGAAGGGTACAGACTGCGACGAGATGAAGCAACTGGAAAAAGCTAACATGCGTTTTATTGTCAGCATTGCGGCACAATATCAAAAGCAAGGACTGACACTTGAGGAACTGATTGAAGCAGGAACGGAAGGACTGAGAAAAGGCGCAATGAAATATAATTTCGAGGCAGACTTCAAGTTCATCGCCTATGCTGTCTGGTGGATTCGCCAGAGCATTATTCAGGCAATCGAAGAAAAAAACAAAAATAAATAATTATGAACAGTATTACTATTAGTCTGACGACTAAACGGCGTGAAGATGCCGAGAAGATGGCTACACGTGCAGCAGAACTTTTAAAGGAAAAGGACAGCGATTTGGAGTTCGAATTGTTCGATGCTGACGATGGCAGTTGTTCTGGCATTGGGATTGCAGAGTTGTATGGGGAAGCCAGTGGCATCGCACAACGTGTTATTGAAGGTGTAGTAACATCCTTTCCTGACATCGAGATGCACGAACAGGTCTCTGCAAATGGGGAACTCATCAAAGAATATATCTCTGAAAATGGCAAACTGACAGAGGTAGAAATTATCGACGAAGAGGAGACTCGCATCATGGCCTTGCGGAACTGTTCCGTAGAAGAGTTTAAAGAGTTTCTTGGCAAAGCTCGTCAGGGAAACTGGACCAGTCAAAACGAACTCATCGAAGCCTTGTTCTGGGGTAAGTATTTCGAACAGCGTTTCAGTCTGCTGCTGCCAGATGACGAACAATGGCTACGTCCGTTTGCTCTAAAGAATGATCCCAGAGCCATCACGCTACTGTTGGTGGGGATGGAGAACCGTTACCGCACATGGGATGAGGAGTTGACAGACGAAGATACTGGCGAGCTATTTACCTTTACTCACGCAGAAAAGATAGACGGCGAGACACTCTTCCCTCGTAACGATGTAGAGGCACTTCGGATGCTGACAAATCTTTGCGAAGATTGGCAAATGACAGATCGCCGGGAACTGTTCAAAGCCGTCAATATCATCCGTTGTTCCACAGAGCAGGACTACACGATGATTCTCCACCGTCTGGCTGATGAAGGAAATGAAAAGGAAGCGATGTCTGAACTTGCAGAGACCTATCGCTATGGCGACGAGCACAATGGCATTTACATCAACCGTCCGCTGGCTCAGGAATATTATGAGAAAATAGGTGAGCAATACAATCCGTCAGAAGATGATACTGAGAATTCACCTGTTGAGACAGATTACACTTTGAAAGGCAATGCCGAGACACTGAAAGGTATTTGCGATACGATTAACGACCTGTGCCAGCGTTTTGGTACACCCGACAACGAGTTCGGAATGTTTGTTTCCCTGCAGCCGCTGATGAAACTGTTAGTGGGTTCGGACGATGAAGCCTATCGTGGAAATGTTTTGAGGATGGAACAGAAGGACGCTAACACACTCATCCTACACACAGAGTCGAACAATCCCGGGCCGCTTTATTATGCCTTGCACCAGTGTTTCCCCGATTTGGAAATAGAAAAGAGTTGAAATGGAAGTATTAACAATCATAGGTGTTATTGTCTTAATCATCATCATCTTTACAGGTGGTGGCATCCTAGGTTGGCTATTTAAGGGACTCGGAGCCATCTTTGAATTCCTGCTTGAAGGCTGGGGTTCCTGCCTCCGGGTTCTTGTCTGGATAGTATTAATCATACTATTCTTTCTGGCAATAGTATTATAATTGTAACAGAACCAGTCGTGGAAAGCTCGTTCAAAGGTAGGGCCGGAGGCTGGCTGGCATCCTTCTTATCCTGTAGTAAAAAGGTCTTGGGATGCCGTTTTTTTATTGCCATGAAAAAAAGTTGCCCTGATTTTTGAATTTTTTCGCGAATGTGTCTATATTATGCACATAATAATCTAAATTCAAAAGATATGGCAACAACGATGAAAAGTAAGACAAAGAAAGAAATGTCACTGCTACAGGCCATTGAGCATGTGGTAGAACTGGCAGAGGACTCGAAGTTGAGCAAGGAGTTCATGAAGAAGGCCAAGGCTGAGATTCAGTTGCTGGCTAAGAGTTATGGCATCACGGAGCGACAGGCTGTGCTATTCTGCGTCTGCATGGAGAAAGGACCTCGACGGGTGGATTATGATGACTTGGCCTCATTTCTGAATTTGAATAAGATCAGCGTGCTGAGCTATGCCAGTGACATCGATGCATTGGTGCGCCGTCGTCTGCTGAAGTTCCGCGATGTGAAGGACGAGGACGACTTCGACATCCCCACTGTCGTCATCCGCTGTCTGAAGCATAACGAGGTTTATGAACTGCCAAAGCGCACAGGGCTGGACTGTGCCGAGCTCTTTGAATTGCTTAATCAATGGTTCGAGGACTTGGATGACGATGCCATCTCGCTTCGTGAACTGCAGGAGGAACTGCAGAAACTCTTCGATGACAACAAGCAGGTGGGCTTCGTCCACAAACTGCGCGAATACTACCTCTCCGAGAATGAAGAGGCCTTGGTTGCCTTCTTCTGTCACTGCCTGGTAAACAAGGATGACGACGATATTCGTTTTGGACAACTCGAAGACCTCTTTGACACCAAGGCAGAATTCAACAAAGCCAAGGCCCGGCTGCGCAGTGGAGAGCATAAACTCATGACGAAGAAAATCATTGAGCACCGATGTGAAGACGGTATTGCCGATACGATCCGCTATAAATTGACGGAGAGTGCTAAGCGGACGCTGTTGGCTGAAATGAAGATTGATGCTTCCACGGAAAAGCTGTCTGATGTCATTGACCCGAGGACGCTGACGCAGAAGCAGCTGTTTTTCCCCAAGGACATTCAGCGACAGGTGGACGAGCTTGGCAGTTTCCTACAGCCGGAGAACCTCCAGAAGATTCAGGAGCGTATGAAGGAGAAGGGCTTCCGCAACGGCTTTGCCTGCCTGTTCTATGGCGGACCCGGTACGGGAAAGACTGAGACGGTCTATCAGTTGGCGCGACAGACGGGACGCAGCATCATGGTGGTCGACGTGCCTCGCATCAAGAGTAAGTGGGTGGGCGAGAGCGAGAAAAACATCAAAGCCCTCTTTGACCGCTACCGCGAACAGGTGAAACGAGCCAAGGTGACGCCCATCCTGCTTTTCAACGAGGCCGACGCCATTATTGGCATTCGCAAGAACGGGGCATCGAGTGCTGTTGACAAAATGGAGAACTCACTCCAGAACATCATCCTGCAGGAGATGGAAACATTGGACGGTATTATGATTGCCACTACCAACCTACAGCAGAATATGGACAAGGCCTTCGAACGCAGATTCCTCTATAAGATTAAGTTCGAAAAACCTACTGAGGAGGCTCGCGCAAGTATCTGGCGTTCTATGATACCTGAGCTGAGTGACTTGGATGTTCACACTTTGGCCTCAAAGTACGACTTCAGTGGCGGTCAAATTGAAAACATAGCCCGTCACTATGCCATCGACATCATCCTGCATGGTCAAAGTGAGGATGTGCTCCCGATGCTTATTCGTCATTGTGACAATGAACGGCTTGATGGAAAAGACATTCGAAAGATTGGTTTTTAATAATGTGCTTTTAGAATCATTAACATAAACTTTTCCCGCTCGTTGCTGAAATGAGCGGGATTTTTAGTAATTTTGCAAACCAAATGAAATAAAGAGAAATGGCTGAGCATCAACTCCTCATATCGGGCGTGCACTATGGTGCAAATGGTGACTCTGTGGCTGGTCAGAAGGACACGGAGGAGATGCTTGTGCGAACGCGTGAACTGCTCAGCCGGATAGACCGTACAAGACCCATCGTGGTGTTATCTCCCGATCCATCGAACCACATACATCGCAATGCCATTCAGGCACGTGCACTCGGTCAACGTATCGGGCGCGTGTCGTATGACGATAATGAAAAGGCTTGGAAGCTGCTGCATCAGACCGGAAAGCCAATGCTGTTGGCCCGCGTCAAAGATGTTTTTATCGTGGATCATGGCTATGTGGATGTGATTGTGGACGGCGACGAACTGCAGGAGCCCTTACAGCCGTCAGCCTCTGAGATTGAGTGGCGATTCTGGCTGAGCGACCTTCCGCTGTTGCCTGACAGTGAACAGCTGCAGGCTCAACAGGAAGTGGCTTATGTGCTGGACAACGTGTATCTGCCCCATTTGTCAGATGTGGACATGATGGAGTTGAAAACATATCTTGACATATGGCTGGAGAACAGTTGGCACGATTTGAGCCGCGAGGCACGTCAGAAACGCTCGGACTACATTGAACTGCTGTTGGCTGCCCAGAGCAAGGAGGTACGGCAGTTGGCTGAGCCATTGAAAGAACAGCGAAGAAGACTGCTGGAGCGGGAGCCGTTGGACAGACTTGCCACGATGTGGTGGGACGCTCGGCTGGGTAGTCCCGAGGTGCAGTATCTTTGGCAGCAATGGCGGCTGAAGAACGAGAACAAGCTGTGGCTGGGACTCAGACGCATTGACTCGCTGTTGAGGCAGATGCCTGGCGAACTCTACGGTGACATTGGGAAACCGGACGTGATTCTTTCCAGTCTTTATTATCTGAATACGCCCAGAAAAGCTTTCCAGTCTATCATGGCCCTGCTGATGCTGCGTGAGTTGACCTGCCGCGAACTGGGCATAACGATGCACCCGATGATAGAATACGAATACGATGCAGATGGACGCATCACCAATCCTATGGAGATGCCTACGACAATAGGTCGCGTGGTGGCCTTCGCTGAGACGCAATGCGACAAGACCCAGAAGCAGACCATCCAATTGCTGGCACAATGGCTGCGTGATGACTATGAGCAGAGTCACCCAAAGGAGATAGAGGCATTGGCTGAAACAGATCCGTTGGTGATGATAAATGGCGATGTGAATGGTGACGTCATCGAAAGAGGCGGCTCGAAAAACGAAAACAGCATTGGTAAAGGGGAATAACAAGATATGGCAATTATTATAAAAGGTGATGTACACGGCGATGTAATCAGTGATGGCGGTGTGAAGAACGAGACGCACTATCACTATGGTCATAAAACCAACAATACGCTGAATGCTGTTTCGAAAACCCAGCATGTGTCGAACATTGTACTTACGCCAGAGCGACAGTCTCTTCTTGACCAGTTGCAGAATTACGCAGAAAAGGGTGATTGGGTGAATGGCATCACGTCAGAACAGATAAAGGCGATGTTAAAGGCTGTACTGGGTATAGATGAGAACTTGTCGGTAAAGAATGCAGAATTGTCAGAAGTTCTGTGGCATCTGTTGGAAAGTGGACGTGGTGATCGCGTGAAGATCGTTTGGCAGAATATGGTGGGCTATCTGGACGACAAGAAGCTTTTCAGGCTGAAAGGTTCGCCAGCTCTGAACAAAGATTTCTTTGGTAACGATAATGGTTATACCAATATCGACAAGGGACGGCCAAGTAAAGGCTTGATGACTGCCGATTTTGAGAGCATCATACCATTATTGGACGCTTACTGCCCAGAAAAGTAATCTGACATAATCTGAGCGATATTTAAGAGTGCTCGATTCTCATTTTTTGAGAGTTGGGCACTTTTTGTTTTGTGCTGATTTTGAGGGAGTTGCGTTGCACGAGTGAAAATAATCTAAGATTTTTCGCTCAGATTTGCACAGATTATCAGCTTATGTACCTTTGCCAACGCAAACAAGTTGTGATGACAAACAAACAAAACAATAAAGATTATGAGATACAAATTAGTTATTCAAGCGTTGAGGGAATCCTCGGACAACAACGTCCTGGCCTTTGTGAAGGACGTAGAAAAGATGAAGCGGCTGACGGCTGAAGAACGGCAGTAC
>CADCIQ010000068.1:0-4694 GCA_902801425.1 uncultured Bacteroidales bacterium | reverse complement strand
TAAACATCCTCGTGAAAGACTTTATACCTTATATAATTAGGGTGGCCTACGTGCATAGTCAGAAGACCAATACGCTGTCCGTTCTGGATCTGATAAACGAGGGAATCGTCGGGGCTTATGCTGCCTTTGAGAAATGCAATTCTCGCGGTAAGGAAATGGTTAGAAAAGCCAGGGTGTTCATCAATAGGTATATCAGTCAGCTTGTTGAGAAGAAAGACATCTCTGAAACCGCTGAGTTCATCATTGAAGAAACGGTGTCGGACGATGATGAATGGTTTGATGATCATGCTATTATCAAAGGAATAGACCGCATACGTGAACGTAAACTCCTGAGCCGATTGCTATCAGATAAAATAGGTTCGCATAAGGCAAGTATCATCATTGCCTATTATAGCCATGAGGATGCAGACTTGAAAACGCTATCGAAACAGTATGGTATCAGTCGTGAGAGAATCCGCCAGATAGTCCACAACTTTTCGCAGTTGTATAGGAATGTAGACAATCTATGGGAACTTCTGTCACCGGATTTCAATCTCCCCGTATCAGAAAGACAATTCTATCAATAATCTCCTGGCAACAGGAATAGTATTCATTCATTAAATTTATCATCAATTATGCAAACTAAGATTTGTAAGGTGATTGCACAAACCGAACCTGTGTATGTGCAGTCGAAGAAGAGTGAGAACGGCCAGTTGGCCAAGTGCTACATCAGACTCCGTGAATTGGGCGGCGACTACGAGGACGAATACCAGGTGGCCCTATTGGGCAACATTGCGTTATGCAAGTTTGTTACGGGCAAGACGGTGGTAGCAACCCTCAGATTTTCGACCCACGAGGCTAACGGAGCCTACTATCAGGACATTGTGGCAACTGACATTGTTCCCATTAACTAACATTATTAATTTCTGAGTTTTGACGGTACCGAGTGAGGGAAGAGTACCAGGTTTAAATTGTCGACAACTAACTACTTCGCTCCTCCCAAGACTCAGGCTTAAAATCAGAAATTATTATGACAAATATCATTTGTATTTCATCAGAGAAACAGGTATCGCTGGATGGTCTGATGACCATCGGCATGTTGGAGAATGGACTCAAGATGGCGGACTTCATGTGCTGCGAGGATGTTGAGATGGAGGCGTTCTCAGGAACTTTCAAGGTGGAGGGCAAGCATGACGGCAACGTGTATATGACGGAGAAGCCCAAGCGCAGGCGTAACAAGGCAATCTTCCGCGATGATAACGCTTCACTGTCGCAGGGGCAGGACAAGCGCTGGTACTTCTACTTCTCGCTCGACGAAGATCAGCTGGAGCAGTTGCCCGAGAAGCTGGTGAAGCAGGCGAGTGCGATAGCACAGAAGGTGATTCGTGAACTAATTAAAGGAAGGGGGTACAGACTATGATATCGTACTGCAAAAATGGCAAGTCAGCGAAGGTGCTGGCTTGCCCTCAAGATAAGCTGAACGAGATTTTGGATTCAACAGATGTGGCAAAGGTGTGCCAGAAGTTGACCCAGGTTGACCACGATAGCGACGAGGCAAAGACGCTGAAACAGGGGTTGCCGCTGCTGATGTTTATGGCCAACTACACCGACGGGCGCCGACACGCCAAGAGTGCTGTGCCCACGAACATGGCCTATCTTGATCTGGACGAGCTGAACGGTGAAGACCCGCGCGAGGTGTGGAAGCGATTGGTGCAGACGCTGTTGCTGCTGGAGCTGGAGCATCTGATAGTATTGGTACACGTGAGCTGTTCGGGCAAGGGGCTGCGCATCGTGTATATCATTCCGAGTCAGTTCGGTCATCTGTCGCCAACTGAGCGCATAGACCAGTCGAAACAGTGGTTGGCTGCCAAGCTTGGTGTAACAGACGATTCGAAAACGAAGGATTTAGCTCGCGGGTCGTTTGCTGTGCCGAAAAGCTACGTACTTTATGGTCCCGACAAGCGACTATTTGAGGAGAGTGTCAGCGAAAGTGTGAAGGATGAGTATTTTAATGTAAGAGGTAAGACGGAAGATGTAAAGACTCAGTCATCATCCCTCATCCCTCAGCCATCTGGAAAGCAGTTCCAGACACATTATCACGGCATTCCCTTCAAGGACATCATCGCGAAGTACTGGGAGGTGAACAACCGCGGCTTTGAACCTACGCAAGGCGACCGCGACACGCTGACCTATCAGTTGGCGTGCGACCTGAGGCACATCTGCGGCCGTAACTTTGAGTGGCTCGACCAGGTGATCCCCTGCTACGACGGCTTTCCGTTGGAAGAGAAACGTCAGAAGATCAAGAGTGCATTGAGTTCGGAGTTTAATGGCTTCCCAATTCGATTGAGGAATGTGCTGAATGCGCTGCAGATGTCGGATGGAAGAGGTAAGATGGATGATGTGGAAAATGTTGACGATGAGCAACTTTCAACTTTCAATTCTCAACTTTCAACTCGCAAAATGCCGCAAGGAGTGAAGGAGAGTATTGATGCGGTGGGTCCGCAGTTGACGATGCCGGTGATGACGGCCATCTGCCCTTGTATCGGCACGCTGGCAACGGGTGTGACGCTCGACGTTCACGGGCAGAAGAAGGGGCTGAATCTGATTGCTTATATCGCAGGTGACTTTGCTTCGGGTAAGGGTGGTATCGACCCTGTGGTGGAAGCCTGGATGAGCGAGGTGGTGGCACTGGATAAGATGTACCAGATGCAGGAGGACGATTGGCGCGCCAAGAAGCGGGCGGCAAAGAATAAGAAGGAGCAGCCCGAGGAACCGAAGTTGCCCGTGCGCTGTCTGACGCTGAACAATACCGTGGCCAACCTCGCCGAGCGACTGGCGAATACCGAGGGCAAGCACGCCTTTTCGTTTACCCCCGAGGCTGACACGGTGGCGCAGAAGTGGAAATCGACGATGAGCGACTTTTCGGTGATGCTGCGCCAGAGCTACGATGGTACCAAGTACGAGCGTGAGGCAAGGAGTGCCGATGCGGTGAACGTGCATATCGAGAAATTGTTGTGGAACGTCTGCATGTGCGGAACACCGGATGCCTTGTACCGCGTAGTATCCAACTACACGGACGGTTTTCAGAGTCGTATCGCCGTTGCCCGCACACCCGACAACACTTTCGCACCACTTGAAGAAAAACCTTACGTGCTGACCGACCGCCAGCGCGACCGCATACAGCAGATAGCGCATCTGCTACCGCTTATGTATGGCGAGGTGGTGCTGCCGAAGTTGGAAGCAAAGGGTCGTGAATGGGTGGAGCGCATCCGACTGGAGACGATGAAGAACGACGACCGCACCCGTGCCCGTCAGCGCTTCCGCGTGTGCGTGACGGCGCAACGAATGACGTGCTGTCTGATGCTGTGCAAAGTGTGCGAGACGTTGATTCAGAAGCATGGATTGAATGGTGCCGAGGCAAAGTTGAAACAGCATCCGAACATGTGGAAGGAAATGTTGCTGAAAGCGCAGACACCTACGATGCTGGAGGCCTACGACGTGATAGCCGACTCTCTGCTGGAGAATGCACTCTACTTCTTCCGCGACCGCATAGAGAACGCTTTCTTGAGTCGTGATTATGCTGGTGGTCTAAATGGTGAGCGACAGAAGCGCGGCAAGAACGACTCCATCTTTGAGCGACTGGACATCCAGTTCTCGTTCGAACAGGCTATGCAGCACTCGGTAGCGGTGAAGGGTGCCAACGTGAACCACAACACCGTTCGTCAGATGCTGAAGAACTGGCGCAAGCAAGGGCTGGTGGTGCTGGAAGAGGACGGTAACTACCGTAAGTTGTAACGCGGCCATTTGGTCATTTGTCATTTGGTCATTTGGATTCTGAGATTATGATTGAGATACAAAATTCACAAGAATGCTTTGTGCAGCTCTGGCGAAAGCTGGAGCGCACAAGGCGCCTCCTCGGAGGTCAGTATAAGCGGTTCTGCATCCGCAACGTGCTGAAGTTTTGGTTCCCAGCAGAAGCTAATGATAACTTGCCTTCGGCGAGTCATCTCACGCTCGGCCATCAGCAAGCAAGCTTGCATGGCCCTCACTCATTCGATGACTTCATTTGGGAGGTGTGCCACCTGTGTGAGCAGGAAGGTTGGAATGAGTTGCCTCTGCCCAGCCTCTATCCGCGCAAGCACCGTGAACTCTTGCGAGCTATCGTGGCCGTCAGTTTGGGCATCAGCTTCTACAAAGTTGACCTGAAAGCCCTCGACGCGGCCTATAGCATCGCATTCCCTAACAGTACACCGATTAATGTAAATAAGAAAAGGAAAATATGAATAACGTAGAAATCAACAAACAATTTCGCTTATCGCCACACTTTACGCTGGGGGAGTTAACCAAAACGAAAACGAAAATTGAAAACGTGCCTAACGAGGCACAAGTTGAGAACCTGAAGCGACTCTGCGGGTGGTTGGAGATGCTTCGCAGTGAGTATAATAGGCGGTATGGAAGACTCTCCCCCGACCCCTCCCTGTCGAGGGAGGGGAGTAGAGACCAAGAGGAGCCAATTATTATTAATTCTGGATACCGATCTGAGGCGGTGAACAAGGCTGTGGGTGGTGTGGCTGGGTCGAACCATTTGACAGGCTGTGCGGTGGATATCCACGTGCTGGGTAAGGAACAGGCGATACGCTATGCGTGTATCTTGTTAGACATCGCTGATGAGTCGCAGGAGGACTTCGACGAGCTCCTGATAGAGCAAAGCGCTA
>CADCIQ010000067.1 GCA_902801425.1 uncultured Bacteroidales bacterium | reverse complement strand
AAAAAAGAAAATTTATGGAAAAAAGATTGCGTAGATTGGTAATTATTGTCAGTTAAAAGCAACTTGTTGCAAATCTTTATCAATTCATCGAACTGGCGTTATTTAAGTATCGGGGGGGACTATGTCTGAAATGGGGAATGCTAACACTAAAATCCTTATTGTTACCTATTGCTAACACGTTTTCGCGGATTATGAAATAGAGGTCTTTACAGAATAAACAGAATATCCGAAATGCTGTGTTCCAAGCATTTCGGACATGTTGCGTATTGTTTACTGGACACCAAAATAAAAAACTGTCCGCTAATGTATTCTTCGAAGAGAAAATTAACGGACAGTAGTAAATTTCTTTAGAACTTCAGTTCCTTACCTCTGTAGAAATCAATGAGGGCTTTCTGATAGATTAGCTGATAGCGAGCCTGAACGAGATCACTCTCGGCTTTCATCAGATTATTCTTCGACTCATTGAACTCGGTGATAGTAGCCTTGCCATTCTCATACTTTGCCTGAGTGAGGTTGAAGGCATCCTTGCTTGCAATTTCCGCAGAAACGCTGTTATTATACTTTGCCTCTGCGGCTATTGTGTTGTAATAAACCTGCTGAATCTCCTTGTAAAGTGCCTTCTTCACATTATCAAGGGCGAGTTGCTGGTTCTCCTTGTCAATGGATGCAGAGCGGATATTGTTGCGTGTAGAGAAGCGATTGAAGATAGGAACATTGAGCTGAAGTCCGATGTTCTGACTAAAATTGTTCTTTATCTGACTACCGAAACTATCCTGTTTAATGCCGTTCTTGTTTCCGAAGGACTTGTAATAGTTGGTGCCAAGGCCTGCGTTGAGCGAGAGGGTAGGGTATTTGGCTGACTTCGCAATGAGAATGTTGGCATCAGAAGCTTTGAGACGAAGATTCTCAGCCTGTACCTCCGGCTTCACGGCTATTGCCTCCTGATAGATAATCTCAGGGTTGATATTTATGATGTTGCCGGAATTGCTTGGCAATGACGGAATTGCGATTGAGAAACCTTCGGGAGAAGGGAGTTCAAGCAACTGCGTGAGAGCGAGCAGGTCAAGACGATATGTGTTCTCTGCCTGAGTGGCTGTGAGTCGGCTCTGTGCCATTGTTGATTGCTGCTGAAGTACATCAGTAAGGGTAGCCTTGCCGTTACGCTCCATTTCCTGAAGTCGGTAACATTGTAGGGAGTCAATACCAATTTGACGCTTTGCTACGGCAAGGATCTCGTAGTCATATACAATCTGGATATATTGTTGAGCAATCTGTGTACGGATATCGTTACGTGCTTTTTCCAGATCGGCTGTTGAGGCTTCGAGATTGAGTTGATTGAGTTTGATAGTGTTCTCGATACGGTTGCCTGTTAAGATAGGTACAGAGGTACTAATCTGGAATGATGTATTACTTGTATTGTTATTGCTGTAAGTATTGTCCATTCCGAGAGAGCGTCCGAAACCGAGGTTCTCTGAAACTCCAGCATTGAGATCTGGAAGTCGGGAGTTCTTTGCCGTATTGAGATTCAACTCATTCTGTCGGCAAGTATTTTCACGCTGCTTGAGACTTATATTATGCTCTATGGCATAGTTGATGCACTCGGGAAGTGTCCATTGCTTTGCGGATGAAGGGGTGCAGATTAAGAGAAGTAAAAGCACTATCCCCAAAAGCCTAACCAAGCCTTCCCAAAGGGAAGGATGTTTTATTGTATTTATTGCTAAAGGCATGGCATTATAATTTTCTATTTAACTATGTACTATTTGAATTATTCTTTTCGCTCTCCGGCTCCCTCCCTACGGGGGAGGGCGGGGAGAGAGGCCGACTAGGTCGTTTTACTCTTTATCCTTAGTATCTGCTACAACCTGTGGACCGCGTACGATATCCTTCTGGGTGAGACCCTTCTTGATTTCGGTATTCACGCCGTCAGAGATACCGATTGTGACAGGGTGACGCTCGTATGTCTTCTGTTCGCCTTGACCCTTTACGAGATAAACGAAGGTGCTGTCGCCGCTAAACTCAATGGCACTCTCAGGGATTGTGAGTACGTTCTTGGCTGTCTGAAGCACGATCTCGGCATTGGCACTATAGCCAGAGCGGAGACTCTTTGCCCCCTTGACATCAATAGCGGCCTTGATTTCAAACTGGTTCGCACCATTGTTTTCTACAGCCTTAGGTGAGATGTATTCGAGAGAAGCGTTAAGCTTTACATCCTGAAGAGCTCCGATAGTGATCTTCATTGGAACGCCGATAGCAAGCTGTCCTACTTCTGTCTCGTCAATATTGCCACGGAAGATGAGATCCTTCATGTTTGCGAGGGTTGCGATAGTTGTACCATCGTTGAATGTATTTGAAAGGATGACGGTATTACCGACCTTTACAGGGATGTCAAGAATAACACCAGAGATAGTGCTGCGGATGAGGGTACTACTTGCACTTGCGTTGCTCTTAGAAACACCGTCACGAACAACTTCAAGGGCATCGGTGGCTGCTTTTACTTCTTCCTGAGCCTGGTGGAGAGTCTGACTAACCTTGTCGAAAGACTCGGCTGTGATGAGGTGCTTGTCAAAAAGAACCTTGTCACGGTCATAGTCAACCTGTGCCTGCTTTGCGTTGATCTCTGCAAGGCGAACACGTGACTCTGCGCTACTCAACTGGCTCATATCTGGGATTACCTTTACTTTTGCGATGACTTCACCAGCCTGTACGATATCACCAGCCTCTTTGTAAATGTCGGTAATGATGCCTGATATCTGAGGCTTTACGTTTACCTCGTTTCGAGGTTCTATCTTACCTGTGATGAGAGTTGTCTTGCTGACATCACCCATCTTTGTTGTGAACTCGTTATATACGACAGGTTCTGGCTGAGACTTCTGATAAAGGAATACGAATGTTCCGATGAAGATGAATGCGACGATGATCGCGATTATAAGCTTTGAATATTTCATTTTTATAAGTTATTGGCCTCTCCCCCCGCCCTCCCCCGTAGGGAGGGAGCCGGAGAGCGAATGGCATGTTAAATGTTTGTTACTAATTACTTGTTTAACGAAAAAATGTATTTACTCCCCTCCCTTTATGGGAGGGGCTGGGGGTGGGTCTTTACTCATCACGCATCGCATCGACAGGCTTGATAGCCATAGCTCGATATGCAGGTGCGAGACCGGCAAGAGTGCCGAGGATTGAGAGAAAGATTGTTGCCAAAATGGCAGTCCAGAAATTCACTTGGAAGTGGGCTTCAAGAATGCCGTCCGTTGTGTTGGCAAGCTCGAGCATCTGGAGTATCAGAACTCCGAAAAGGATGCCGCTCATTCCCGCGACTGCCGTTAGCAAAAGACTTTCTGAAAGAATTTGCGAGAGTATAATCTTGGGCGTTGCTCCGATGGCTCTGCGAATACCTATCTCCGTGGTTCTTTCCTTTACTGTTACCATCATGATATTGCTGACACCTATTGCTCCTGCGAGTATTGTGCCAAGACCGATGAGCCAGATAAGGAAATTAACACCTGTAAAGAGGCTGTTGATGATTCCGAACATCACCTCTGTGTTGAATACAGATATTGCGTGCTCGTCAGTTGGATCAATGTGGTGGGCTCTTGCAACTATGCCTCTGATCCTGTCGGTTAGCGTGCTCATCGTGACTCCTGTCTTTCCGGTCATCGCTATCACGTGAACCTGATTGCCGTAGTTATATGTCTTTCGGCAGACAGAGAAAGGAATCGTGACCGTCTGGGTAGCTTCACCGCCGATATTGATAGCCGAACTATTGTAGTCAACACCAACAATCTGATAGTAAACATTATCAACTCTTATTCTCTTTCCACATGGATCAACACCAGGGGAGAATAAATCCTGATATATTTTCTTGCCTATGATGCAGACTTTTCGGGCTTTCTGCTCGTCCATTTCGTTGAGCGTGCGACCGTAGAATATCTTTGACGCCTGTACTTTCTCGTAGTCAGGTCTTACGCCCTTGATGCTGCCCGTACTTTTCTTGTCGCCATAGACGATTGTAGTTGAGTTGGCGAAAACCATTGGGGTAACTACATCTAATTCCGGAACTTGATGCCTAAGTCGTTCTACGTCAACATCCGTGGTGTTCCATTGTCGTCCTTTTCTGAAACCGTCGTAAGCCTTTGTTGTCTTGTCGGCAAAGACGAGCATCGTATTTGAGGCGAAACCTTCAAAGTTCTTTGCGAGCAGTTCCTTCAGACCTTGTCCACCTCCTATAAGGATGATGAGCATGAAGACTCCCCAGAATACTCCGAATCCCGTAAGGAACGATCGGCTCTTGTTTCGCGTCAGCGTGTCGAGAATCTCCCTGTATGTGTCGATGTCGGGAAGGGCTTGACGTATTTTGTTTGTAATATTTGACATAAAAAATACTTTTCATTTTATCATTTATCAATATGCCATCAGGGCTTTAATAGGTCGTATCCTTGCAGCTTTCCATGCTGGTATTATTCCTGCTATGGTACCTGCTACGATCATAATTATTGTTGCCTCGATGCAGACATCCAGTCCTACTGTTGGGTTAAGGAACATCGTTGCCTGGAAAAGTCCAGTATCCATAGTCTCATGTCCGATTGTTGCATCCATCCATTCGTTTGCAAGGATTCCAGCCATCATACCTACATATCCGAAGAAAGAGGTGATGATGATGCTCTCGGTAATGATGAGTTTGAGAATGGAGAGTGGCTTCGCACCTATCGCCTTTCGTATGCCGAATTCATGAGTTCGTTCCTTGACGGTAATGAGCATGATATTGCTGATACCTACGATTCCGCTTAGCAATGTGAGGAGACCGATGATCCAGAGGGCTGTGCGGATGATGCTTATGCCTGTATCCATCTGTATGCTATCGCTTGTGCGGTTCCATATCCAGAGGGCGCTCTCGTCATCAGGTGCTGCATCGTGATTGCGGTTTATCTTCTGACGGTATTTCTTTTCAAAGGCTTCACTCTCTTCCAAGGTGTTTATTCCGTGGAATGTGAAGATGATGTTTCCGACTTTATCACCCTTGCCAAACATTGTCTTAAAGGTTGTGAAAGGACAGAAGGCTTCCATTGCCTGTTCGCTTTCGTCTTCTTTGTAGATACCTACAACCTTGAAGGCGAAGTTGTTGACTTTTACGTATTTACCGAGAAGTCTCTCGTATGACTTGTCAAGTTCCTTGGCAATACGCTTGCTGATGACAATCACTTTGCGTTGCTCCTTCATGTCAAGATAGTTGATGAAGCGTCCGTGTAGGAGTTCATATTTCTCTATCTGCATATATTCAGGCGCGACGCCTGTAATGGTGGGCGATACATAGTTCTCTCCGTAAGAGATGGACTGACCTGCGGATTCCCTTATCTCACCGCCAACAAGATCAACATTTTCCGTGAATGAGTTCTTGGTAGTGTTGATGTCCTTGTCTTGCAGACTAATCCACCGTCCTTCCTTGAGACCGTTGTAGGGCTTGGAGGTCTGTCCTCCGTAGATCTTCATTGAGTTCTTCACATGATTATTCATGTGATCCATCTGGGCATTGATTAGGCCATTGCCTGCTCCCAAAAGGAAGATGATCATGAAGATGCCCCATGCAACGGCAAATCCCGTGAGGGAGGTACGGAGTTTGTTGCGTTTGGCTGAAGACCATATTTCTTTCAGTAATTCCATAAAATCATGTACAATTTACTTTACGTAATCCTTTGATACCAAGTGGTGATCGTAATTGTCCTCTACCTTGTATATAAGGCCGTCCTTGATATGAATAACTTTATCAGTTTCATTCGCCACACCACTCTCGTGAGTTACCACTACTATGGTCATGTGTTCCTTTTCGTGGAGTTCTTTCAGAAGATCCATAACCTCTACGCTAGTCTTTGAATCAAGAGCTCCAGTAGGTTCATCGGCAAGGATTATCTGCGGATGAGTGATGAGTGCCCTTGCTATTGCCACTCTCTGTTTCTGACCTCCCGACATCTCGTTAGGATAGTGGTCTGCCCAGGGAAGGAGTCCGAGCTTGTCGAGATATTCAAGTGCGAGTTTGTGACGTTTCTTTCTGCTAACTCCCTGGTAGAAAAGAGGAAGTTCCACGTTCTCGACGGCAGTCTTGAATGATATGAGGTTGAACGACTGGAAGATGAATCCTATCATCTTATTTCGGTATTCGGCAGCTTTTGTCTCGCTTAGTCCCCAGATTGGCACATCGTTGAGCAGATACTCGCCTGTGTCGTAGTTGTCAAGTATTCCGAGTATGTTCAGAAGGGTTGACTTTCCTGAACCTGATGCACCCATGATACTCACGAACTCGCCTTTCTTTATGTGGAGGTCAATGCCTTTGAGAACGTGAAGGGGCTGTGCTCCCTTGTAGGTTTTGTTTATGTCTTTAAGTTTTATCATCTAATAAATTACGAATTATTCGCTGAAGCTCATCAAGCTAAAGCAAGTTCCAAATTACGAATTACTAAGTTATCTTTCGCGTTCCGGCTCCCTCCCTACGGGGGAGGGCGGGGGGAGAGGCCTTTTATTTAATGTGTTCTATGAATTCCTCGATCGTGATGCCGAGGAGTTCGAGATCTTTCTTTAGTTGCGGGCACGTTGTCTGGAAGAATTCTTCCTTTCGCTGTTGCATGATGCGGTCGCGTGCCCCGGCAGTTACAAAGTAGCCCATCCCTCGTCTCTGGTATATGATTCCGTCGCGGGAAAGCTGCTCGTAGCATTTCACAGCCGTATTCGTATTTACCTGAAGCAGAATGCTATATTCCCTGACTGAAGGGATTCGCATATCGTCTGAGTATGTCCCGGATAATATCTCATCCTTCATTCTGTCGGCCATCTGCAGGTATATTGGTTTATCTGATGTGAACATAGTATAGTTGCATTTGTTAAATTAATTGAAAGCCCCCCATCTCCCCAAGGGGGAGTTTTTATATACCTTTTATCGCTGATATTTACTATCAACAGGCTCCCCCTTGGGGGGGAGGCTTCAATTTATTACAGAATCGTCTTATTGCAGAATCGACGATATGCCCAGTAGTAAGCTCCTGCTGTTGTGCCGAGCACTATAACGTGTGCTGTGATAGAGAACATTAGCTCTGGATCCACGAGGAAGTTGATTGTAATGTCTCTGTTGGAATAGGCTGCTGAACTTGCAAAACATCCTATGAGCATCACCAGCAGTAGGAATGCCCCGAAGAGCGAGAGAATAGTCTTTATGAAACTGTGCTTACGGAACATCGTTGAGCCTAATGTGAAGATTGAATGTGACCAGAAAACCATCAATATGTACAACATGAAGCTGTGTTTAACCTTGAAACCATTCTTGATGAATGTGTCTCCGTAGAAGAGGCTTTCAAGATAATTTATTGTAAGGCTACCAGTTGTGTATCTTGTTGCGAGATTGAATACAGACTGTACAATGTCAGCTCCGAGTACTGCGATGATGAACATGGCAAATGTGCCTGCTATGCCCATAATGCAGTTTGCGAGGAACTTATCCTTGTTTGATGCAGGAAGCATCAGGAAAGGAATTGCAGTCTTTCGGCTGCTGAGATTGCGGAACATACGACTGGCTGTGTATAGGAGACAGAACCAGATTGCAAAGTTCGCTGCACCAATGGCATTATCGTAACTAACACGGTATGTGTTCATGTTGTCAACGTATGTGTCTGCGGCTATTGTTGCGAAGAACAAAATCACAGCCCCCATTATGCTTGTGCAGGCAATGGCATTTCGCTTCTCAAGAAGGAGTTTATGGAGAATGAGTTGCTTAATCATAATCGTATATTTTTTTACTCGTTTATAGAATTACTGGTACTCTTGTATTTTAGCTTCAGCTCGCTTGTGTCAAGATTCATAGCTCCTGCAATGTGCTTGTCGAGGATGTTGAGAGTGCCTTTGAGAGTTATGTCGCTTGCTCCTGTCACGTTGATGCTTGCTCTGTTACATTTGTCGAATGTTATTTTTGCATCACTTTGACCGGCAGTATTCAGTTCGGTATTCTCTGCATTGATGATTTTGAGATCCAGATTGCTTGAACCCGCAGTCTTTATCTTTACGTTCTTGCTGTTGAGGCTCTTGATGTCAGCATCACATGCACCGGCAAGCTTGATGATGAAGTTATCGCTTGTGATGCTGTCTGACTTGAGGGTAATAGCTCCAGCTGCTTTGTATTCCTCTAAGCTTGGTGCGAATACCTTAACTTTGAAGCTGTCTCCGCCGTTGTTCCCGTTCTTTGCCTGAAAGTGGAATGTTCGCTTGTCTGCTGAGATGAATGGGGTACCTCCTGCGTTGTCGAGCTGAATTTTTAGGGTGTTGTTATATACTTCGGTCTTGATGTGTGGAAGTATGTTCTTACCAGCTTCCAGTTCTATGTATGTAGAATCTGAAGATATAAACTCAATGTCCATTGCGCCACTTGTGAGAAGTTTGTTGAAGGCTGCTAACTTTCTTGTTTCTTTTGTTATCTCACCTGCTTCGATTGCCTCGCCAGTATTCTTTACTGATATTGTGCAAGAAGAGAGAAGAAGCATTGCTAATGTTGCAACGAGTGCTATTGGAAGAAAAACATATTGTTTCATATTGATTGTTTTTTTGAAGTTGGAATGTTTGTTTGTTGTAAGTCCGCTGTAAGTCCGCTGTAAGTCCGTTACAAGTCCGTTCCAAGTCCCTTCTGAGTAATGGGTACTTTATGGGAGTTTGTTACTTATATGAAGAGCCCTTTGACGGTAGCGTTGAAGAGAAGTTCGAGGTTGATGTTTGTCTCAGAATCCGTACTCTTTCGGTATGCCATTGTAGCGTTGCCTTGAAGTGTAGGCTCTTGATAGATGACTCCTTCCGTTGGACTTCCTGGTATTCGGTACTCGAAGACGAACTTGTCTGTTATCTCGCTTGTAGTGGCATTGAGCAGAAGGCGGTCGTTGTCAATAATGATGATGTGATCGAGAAGGAATTCAACATCGTGAACCTGATGGGTTGAGATTATTATTGTCCTTTCTTCGGTCATGCAACTTGAGACAACCTTCCTGAACTGTGCCTTGCTTGGAATGTCAAGTCCGTTAGTCGGCTCGTCCATGAAAAGGTATTTCACGCCAGATGCAAGTGCGAAGGAGATAATCACTTTCTTCTGCTGTCCCATTGAAAGGGTGGTGAGCTTTGGATTTCCCTTGATGTCGAAATCAGCAAGACATTGTCTGAAAAGCTCTTCGCTGTAGCTTGGGTAGAAACCTCCGAGGGAATTTGACCATTCATTGAGAGTGATAGGTGGAAGTGTATATTCCTCGTTTACTAAGAAGGTCTCTCTTAGCACCTCTTGGTGACGGTCAAAGGTTGAGTGAACTATTGTCTCTCCTGTCTCCTCGTCTGTTGTCTCTGTTGTTATCGTGCCTTCTGTTGGTTTGAGAAGCCCTGAGATGAGGTAGAGTAGGGTTGACTTGCCAGTTCCGTTCTTGCCAAGAAGACCGTATATTTTGTTCTGTTCGAGATTCAGCGTAAGGTTCGTGTGAACATTGGTACGCTTCCTTGGGTATGCGAAGGATACATTCTCTATTTTTATCATAATACCTGATATTTTAAGTGGTTTATATTCTTTGTTTTTAATTATTGTTGTGGTGTACTATTGTAGTAGTACACTGCAAAAGTATATAGTTTTTGTGATTCCTGCAAATATTTTGTGAAAAAAGTTACGAAAAAGATTGAAATGTCCGTATTTTGTAATGCTGACTTTGCAAAATTAGGGTGTATAAGTGAAGAGTTAAGAGTGAATAGTGAAGAATTTGAGTATGTTTGTATTTGACTATGTTAAGATGTTTTTGAGGGTGTAGTAACTTAAATTCTTCACTCTTAACTCTTCGTTATTAACTTGAATTAGGGAAATTCCCTTACCCTATTAGGGAAAAACCTTTGGGGAGGCTAGTATTTATTTGTAATTTTGCATCAGAAACAAATAATAACACATAGTTATCATGGTTTCTGGCTATATTTAATAAGGTATAATCACTTAAATAACATACCACTATGAAAAAGTATATAATTGCGATGGTCGCTCTTCTGAGCACATTCTTTACAACGGCAAATGCGATGAGTTACGAACAGGCTCGTGAGCAGGCTCTGTTCCTTACAGATAAAATGGCGTATGAGCTTAACCTTGATGAAGAGCAGTATGAGGCAGCATACGAAGTTAACCTCGATTATCTTCTGAGCGTTAATACATACGATGATGTGTTTGCAGACTACTGGATTCATCGTAATGAGGATTTGAGATACATCCTTCTCGATTGGCAGTATGAGGCTTTCTGTGCAGCAACCTATTTCTATCGCCCATTGTGGTGGGAGGGTGGCTATTGGCACTTCGGCATCTACGCTCGCTATCCACATCGTGACTATTTCTATTTCGGTCGTCCTCATTTCTATGTAACATATAGAGGTGGACATGGATGGCATCACAACGGTGGTCGTTCTTGGTATCATGTTAATTTCAGTCACGCTCATCGTGTAACACATCGTGGCAGCTTCTCTGGTATGCGTGACGGTTGGAATCGCGGAGATTATCGTGGTGGACGTATTGAACGAGGAACTCGTGGTACTCATGGTCATCATGGTACTCCAGGCATAAACTCACGTCGTGGTGGTGGTATTGAAAATCATCGTAGTAGTAGTGCTGAGCCTCGTAGAGAGGGAAGTGCAGGTAGTCCTCGCTATGGCGCAGGTCGTGAGAGCAGCACACGTACAACTGTAGGTCATCAGGGATTCAACTCTTCATCATCTTCTGATAGAGTAGGTTCTGATCGCAGATCATCAGATCGCAGTTCATTCGGACGTAGTTATTCAGAGCGTAGCTCAGCTCCAAGAAGTGAGTCTTCAACACGCTCGTTTACACCAAGTCGCAGTACCTCAACAGGTAGTTATGGTGGTTCTCATAGCGGTGGTTCTCGTAGTGGCGGTAGCTTTGGCGGTTCTCGTAGCAGCAGTTCACATCGTGGCGGTAATTTCGGTGGTTCACGTAGCGGAGGTTCTCACGGAGGCGGACATGGTGGTCATAGATAAGAAATATATATTAGGTGAATAGAAAATGTTAGGGGAAAAGTGCAAATTTGACTTTATAATTTGGTAAGATAAAATAAAATTTGTACTTTTGTAGCCACTTATGCAAAAAGCATAGGTGGCTATTTTAGTAATTTATAACCCGTAATTAGTAATTCAAATTTATATATGAGAAAAATACTTGGTCTTGCTACACCGGCTCTGATTATTCTTTCAGGAATACTTATTGTGAAGTATCGTGAAGAGATGGTGACATGGTTGACAGTTGGTCTTGGTGCCATATTCTTTATATCAGGAATCATCTCCTGTGTTTCGTATTACATTCAGCGTAAGCACGTTCTGAAGATGAGGGCGGAAGGCATAACGCTCTTCGACTCTGAGGGGAAGCCAGTTGGGCAGAGTATGCCTACATTCCCTATCGTCGGCGTGGGAAGTCTGATTCTTGGTGTTATCCTTGCCTCTATGCCTGAGACTTTCCTTAATTGGCTGACGTATATTTTCGCGGCTATCATTCTGCTTGTCTCTGTATATCAGATTGCTGACCTGATAGTGGCCAATCGCTATGGCAGAGTAGGGTGGGCGTATTGGGTAATGCCTATAATAATGCTCCTTGCAGCCGTTGTTGCTCTTGTTAATCCAGAGTCTATTTCATCCTCTCCATTGTTCTTCCTTGGATGGGCAATGATAATAAGCGGTGGTGTGATGATTGTCAATGTACTGAAAATCTATACAGTTCGTAGGGCTGCCGAGAAAAGGGCGGCTGATTTGGCAAAGAAGGCTGAGAGTGCAGCTGAGGTAGAAGTAAAGGAAGAGACGGATTTGATAGTAAAAGAATAAATTGTGACTATTAATATAAATACAACTCTTAGAAACTATTAAATGATGAAAAAGTATTTCTCAATCCTCAGTCTTGTGCTGATGGCGATGTGTTGTAATGTTGTGTTTACCTCTTGTGGAGATGACGACGATGATGAGGTAGTTGTGGAAAAACAATACTTCGACAAACGTATTATTGGTACTTGGGAGATGATTGTTGATCATGGTTTATGTCGAGATGTTTTGATATTTGATGCTGATGGAAATTATTATCAAATGGATCAAGACACACAGAGGCGTGAGTCTGTGATGTATTATGATGACAATCTCACATATTATCAGACAAAAGGCTATTATAACGCTATTAATGGTACTCTAAGTGGTGTGGAAACTCATGAGTGGGATCATAAGTGGAATGAAAAGGGGTGGAGGAAAAGTAGTATGGAGGGACCTTTCTCTGTCTCTTATGAGATTGTAGATGAAAATACCTTGAACATTTCAAAAATAAATGGTGAGACAGGTAAGGAGGAAGCCGATACATATACACGTGTTAAGTAACTTCTTGTTTACGTCATACAGCAAAGATGATGTTAAGTAGTTTATAATCATTTCAATTCACATGCGTAGTTACGTGTATCATTGATTTGTGTTAATTTTTATTAATAATAAGCTTTATTCTTAAATCGAAAAGGCTTATTCTCAATAATTTTTAGTACCTTTGTACCGCAATTTTGCATCAATAACAATTTAAAAACAGAAATGAAAAAGAATCTTCATCCAGAAAACTATCGCCCCGTCGTATTTAAGGATATGTCCAACGGCGATATGTTCCTTACAAAGTCTACATGCAAGACTAATGATACAGTAGAGTTTGAAGGCGAGACTTACCCAGTAGTAAAGATCGAAATCTCAAGCAGCTCACACCCATTCTACACAGGTAAGAGCAAGCTCGTTGATACAGCAGGTCGTGTTGACCGCTTCATGAACCGCTACGGTAAGATCAAGAAGTAAGATTATTCTCAATATATAAGAGATAATTCTCTACCAAAGCCTTTCGTAAGGAAAGAGGAAAGTGCATTTACTCGTAGTTGCATATGCGGGTTAATGCACTTTTTTGCAAATTGCATTTTGTGTATATAGACTATTAAACAACATAAATGAACACTGTTTTCGATTTCACAGTAAAAGATAGAAAGGGAAATGCGGAACCTCTCCGCAACTATGCCAACGAGGTTCTTCTTATCGTTAATACAGCAATAAAGAGTGAATATACTCCTCAGTATGCTGATCTTGAGGCTCTCTATGAGAAATATCATGCGCAGGGTTTCGCTATTCTTGATTTCCCAAGTAATCAGCCAACCAAGTCTTGTCCAGGAACTGATGAGATGATTCATAAATTCGCAAAGGACAACTACAACACGGACTTCCCTCGTTTCAAGAAAGTTAAGGTGAATGGTGATGATGCCGAGCCTCTCTACAAGTATCTCAAGGAAATGAAAGAAGGAGATGTCACAGCTGATTTCACTAAGTTCCTCGTTAACAAGAGAGGATATGTGGTAGCTCGCTTCGAGCCTACAACACCTATCGCAGAGATTGATGCACAGATTGCAGCTATGCTGTAATTTAAGTTTGAAATAATTTAGGAAATAAGAAATAAAAGATTGTAGTTCGGTTTGTTTTTAGCCTTGTAGCTCCATCTTTTATTTCTTATTTTTGTATAAACCTATTAACTGGAAATTATATGGAACACGTTAAATGCTTAATCATTGGTAGCGGTCCTGCTGGATATACTGCTGCTATTTATGCTGGTCGTGCTAATCTGCAGCCAGTAGAGTATTGTGGTATGCAGACTGGTGGTCAGCTCACCCAGACAACAATAGTTGAGAATTTTCCTGGTTATCCAGAGGGCGTAGATGCCAATCAGATGATGATGGAGTTTCGTGAGCAAGCAGAGCGTTTCGGTTGTGATATTCGTGATGGTGAGGTTACTGCTGTTGATTTCAGCAAGAAACCTTATGTCGTTACTATTGACGGAGATAAGCAGCTTGAGGCTGATACCGTCATTATTGCCACAGGTGCAAAGGCTAAGTATCTCGGACTTCCTGACGAAGAGAAATATAATGGTCAAGGCGTGAGTGCTTGTGCTACTTGTGACGGTTTCTTCTATCGCAAGAAGGTAACAGCTGTAGTAGGTGGTGGTGATACTGCCTGTGAGGATGCTCTCTATCTCTCAGGTCTTTGCAAGAAGGTATATCTCGTTGTACGTAAGAACTATCTCCGTGCATCAGAGATTATGCAGCAGCGTGTCAAGGATGCAGAGAATATCGAGATTCTCTTTGAGCATAATGCCATTGGGCTTTATGGAGAGAATGGCGTAGAGGGAATGCATCTTGTTTATCGTAAGGGTGAGGCTGATGAAAAGAAGTATGATGTTGCTATTGACGGATTCTTCCTTGCAATCGGTCATAAGCCTAATACTGATATCTTCAAGGGACAGATTGATCTTGATGAAATGGGATATATCAAGAATGTTGCAGGAACACCTCGTACAAATGTAGAGGGTGTCTTTGCTGCCGGTGATGTTTGTGATCCTACATATCGTCAGGCTATCGTAGCAGCTGGAAGCGGTTGTAAGGCAGCTCTTGAGGCTCAGCATTATTTGCAGAATAATGCCTGATAAGCCTTGGAAAAAACATTTTCGCGATAATCCTACACTAAAACCTGAATTTTTCGGGAATTCAGGTTAATTGATAATTAATAATGGATAATGTATAATTTAGTTTGACTTGAACGCTTATAATACTATTCTAATTATTAATTATCAATTATCCATTATCAATTACCTACATAAAATGTAGGTTTGATGTAGGGTTAGTGTATATTTGAAATCCTTGTAACGCTCTGTGTTCGTGTTGGTTATATAGGGTGACGATGTAGGGGTGTAGGGCTTATGTAAAAAAGTTTTTTCTGCCTTCGTTCTCCATTCGTTCTCCATTCGCTCTCCCTTCGCTTCCTATAGAATTTTCCAAATATATTTTGTTAATAAAAACTAATTTACATCGCATTTTCTTTTTGCGTCCTCTGTAGTCTCAA
>CADCIQ010000066.1 GCA_902801425.1 uncultured Bacteroidales bacterium | reverse complement strand
GAGCTTGAGAACATCAACGAGATACTCCCACGCCATATCAATAGCACCTTCCTTGAAGTAGTCACCGAATGACCAGTTGCCGAGCATCTCGAACATTGTGTGGTGATATGTATCGTGTCCTACCTCCTCGAGGTCGTTGTGCTTACCACTAACACGGAGACACTTCTGAGAGTCCGCACGGCGGCGTGGCTCTGGGTCGCGTGTACCGAGGATTACATCCTTCCACTGGTTCATACCAGCGTTGGTAAACATAAGTGTTGGGTCATCTTTAATCACCATTGGTGCGCTTGGCACGATGGCATGTCCTTTCTGTTCGAAGAATTTCTTGAACGAGTCACGGATTTCGTTTGCTGTCATCATTTTTTATGTACTATTTTTGTATTTACTATTTACAATTTTTATTATTTAAGATGCAAAATTAGCAAATAATCTTGATTATACAAAATAAATTCCTCAATTTCCTAATATTTATAATATTAAAGTCTAATTTTCAATGAAAATATAGTAACTTTGCATCCGGAAAACAAATGTTTAGGGTTTAGAGTTTAGGGGGTAGAACGGCACACCCCACTCTAAACACTAATCACTCCACACTAAACACCCATTACTATAAATGCATCGTAGAATTATCAATCTCGCCCTTCCCTCCATTGTATCTAATATCACCGTTCCTCTATTGGGACTTGTTGATACAGCTATCACAGGCCACATGGGAGAGGCTCGCTATATCGGTGCTATTGCCGTTGGATCAATGGTATTCAATATCATGTACTGGCTATTCGCATTCCTTAGGATGGGAACTGGAGGAATGACAGCTCAGGCATACGGAAGAAAAGACTTCTGCGAGGCTGATCTCACAGGACTGAGAGCCATAAGCATATCATCGCTTATCGGACTGGCTATCATATTATTGCAATACCCGCTATTGCATCTTGCAATGTGGTTCATAGCACCAGACGAGAATGTAATGCAACTCGTTTATTCCTACTGTTACATCTGTATCTGGGGAGCACCTGCAAGTCTTGGTCTCTTTGCCTTGAACGGCTGGTTCGTGGGTATGCAGAACACAAAGATCCCGATGGCTATTTCCATCACTCAGAACGTGGTGAATATCCTTATCTCTTTATTGCTGGTATATTGTCTCGGAATGAAGATAGAAGGAGTTGCCACAGGCACCTTGATAGCGCAATGGGCTGGTTTCTTTATGGGAAGTTTCTTCTTCATAAAGAAGAGAAAGGAGATATATCCAACTGGCAATTCCAGAGTATCATTATCACATATTTTCGAGTCATCGGCAATGAGGGCTTTCTTCTCGGTGAACAGGGATATTTTCCTTCGCACCGTATTCCTTGTTTCCGTGAATCTTTACTTTGTTGCAGCAGGAGCGAAAGGAGGAGAGATTGTATTGGCAGTCAACACGATACTTATGCAACTATTCATTCTCTACTCATACATAATGGACGGATTTGCCTATGCAGCAGAGGCTCTTTGCGGACGTTTCTATGGTGCTGGCGATACGAATTCCCTCAAGGAAACTATAAGAAAAGTTTTCTATTGGAGCATAGGTCTGACGGCTATCTATTCTGTCGTTTATGGTTTTGGCGGACTTGATTTTCTCCGCCTTCTCACAAATGAAGAAAATGTAATTGCAGCTTCTGAGGAATACATCTTCTGGGCGATGCTGATTCCGATAGCGGGAATGGTGGCATTCGTATGGGATGGTGTATTTATCGGTATGACAATGACAAGGGGAATGCTATCAGGAACATTCGTTGCTGCTATCGTGTTCTTCACCACTTATTTCGCTTTCGAATCGACACTAAACAACCACGCCGTAGAGAGTAAAGGGTAATGTAGATAGTATTTCTACTATTATTCTCTTACTCATTACACCTTCCACTTTACTCTTTACACTTTATACTTTACACTAAAACTACTCCGTCTCAGGCACAATGAGCTTATAGCCCTTACCGTGGATGTTGATAATCTCAATCTGCTTGTCATCCTTGAGGTGCTTACGAAGCTTTGTGATGTAAACATCCATAGAGCGAGCGTTGAAATAGTTATCATCAATCCAGATAGTCTTCAAGGCGAAGTCACGCTGAAGAATCTCATTGGCATGGCTGCAAAGGAGAGAAAGAAGTTCGTTTTCCTTCGTTGTGAGCTTAACCATCTTATCTCCATAGGTGAGGAGCTGCTTCTGTGTGTCGAACACATAACGACCAAGCTGATACACATTGCTCTCCTTAGTCTTCTTTCCACGAACACGACGAAGGATAGCCTCAATACGGAACACGAGTTCTTCCATTGAGAATGGCTTTGTGATATAATCATCAGCACCAATCTTGAAGCCCTCAAGAATATCCTCCTTCAACTGCTTAGCCGTCAAGAAGATGATAGGTATCTCAAGGTTACTCTGACGAATATCAGAAGCGAGAGTGAAACCATCCTTCTTAGGCATCATGACATCAAGGACACAGATATCAAATTTCTCGCGCTGGAAAGCACGGAAACCAGCCTCACCATCAGGACAAAGCTCTGTTATGAAGCCCTTAGCCTGAAGATACTCACGAAGTAGCATACCGAGGTTCTCATCATCCTCGCAAAGCAGAATTTTTACATTTTCTTCCATAATAGTTATTATTTTATATTTTGTTTCTTTACTCTTTACACTTTACTCTTTCTACTCCCTAACACAACGGCAACTTAATGATGAACTTTGTACCCTTACCCAGTTCTGACTCCGCATGAATAGTTCCCTTGTGAAGGTCAACTATCTGCTTCACGTATGCAAGACCGAGACCGAAGCCCTTGACATCATGTCGGTTACCGGTGTGAACACGATAGAATTTCTCGAAGATTTTCTTCAGATTCTCTTTCTTAATACCAATACCATTGTCGGCAATAGAGAGATAGACATGGGTCGAGTCATTCCAAGTACGGACATTCAGCTTAATATCAACATCTGCCTTCTTATACTTAACCGCATTGTCCATAAGGTTGAACACCACATTCGTAAGGTGCATCTCATCAACATACACCTTTGAACTCGTTGCAGCCAGACTACTGTCTATCTTTCCTCCAGAAGCCTCCACCTTCAGATTGAAAGTGTTGATAACACCATCAACAAGTTCGTTAAGCTCAAGTTCACGCTTCTTGAATGTCACCTTCTTATGGTCGAACATTGACATCTGCAACACCTTCTCCACCTGGAAGCGCAAACGCTTTGTCTCGTCAACGATAACACCAGAGAGATGCGAGAGCATAGTAGGCGATTTCGTGATGGTATCATCATTCAGCATCTGAGCAGCAAGCGAAATACTTGATATCGGAGTCTTGAACTCATGCGTCATGTTATTGATGAAGTCATTACGCATCTCCGAGAATCTCTTCTGGCGGAACACCACCACAATAGTGAAGATGAATGTCAGAAGAAGCACGCCCGTAAAGATAAGTGCCGGTATCATGAACTTCACGCTTGAGAAGATATAGCCCGACATATCAGGGAAGTGAATGCTCACAACGCCCATCTTCGACTGAGGGTCATTACGGAAAAGCACCTGTGTATAGGTATCCTTGGCACCCTCATCCGTATAGTCTGGACAACGGTAAACCTCCCTGCCATCGCTCGTCTTCACCGTGAAGTGATAAGGAATGGAGATACCATTATTGAGAAGCTCAGCACGAATATTCTGATCTAGCTGCTTGAAGTTGATTCTCTCCTTCAGAGGCTTATCAGAAGCCGTATAGAGAATGTTATAAACCACCTCATCAAGCAATTCCCTCTGATACACGTACCTGTTTCGGATTATCTCCTGCATCGACTTTGCTGCCTCTGAAATAGAGTTCTTGTCAGAGTGGAGAATCATCGCCTTAGGTACCTTAGACGGTTTCAGGGTTATGGTCTTCAGTTCGTATGAAGAGTATATCGTACCATCCTCTCCTGCAACCGCATACTGATGTGAATGCTGAATGCCGTTACCAAGCTTTCCACCCACATTAGCGACGGAATCAAGTCTGAAAGCGCGACGCTCAGTAGCGTTCACATCCTTCTCCAGGTATCTGGCTGTCTGATCAATCTCCAGATTACGAGACACCTGATACAAAGCTCGGTTAACCGATTCGTCAAATTGCTCTCGCTTCATCTTGGTCATCTCATCTATATAGGAGATCTGCAAGTAAAGCAGGCCTACAAATGAGAGTCCCATGACAACGGCAATGAGCCATATAGTTGATTTCTTCATCTATTTTCTGATTTTTGTTGCAAAGATATTAAGTTTTTGGGAATGTAAGCAAGAAATGTTAATTTTTTTCCTCGTTTTTTACTATACTTAACATAAATATCACAGTATAATTATTTATACTTAATTACGCATTTACTATAATAACAAATTAAATAAGCCTCCTCGCCCAAATAGGCGAAGAGGCATCATAAACAAAAAATTATTTTCAGTTTTTACTTTCCGAGTTTATTTCTTCTTTTTTGCCAGCCAAGAGTTTAGCCATTATAGTTGGCAAATCGTTAGCCAAAGAAAGATTTGCTTTTTTATAGCTCTCAAAGAAAGGCTTGTTCTCAATAGCATTAAGAGTCTGTAAATCTTTCAATCCAACCTTTTCAACCATTGCCCCCAAAAGAAACGCAGTTGTATTATCTCCCAAATAGGAGAATAAGCCCGTTACCTCCGGTGAAACCATTACCTTCTCATTATCCGAAGCATTGGGATATTTCTGCTTAACGCTTACATCGACAACATCCTTACACATAGCCTTCCAAGCCTCTGCCGAACCATTATTCTCAATCCATCGAAGAAGTTCCTTTTTCAGCCGAGGATCACATTTGGGCTCTTCAAGAGGATCTGGAGTTCCACCGAATAAAAGAACCACCATCTTTAGCGCCAACAGATCTTTCATTTTCTTATCTTTTGGGGCTACATTAACAGCAGAAACCACTTTCTTCTGAGCACTCAAGACCTTTGGCTGCATATAGAAAGAAATCATATCATCAAAATCTTTCTCTGGCATATTCTCGCGGTAGTGGCCTGTCAACCAGTCAATAATATCTGTCTTAAACGTACCTTTGACATAGTCTGCATCCATACCAAAAGCCACAGCCAATTGCTCAAATACTTTAATGTCATAATTTGCTATGGCCTCATTATTCATTAGTTTCGCAAGTCCATCGGTATAGTTGTCTGCACTAACGGTTGTGAACTGCATCAAGAGAACGGCGATGATCGATAGGATAATTCTTGGTTTCATCTTTTCTGGTTTAGTTCTTCTTCATGCCAGCCATTACCTTTTTCATGAAGGTAGAAATGTCGCCTGCCACAGATAGGTTTGCCTTTTTGTAGCTTTCAAAGAATGGCTTGCTCTCAGCAGCATTAAGAACCTGCATATCTTTCAAATCTACCTTTCCGACAATTGCAGTTAAAACAATAGTGCTAAGATTCTTTTCCATGTAAGAGAACATTCCGTCCATCATCTTTGTCATCATAGCCTTCTGCTCTTCAGGCATATTGCCAGCCATATCAGGAATAAGAGACTTTGCAGCATTCATAGATGCCTTAAACCCTTCGGTCGTGCCATTAATCTCCATCCAATGGAGAATTTCCTTTTTCAACTGAGGGTCGCAATCAGGTTCTTTCAGATTCTCTGGTGTTCCGCCCATCATGAGAGCTTGCACCTGGGGCGTTAATGACTGCATAAGCTCCTGACCTTGACTTAAAGATGCTGCTGTGACTACTTTCTTCTGAACATTCATCACCTCTGGCTGCATGAAGAAAGAAATCATATCATTAAAGTCCTTCTCTGACATATTCTTGCGATAATGGCCTGCCAGCCATTCCACAGCATCTGTCTTGAACTGATTCTGGAGATAATCGGCATTTACGTTTGGCGACTTTGGAGCCTGCTCCAGCATTTTTGCGTTGACAATTGCAAGTACCTCATTATTCATAAGTTTCATAAGTCCGTCAGTATAATTGTCTGCACTAACGGTTGTGAACTGCATAAAGAGAGCTGCAATAAACGATAGGATGATTCTTGTTTTCATCTTTTTAGGTTTTTGTTTTTAGTGTATAAAAGTTAATTGAAAATTATTCTTCGGAATCCTTCTTTTTCTTCTTTTTCATACGGCCAGACTTCTTCAAGGCCTCAGAGATAATCCACTGAAGCTGACCATTGGTAGAGCGGAACTCATCTGCCGCCCAAGCCTCAATGGCATTCATCATCTCCTCGTCAAGTCTAAGGATAAAGTTCTTGCTCTTGGCCATATATTAATTACTAATTACGAATTACGAGTTACGAGTTCGTGTTACGTGTTACCAAGCTACCTATTCTTTGCCCAAGTATATTGAAGGACAACGAGAATGGCTGCAACGAAAACAAACACGCCACCCAAAATCTGAATAAGTTTTACATTTTGCATAAAGATTGCGAACGAAACGAAACACATGGAGCCGGAAAACATCATGAGGGCATGTAACAATCGAATTCGTTTCACGTTATATCTTTCTGCACCAGGTCTGTTCAGAGGCTTAACAAAACGGTCGCCCTTGCCAATGAGGATAAATACCCCCACAACAAGGAATAAAACCGCAAAGATTGAAGTCATAACAATTTCCATATTGTCAAAACCGCAAAGATTGAAGTCATAACAATTTCCATATTGTCAAAAAAGCAAGAATTTAATGATTCAAAGTACCACTATTAATTACTGGCTGAGCAGGCTCGTCAGCACAAAGAACCACGAGCAGATTGCTGACCATAGCCGCTTTCTTCTCCTCGTCAAGATCCACGATGTCCTCGTCAGCAAGTTTGTCAAGAGCAAGCTTAACCATACTAACAGCACCATCTACTATCTTCTCACGAGCGGTAATGATAGCAGCAGCCTGTTGACGACGAAGCATTACGGCTGCAATCTCAGGAGCGTATGCAAGATAGTTAATACGAGCCTCAATCACCTCAAGACCAGCCATCTGGAGTCTTTCGTTGAGTTTAGAAGTCAAGACCTCATTAACCTCATTACTACCATCGCGAAGGGTAATTTCCTTAGAATTAGGATCCTCATCATCATAAGCATACATTCCGGCAACCTCACGAAGGGCAGAATCACTCTGAACAGCCACGAAATGCTCAAACTTAATCATACGAGCACCAGCTGCATTTCCTATCTGAGCGTTTGCTGAAACATCTGTGTCAATATCGAAAATAGCCTTGTAGGTATCCTTTAGTCTCCAAACGAGAACAAGTCCGATAAGTACAGGATTACCAGCCTTATCATTCACCTTTATAGGATCAGCATTAAGGTTGCGAGCACGAAGGCTTACATTCTTTGCCGACATGAAAGGATTTATCCAATAGAAACCCGTCTTACGGAAAGTACCAACATACTTACCAAAGAATGTCATAACTTTTGCCTCATTAGGCTCAAGCATAGTAAAGCCGCATGAGCAAAGAACAGCCACAACAACCAATATCGCAAATGCCACGAAATCCATCGTACAATGAAAACCTGCATCAGCAGCAATAATGCCTGATATCAAACTAAAAACCGCACATCCCCAGAGGATTAGAGCGATAAAGCACATCAAAAAGCCGTTGAGCGAACCTCCATAGAATTCAAACTCTTTTGTCTTGTTTTCTTCCATAATAGTAATCTATTTTTAGTTGTAAAATGATATCACTTTGATATCACTTTGCAAAGATATTTATTTTGTTTGGAACCGCCAAATTCCACATAGAAAATTAACTTTCATTAACCCCCTAACTATTCATGTGGGTAATAGAATTCCATCATACCCACCTGAGTAGTTGCTTTTGCTTAATGTTATACGATAGCTAAAAATTAATGTGTCGAACTCACGTTATTTCAGAATTTTTCTATTTCTGAGTTCTATTATTAAATCTTTGGTAAATTCATCTGCACCAATGGAATTCAAGTGACTTCCATCTGTATAATTTTTGTCATTTCTCACATATTTGGGATGATATAGCGAATAATGTTGAAATCTAAGCATTATCATTTTAAGTTGCTTCCTTGTTGGTTGTAAGTAAATACAATAAAGAAACCATATAAATACCATTAAAATACCATAATAATACCATAGTTTATGGTAATATAATGGTATTATTATGGTAATATAATGGTATTATAATGGTATTATCATCGGAGGAAAAACGGATTTTCAACGGACGATGAACGAACCGAGGATAATAGTTCTTCCAGACCTCGAAAAAGAAGATAGAAACAGAGCATCGCGCCAACCAATAAAACAACTTGACATAGCGATTGATTTTTCTAAAGAATTTGTGCGTTTTCCACTTCTTTTATATTAAATAATGTGGAAATGGCTTTTATTTCATTTTTTTTTATTAATTTTGCGCTCGAAAATTTGAAACGTGCGCCAGCTAAGGCTGACACGCACTATTTTTATTCGCGCGAGGTGCTTCGCACGTTGTCGCCGATTTTTCAAGATTTGAAATGAATAACGAGATATTTATGACTGGAGGCAATCAGGGAGCAGGATTTCAGATGGTTGCCGATTTCGATGGGGACATTGACTCTCTCTTTGAGACAAGCCACGATGGCGAGATGCCAATCATAGCAACACGAAACATCGTGCTGCATCCTGGTGTGTTGATCCCTATCATGGTAACGAGGGAATCAACACTTGCCCTGGTGAAGAAACTCAAGAAGAAACCAGACCTTGCCTTTGCCGTTATCTGTCAGAAAGATCCTAATGTGGATGAGCCTGATTTCGAGGACTTGTATGAATATGGGGTATTCGGCAAGCTGGTGAAGATTTTCGACATTCCGGGCATGGGCAGCAACGTGACCATAGTGGTGCAGGCTCTTTCAAGATGCCATCTTGACAGCATCACAAAGAAAGCCCCATTCCTTATGGGTATGCTCTCCACAGCCAAGGAGCAGATGCCCGACAAGAACGACACGGAATACAGCATGGCTCTGAAGGATGTGAAGAAGAAAGCCTTGCAATATGTTCAGAATAATGACGAACTGCCTAACGAGGCTCAGTTTGCCATGACGAACATTTCAAACGAAATTCTCTTCATCAACTTCATGTGCACGAACCTGCCTTTCACCATCGAGGAAAAGGCAACGCTTCTCGGAATGCCTTCAATGAAACTGCGCATATTCCAGTTGCTTGGCGTGCTCAATCGTGAATTGCAGTTGCTTGAGCTGAAGAACAGCATTCGTCATCGCACGGAGGAGAAGATCAACGAGGAACAGAAAGAGTACTTCCTCAGACAGCAGATAAAGAACATCCGCAAGGAACTTGGCGGTGACACCCAGAGTGCCGAGCGTAAGAAACTGATGCGTCAGGCAGCCGACAAGGTGTGGAGCAAAGAGACGGAAATCGCCTTTCAGGAAGAGCTCAACAAGCTTGACGCCATTCAGCCGCAGAGTCCTGACTACAACATACAACTTACTTACCTTCAGCAGATTCTTGCCTTGCCTTGGGATTACCGCACAGAGGACAATCTCAATCTTGCCCGTGCAGAGAAGAAGCTCGACCAGGATCACTATGGCATGGAGAAGGTAAAGGAGCGCATACTTGAATATATATCAGTATTGAAACTCAGAGGTAATCTGAAATCGCCAATCCTTTGTCTCTATGGCCCTCCGGGAGTTGGTAAGACAAGTCTCGGAAAGAGCATAGCAGAATCTCTTCAGCGTAAGTATGTAAGGATTTCGCTTGGCGGATTGCATGACGAGTCGGAGATCCGTGGCCATCGCAAGACATACATCGGAGCTATGCCTGGCCGTATCATCAAGGGCATACAGAAAGCAGGAAGTTCAAATCCGGTGTTTATTCTCGATGAGATTGACAAGGTTACACAGAACACTCATCAGGGAGATCCGGCATCAGCCTTGCTTGAGGTTCTCGATCCAGAGCAGAACAATGCCTTCCACGACAACTATCTTGACATGGACTATGACCTCTCCAACGTGATGTTCATAGCAACTGCCAACGACATCAGCAACATTCCGGGACCTTTGCGCGACCGTATGGAGATGATTGAGGTTAGCGGCTATATCACGGAAGAGAAGATTGAGATTGCGAAGCGTCATCTCGTAAAGAAGGAGATTGAGGCTAACGGTCTGCCAAAGGGTGCCCTGAAGATAAAGAAGTCGGCTATTGAGATGATTATTGAGCGATACACACGCGAGAGTGGCGTGCGTCAACTGGAAAAACAGATTGGCAAGCTCATGCGAAAGATAGCCTATCGCTATGCCAAAGATGAAACCTATCCTATGGGACTGATTGACGAGGAGAAGGTTGTGGAACTGCTTGGCAATCCGCCTTTCTATCGTGACATCTATCAGGGAAATGACTATGCAGGCGTGGTTACAGGATTGGCTTGGACAAGCGTTGGCGGTGAGATTCTCTTTATTGAGACCTCACTCTCAAAAGGCAAGGCAGGCAAACTGACCTTGACGGGTAATCTCGGAGACGTGATGAAGGAGAGTGCCACTATCGCACTTGAATACGTGAAGGCTCATGCTGATACCCTCAACATAGTGCCCTCACCCAGCGTAAGGTTCGCAAGAACATAGCCATGACAGGCGAGATAACGCTTCGCGGAAAGGTTTTGCCAGTTGGCGGCATAAAGGAAAAGATACTTGCAGCTAAGCGTGCGGGCATTACCGACATTATGCTCTGCGAGGCAAACGAGAAGGACATCAACGAGATTCCTGAGATTTATCGCAAAGGGGTGAACTTCCATTATGTCAAGGATGTTCAGGACGTATGGGCATATGCCTTGACCGATGAGAAAGTAAAAGATGCCATAGACCTGACTATCACAGAAGAAAAAGAACCGAAGAAAGAATAATGACATTCGAATTACAACATACAGACCCATGTTCTGATGCACGAGCTGGTGTTATCACAACTGACCACGGACAGATAAAGACCCCGATCTTTATGCCCGTGGGAACTGTTGGATCTGTGAAGGCTGTTCACTTTGAGGAGCTTCGCAAGCAGGTTCTTGCCCAGATAATCCTTGGCAACACATACCACTTGTATCTTCGTCCGGGTCTCGACATCCTGAGGAAAGCAGGTGGTCTGCATAAGTTCATTGGCTGGGAACGCCCAATCCTTACGGATAGCGGCGGCTTTCAGGTGTTCTCGCTAACAGGCATCCGCAAGCTCAAGGAGGAAGGTTGCGAGTTCCGTTCACATATTGACGGAAGCAAGCATTTCTTCACCCCGGAGAACGTAATGGATACTGAGCGCGTGATCGGTGCTGATATAATGATGGCATTCGACGAATGTGCTCCGGGTGAGGCTGATTTCAACTATGCGAAGAAATCCATGCAGATGACTCATCGGTGGCTGGATCGTTGCTGGAAACGCTTCAACGAAACAGAACCGCTTTTTGGATATAACCAGACCTTGATGCCTATTGTTCAGGGATGCAAGTACCCAGAGCTTCGCAGGGAATCAGCCAAGTATATCTCAGACAAGGGAGCTGATGCAAATGCCATTGGTGGTCTTGCGGTTGGTGAACCTACCGAGGTTATGTATGAGATGATTGAGGTGGTGAACGAGATCCTTCCAAAGGACAAGCCTCGCTACCTTATGGGCGTGGGAACTCCGTGGAATATCCTTGAGGCAATAGAGCGTGGAGTGGATATGTTTGATTGCGTAATGCCAACACGTAACGGTCGTAATGCCCTTCTCTTCACATACGAAGGCACGATGAATATGCGCAACAAGAAATGGGAAGATGATTTTACTCCTATCGACACAGAGGGTTGTGATATTGATGTCGTGACGACGAAGGCATATCTGCATCATCTCTTCAAGGCACAGGAATATCTTGCTCTCCAGATAGCCAGCATACATAATCTGGCATTCTATCTGCGACTCGTGACAGATGCAAGAAAGCATATCGAACAGGGTGATTTCGTAAAATGGAAGAACTCTGTGGTTGAGAATATGATGAGAAGAAGGTAACAGCCCCTCACCCGCCCCTACGGGGCACCCTCTCCCCAAGGGGCGAGGGATAAATTAGTATTTCTAACAACAAGGGCAATTATAAATCGCCCCCCAACAACCCTACAAATGTAACTTTTCCTCGCCCCTTGGGGAGAGGATGTCCGCAGGACAGGTGAGGGGCCGCAAAAGAAGATGAATTTAAGAAGAATAAAGCGAAAGATAAAAGGCTCAAGGATAGTCCGTTGGCTAAAGATGCTTATCCTATGGATAAAGCTACTCTGGCACTATATCTGTTGGCCTTTTGCCTGGCTAAAGGAATTTGCAATCGTAAAGCATCCAAAGATATGGTACGGTTTTACGAGAATGCTTCCGGGACGACTTGACCGATACATCATCGGCAAGTTTATCGGTACTTACTTCTTTGCCATACTGCTCATCATTTCAATATCTATTGTATTTGATGTAAATGAGAATCTCTCGAAGTTCACGGAATACCACGCCCCGTTGAAGGCTATAGTCTTTGACTATTACATGAACTTCATACCTTACTTCGCAAATCTCTTCTCGCCTCTGTTCGTCTTCATAGCCGTGATTTTCTTCACATCAAAGATGGCAGGAAACTCGGAGATTATCGCTATTATGGCAGCAGGTGTGAGTTTCAAGAGACTGATGCGCCCTTATATGTTCTCGTGCATCCTGATCTCATTATTGTCATACTATCTTAGCGCGTATGTCATTCCTCACGGAACGGTCATAAGGCAGAACTTTGAATCGCTCTACAAGAACAACAAGAAAAATACATACGCCCAGAACGTGCAGCTGCAGGTTAGTCCCGGTGTAATTGCCTATATGCAGGACTATGACAACAAGACAAAGTGTGGAAGTGGTTTCTGCCTGGATAAGTTTGAAAACAAGAAACTAATCTCTCACATGACCGCATACAGAATCCAGTATGACACCATAGCCGATGAGAAATACCACTGGAAGGCTTTCCATTGGGAGATCCGCGAGATGCGAGGCATGAAGGAGAAGATAACAAGCGGAGAGTTCCAGCCTCTTGACACGGTCATAATGATGGAGCCTACAGACCTTGTATATAGCAAGGGTCAGCAAGAGACTTTCACCTCACCCGAACTGAAAGACTATATCTCAAAGCAGATAGACAGAGGTTCAGCAAATGTGGTGCGCTATCAGGTGGAGTATCATAAACGCATAGCATCCTCATTTGCTTCGTTCATCCTTACAATTATAGGCCTTAGCCTTTCCTCACGCAAGCGTAAGGGAGGTATGGGTATGTATCTTGGTATTGGTCTTGCCCTGAGCTTTATCTACATCATGCTCCAGACCGTATCATCAACATTCGCAATTAATGCCGGAACGCCAGCACCATTGGCAGCCTGGGCACCAAATATAATCTTCGCCTTCGTGGCATATTTCTGCTATCGCAAGGCACCAAATTAAGTTACGAATTACAAATTACGAATTACTTTGTTAGTTTTGTAAGACTTGCTAAGTCAGCAAACACAGACTGGTGATTAGTAATTGGTAAATAGGTAATTAATAATTGGTAATTAGTAATTAATCAATGTATTTCGACGAAACAGAATTAAACGACAACATTCTCGATGCCCTGTATGACATGCACTTTGACGAGTGTACGCCTATTCAGGAGCAAACTATATCGCCTATTCTCCAGGGACACGACATCCTTGGTGTGGCTCAGACCGGCACAGGAAAGACGGCAGCATATCTTCTGCCAGTTCTCTCTCTCCTTGATGACGGCCTTGATCCACACAACTGTCCATTCCCAGAGGATTCAATCAACTGCCTCATCATGAGTCCTACCCGTGAGCTGGCTCAGCAGATTGATCAGGCAATGGAGGGATTCAGCTATTATCTTGAAGGCATTTCAAGCGTGGCTGTATATGGAGGAAATGACGGTAACAGATACGATCAGGAACTGAAATCGCTCAAGCAAGGGGCATCTGTTGTCATAGCTACACCAGGAAGATTCATCTCCCACATGCAAATGGGTAACGTGGATCTTTCACGAGTATCGTTCTTCATTCTTGACGAGGCTGACCGAATGCTCGATATGGGTTTCTCTGATGATATTATCACTATCGCCAAGGAGTTGCCACCAACCGTGCAGACAATTATGTTCTCTGCAACAATGCCAGAAAAGATAGAGAATCTTGCAAAGACACTTCTCAAGAATCCAGTTCAGGTAAAGATTGCCGTAAGCAAGCCAGCCGAAAAGATTCAACAATCGGCATTCGTTTGCTATCAGCCTCAGAAGAACGCTATTTTGAAGTCTATCTTCAAGGCAGGAAATTTGAAGCGTGTCATAATATTCTCCGGCAAGAAGCAGAGGGTCAAGGACATATACCACGCTCTGAAACAGATGAATGTGGTATGTGGAGCCATGCACTCAGACCTCACACAGGCAGAGCGTGATGATGTGATGTATAAATTCAAAAGCGGTGAACTTGATGTTCTGGTAGCAACTGATATTGTTGCACGCGGAATTGATATTGACGACATCCAGATGGTAATCAACTATGATGTGCCTCGTGATGTTGAGGATTATGTTCACCGTATAGGTCGTACAGCCCGCGCAGATCGTGACGGTGTGGCATATACCCTTGTAAGCGACGATGAGATCTGGCTCTTCAAAAAAATTGAGGAATTCCTCGAAAAGGAAATCACTAAGAATGCACTTCCTGAAGGCATAGGCGAAGGGCCCGAATATAAGGCTGTAAGACAATCTCGAAACAACAAGAAAGGTCGCAGGAATTACCGCAAGCCTAACGGAAAATACAACAGGACAAAGGGTAAAGCCCCAAAGAGGAAGGCAAAAAGCGAATAAAGGTCAGACACAATTATTTATTTTTCCACGCAACGAGTATTCCGGACTTGACTTTCGTGATAAAACAGAAAATTCTCACAAATTCTTTTGGATTTCCATCATTTTTCATTAACTTTGCAAAAAAATAAAAAGACCTAAATGTTAAACAGAATAATAAATAAAATCAGATACTGGTACTTATCCAAAAATGCGCTCCCATACTGGAGTGTCATTTTCGCGGATTTCCTGATAATAGTCACGGCAGGATTGCTAAGCACCTACATTTGCGAAGGTGCCCAAGCATTCATAAAACACTTCTGGGATCGTACATTATTGTGGTGCTCCCTATTGGTGTTTTTCTTCATAGGTATGCGAATATTCCATACCTATAACGGAGTTATCAGATATCTACGTTCTACAGACCTGTTTAGGGTATTATACGCACAGATAGTAGGTTTTGCCCTTATACTCTGCATACGCCCTTTCTTCAGTTCTGATTATATCATTGCATATACAGGCTTGAAAACATACGCTACTGCTTTCTGCCTAAGCGTTGCAGGTCAATGGGCAATAAGGGTGTTGATGAAGACAATATATGAGTCATCATTCAACGATGGCGTCAGGCGTGCATTTATCTTTGGCGTACAGAGAGGTGCAGAGGTAATTGCAAGTACCATACAGTCAAGTCCTCAAAAACAGTATTCCATTGTCGGTTTCGTAAGTCCTAATGGTGACCTGGACGAGAAATATATGTTCGGTGTTAAGGTTCGAAGAATTGGTCCTAATCTCATCGCGCACATGAAGAAGGCTCGTGCAAACGTGATGATCGTAAGTCCATTACAGGCAGAAACTTTCAGAAACAACACAGAGTTAGTACAGGAACTCATCAAGAACCAGATTCATATCCTTATGCTTTCCGAGGCAGAGGTGTGGAATCCTGAAAAGGGAATAAAGCAAGAACAGCTTCATGAGGTTGAGATTGAGGACTTGCTTCCTCGCGACAAGATTGAGGTTGACCTTGATGCCATTGGTGCTCTTCTGAAAGGCAAGCGCATCCTTATCACGGGAGCTGCAGGTTCTATCGGCTCAGAGATGGTTAATCAGGTGGCGAAGTCTAATCCTGCCGAGATGATTCTTATTGATCAGGCAGAGACTCCTATGCACGATGTCCGACTGAAGATGGCACGCAAGTTCCCTAACATCAAGGCATGGACTATCGTCAGCAGTATCAGCAACCCAACTCACATGGAAGAGATATTCCGTGATCACAAACCTGAATACGTATTCCATGCAGCAGCATACAAGCACGTTCCTATGATGGAGGATAACCCAGCAATGGCTATCCAGAACAATGTTTACGGAACACGAGTAATTGCCGACCTTGCCGTAAAGTACGGCACAAAGAAGTTCGTGATGATCTCTACCGATAAGGCAGTAAACCCAACAAATGTAATGGGCTGCTCAAAGCGTATTTGTGAGATCTATTGCCAGAGTCTCAATAAGGCTTTGCAGGATCTCAAAAATGGCATCAAGCCAGAGAACTACGAAGAAATAAAGGACAAGCTGGTGCAAGCTGACGGAACTCCGGGTGTAACGCAGTTTATCACAACACGCTTCGGCAACGTGCTCGGATCAAACGGTTCTGTGATCCCAATCTTCAAGGAACAGATAAAGAACGGTGGTCCACTTACGGTAACGCATCCAGACATCATCCGTTTCTTCATGCTTATCCCAGAGGCTTGCCAGTTGGTTCTTGAAGCAGGAACTATGGGCAACGGTGGCGAGATATTCGTATTCGATATGGGTAAGCCTGTCCGTATTGCAGATCTCGCACAACGTATGATTGACCTTTCTGGTGCAAAGAATGTGAAAATAAAGTTCACAGGTCTGCGTGATGGTGAGAAACTCTTCGAAGAGGTGCTCAACGATACTGAGCAGACAAAGCCTACTATCCATCCTAAGATCAAGATTGCATCTGTACGTGAGTATCAGTTTAGCGATGCCTTGAAGAACGAAGAGGAACTTCTGCGCCTCAGTTTCACATACGATGATATGGATATTGTAAGGAAGATGAAGGAGATAGTTCCAGAGTATAAGAGCAGACAATCGAAATACGAGGCGCTTGATAAATGAAAAATGAAAAGTGAAAAATGATAAAATTGTACATTGTAAATGGTAAATTGTACATGAAATAATTTTTCACTTTTCATTTATCATTCACCAAGTCTCTTTTCCAAAAGATTGGTAAACTCATGATTCTTCAGTCCCCAGCGTGGTGCGATAAGCAATCCTGCTTGGGACTGACTCGTAAAGCGCTCTATGACAATATCATCACGGAGACGAGGTATATATTCAACAAGCAAATCAATATACTCTTCAGGAGTGAACAGAGTGCATTGAGCAATCAAATCCGGGCGATGCTCAAGAATGGTACCCTTTGTTATCTGCAACTGATGAAGTTTTAGAATATCAATCGGCAATGCGTTCACTATGTCAATCTGTCTCAGAATTTCTTCCCTACCCTCTCCCGGAAGTCCAAGAATAAGATGTGCACACACAGTAATTTCACGCGCGTGCGTATTCTTTATTATATTAATGCTGCACTCCGAGGTATGTCCACGGTTTATTATGCGGAGAGTTTCGTCATTCAGAGATTCCACACCATACTCCATTGTAAGAAATGTGCGATGCGAGAGTTCTTCAAGATAATCAAGCAACTCATCCGACACACAATCCGGACGAGTGGCAATAGAAATTCCTACGACATCCTCAACCGAAAGAGCCGCCTCATACATTCGTTTCAACGCTTCTATGTCACCGTATGTATTGGTATAAGACTGAAAATACGCTATGTATTTCATCTCAGGATATTTCCTTGAGAAGAAATCCTTACCAGCCTCTAACTGTTTCCGGATGTTATCAGCAGAGAGATTGAGATGCTCTTCCTGAGAGACACGACCCGCCGTATCTGTACAATATTCTGGGTTGAAAGTAGCATTATTGCAGTATATACAACCGCCTCTTCCTATTGTTCCGTCACGGTTAGGACATGAAAAACCTGCATCAATCGAGATTTTCTGAACCTTACATCCGATACGTTTTCTTACCCAATCACCATATTTATTATAGCAAATCATACGAAATTAAAGAAAAATGTCATTATTTTTGATGTTTTTATAACTTTTTGTATTTATTTGGTTGCAAATTTACGAAAAATATATTATCTTTGCACCAAAATTAGTAGAAAACTGTCAAATGAAGAAATTTTTTATTATGTGCTCACTCATTCTCGCTACAACCATGGGTGTTGCGGCTGAAGGAAAGATAAGCATTCAAGACATCAACTCAGGCGTTTTTGCTGCTAAAAAAGTTGGTGGAATGAGGGCTATGCCTGACGGCGAGACATATTCAAGAATCTCTGACGACAGAACTAAAATCATAGCTTGCTATTACAAGAACGGTCAGCAGGCAAGCGTTCTTTTCGATATTAACAATACTGTTGGTGAAAAGGTCAAGGCATTTGACGATTATATCCTCTCACCTGATGGCACGAAGATGCTTATCAAGACTGAGACAAAGCAGGTATATCGCAGATCGTCAAAGGCAAGATACTATGTCTATAACATCGCCAACAAGCGTATGCGTCTGCTCAGCGACAATTCTGATGTTCAGAATCCAGTCTGGAGCAACGATGGTAATCTGATTGCCTTTGTCCGCAATAATAACATCTGGGTTAGCAAACTCCTTTTCGACGGAGCTGAGAGTCAGATAACAAAGGACGGCGAACTAAACAAGGTAATCAACGGAATACCTGACTGGGTAAACGAAGAGGAGTTTGCATCTTCCAATAGCCTATGCTTCAATGCCGACGGCACAATGATCTGCTGGATTAAGTATGAAGAGGCAAATGTAAAGGAATACCCTCTCCAGTTGTTCAAAGGCATGTCACCTTCATACGATGCCCTTAGCACATATCCGGGAGAATACACCTATAAATATCCAAAGGCAGGTGAAGACAACTCAAAGGTAAGTGCATGGAGCTACGACATCAAGAGTCACGTTGCACGAAAGTTTGAACTTCCTCTGGATGCTGAAGGATATATTCCAAGAATCATCCCTACTGCTAATGCAAACAGCATATTGCTCGTGACACTCAACCGACATCAGGATGATATGCGCATCTTCTCTGCAAATCCTCGCAGCAGCGTATGCCAGATGATTGTCGAGAACAAGTCAAGCAAGTACGTAAAAGATGAGTCTTTTACCGACATGAAGGTAACTGACAACTACATCCTCATTCCTTGTGACAAAGGCGAGAACATCACCCTTAACGTATATACTATTGCTGGAGCACTAAAGAGAAGTGTCTCAGTTCCTAACAAGGACATAACAGAGACATACGGCATTGACCAGAAGACAGGCGATGTATATTTCCAGGCTGCCTCTCCTACTCCTAAGGATCGTCAGGTGTTCGTTTCAAGAGCCAACGGCAAAATAGAATGCCTCACTCCGGAGGCAGGGACAGCAGCAGCTCAGTTCTCGGAGAACTACAAATATTTCCTCAAGACATGGAGCGATGCAGATACACCTTACAAGTTCTCTGTTTGCAATGGTCAGGGCAAAGACATCAAGGTGATGGAGGATAATGCAAGCCTGAAGTCAAAGCTCAGAAACTATCCTATAACGAAGAAGGAGTTCTTCACATTCAAGACATCTGAAGGTGTGCAACTTGAAGGTTGGATGATAAAGCCTGCAAACTTCGACGCTTCAAAGAAATATCCCGTCATTATGCACCAGTACTCTGGTCCTGGTAGCCAGCAGGTTGTAAACAGCTGGGGAATAGGTTCTATGGGCAACGGCGGCATGTACGACTATCTCCTTGCAGAAAAAGGCTTTATCGTCGTTACAGTTGACGGACGTGGTACCGGCTATCGCGGAACAGCCTTCGAGAAATGCATCTACCAGAGAATGGGCGACCTTGAATCAAAGGATCAGGTAGAGACCGCAATATGGCTCGGACAACAATCATTCGTCGATAAGAACCGTATAGCAATCTGGGGATGGAGTTTCGGCGGATTCAATACGCTGATGGCAATGTCAGATGGCAGACCTGTATTCTGCTGCGGTGTGGCAATAGCAGCACCAACCGATTGGCGTTTCTACGACACTATCTATACCGAGCGATATATGCGTACTCCAAAAGAGAATAGCGCAGGATATGACATCAACCCAAAGAACAGGGTAAACAATCTGCACGGAGCACTACTTCTCGTACATGGTCTTGCAGACGACAATGTTCATCCACAGAACGCTTTCGAGTATAGCGAGGCAATGGTTCAGGCAGATAAGGATTTCAAGGAACTTATCTACACCAACCGCAATCATGGCATCCACGGTGGCAACACAAGGAATCATCTGCTGAGACAGGTAACCAACTGGTTCGTGGAGCATATGGTTTCCTCTGGAAAATGACGAATGACGAATTACAAATTACCTAGTTAGCTTTATAACGTAAACAGGTAATTCGTCATTAGAAATTCGTAATTAATATATTTTTTAACCAATAAAAGTAAAACAAAAATGAACGCAAAGCAAGTCGTTGAAAATCTCAAGCAGAGATTTCCTAATGAGCCTGAGTACATTCAGGCAGTAAGTCAGGTACTTCCAACTATCGAGGAAGAGTACAACAAGCACCCAGAGTTTGAGCGCGCTAACCTCATCGAGCGTCTCTGTATTCCAGATCGCGTAATTGAGTTCCGCGTATCATGGGTTGACGACAAGGGCAACGTACAGACAAACATGGGCTACCGTATCCAGCACAACAACGTGATTGGTCCTTACAAGGGCGGTATCCGTTTCCACCGTTCTGTAAACCTCGGTATCCTGAAGTTCCTTGCTTTCGAGCAGACATTCAAGAACTCTCTCACAACTCTCCCAATGGGTGGTGCAAAGGGTGGTTCTGACTTCTCTCCACGTGGTAAGTCTGACGCTGAGGTTATGCGTTTCTGCCAGGCATTCATGACTGAGCTCTATCGTCACGTAGGTGCTGACGAGGACGTACCAGCAGGTGATATCGGCGTAGGTGGCCGTGAGGTAGGTTACATGTTCGGTATGTACAAGAAGCTCACACACCAGTTCACTGGTATGCTTACAGGTAAGGGTCTCGAGTTCGGTGGTTCACTCATCCGTCCTGAGGCTACAGGTTATGGTAATGTTTACTTCCTCGTAAACATGCTCAAGACTCGTAACATCGACATCAAGGGTAAGAAGGTTCTCGTATCTGGTGCAGGTAACGTTGCACAGTACACATGTGAGAAGCTCCTCCAGCTCGGTGCTATCCCAATGACAATGTCTGATTCTGACGGTTATATCTACGATCCAGAAGGTATCGATCGCGCTAAGCTCGACTACGTTATGGAGCTCAAGAACGTTGAGCGTGGACGTATCCGCGAGTACGCTGAGAAGTATCCAAATGCTAAGTACGTTGAGGGTGCAAAGCCTTGGTTCGAGAAGGGTTGTGAGATTGCTCTCCCATCTGCTACTCAGAACGAGATCAACGAGGAGGCTGCTAAGGCTCTCGTAGCAAACGGTGTTATCGCTGTTTCTGAGGGTGCTAACATGCCTACAACTCCAGAGGCTATCAAGGTATTCCAGGACGCTAAGATCCTCTACGCTCCTGGTAAGGCAGCTAACGCTGGTGGTGTATCAGTATCTGGTCTTGAGATGTCACAGAACTCAGAGCGTCTCCGTTGGACTTCTGAGGAAGTTTACAGAGGCTAACGGTTACATCAACTATGTAAAGGGTGCTAACGTAGCTGGCTTCATGAAGGTAGCTAAGGCTATGATGGCTCAGGGTATCGTTTAATCGAATCTCCCTACAATATCTATATGCCACCTAAGAAATAACTCTTAGGTGGCATTTTTTATGACCACAAAGCCAGTTAACACTATAAATTGCGAGAAAATATTTGGAATTATCAGATATTTTGTTTATTTTTGCAGCAACAATATGAAATCACCCTATAGCTATGACACAAGGTGCAAAATATATCAATCCGCTAACCGACTTCGGCTTCAAGAAAGTCTTTGGCAATGAGGATATCATGTGCGATTTCCTCAATGATATCATTGAGCCAAAATCACCCATAGTGAAGGTTACATTCTTAGACAAGGAAATGCCTCCTGAGACGAAGTATGAGCGTGGCATAATCTACGATATGCGATGTATGCTCGACTCTGGCGAAGAGGTCATCGTAGAGATGCAAAACCGAGGTCAAGACTATTTCAAGGATAGGATCTGCTACTATATGGCACGAGCCATATCATCTCAGGGTGACAGGGGAGATGATGAATGGAAATTCAAAATCCATGCAGTATATGGAGTATTCTTCATGAACTTCCACCTGACAGATAATCGCCAGAATGATTCAACGAAAGAGAATATTCACGATATTCGTCATATAGCACTCGCAGATGTTGATACGCATGATGTGTTCTCTGAAAAATTACAGTTATGGCTCTTGGAACTTCCAAGATACAGGAAGATGAGCGAGACCGACTGTAAGACAAACAAAGACTATTGGTTATACACTTTAACGCATTTGGAAACTATGAATACAACTGTTCCATTCCAGGCTCAGAAGCCAATATTCCACAAGTTAGAGAATGTTGCCGACATGGCAAAACTGACTCGTGAGGAACGTGATTTCTATCACGTTAGTCTTGATGCGTTCCGCACCAACCTTGCCGTTATGGATCATGAACGCAACGAAGGCAGAAGAGAAGGACGCATGGAAGGCTTAATGGAAGGACGCAAGGAAGCCACCCTTGCCAATGCTCTCAACCTAAAGAAAAATGGTGTGCCTGTCGATATCATAGCCAAAAGTTTAGGACTTCCTATTGAGGAGATTGAGAATTTATAACATTCTCATTATCAAACAGTATGCAACATATAAACATTAATATCTAAAATTTTAATTACAAGAAACAGAAAGTACATTTTAGAACAAATTCAGACGAGCGGTAACGCTTTCCCCCATGCAAAGAATAGTCTCAGACATTCTCAGCAAATAGTTAAACACTTATTTATTAACTTGGGTGAGCAACTACCGATTCTCTCGGAATAAAATATTACATTGAGTTTTTAGCTCTTGTTCTCTGATTCTTGAATACGACCAATTTTCAAACATACGAGAACAAGGTATGCGAAAAGTTCCATGTCCTTTATAGGACGTGGGCTTGGTCGTATATACTTGTATGTATGTGAAGGTTTCTTGGTCGCAACCTAAGAGTCAGGACGAGGACAATCGGAAAGTCTGCGCCCTTTTATTATTCCAAATCGTGAAAGACAAAATCCTTAAATTATTTGTAATCTTAGCATTTACGATTACAGCAAAGGCACAAAGTGTATCTTCTATTGATATTGGCGAATTACCAAAAGTCAATCTGACAAAGGATTCACTGAAAGTTCTTCATATTGGAAATTCTTTTACCATGAATTCCACTTCCTATTTAGCTAATATGGTAAAGGCAACAGGTATAAACACGAATGATATGTGTTTATACAGATGCACTAGAGGGGGAGGTTCATTTAGTTCCTTCATTAATTGTTGGAACGACAAAGATGAAAAAGGCTATAGCATATCGCGAATCATTGGCGGAATAACACTACCAATAAAAAGCTCCGCAACTCCATACAATGGGGCAAATATCCGAAAAGCATTCACCGATTGCAAGTGGGATCTCATAATTATTCAACAGGTTAGTAACTACTCCCACAAATACACATTATGGAATAAGGAACAAAAAGAAGGATATTTGCCGGAACTAATCAATCTAATCAGGACCTATCAGCCACAAGCATCCATAGGTATAAATCTTGTTCATGCCTCTTACAAGATTTGTAATAATACCGACAGCTTGTTTCATCTTATAGCTGATTCATACCAACAGTTCTGTATAGACTTTGGTGTTGATTTTGTCATCCCGTATGGAACAGCAATACAAAACATCCGTCATACTTCTATTAATACAACACAATATGGATTCTCTAATGACCAACATCACTTAGCAGCAGGTATTGGACAATATGTTGCTAATGCCGCATATTTCGAGGCACTCATTGCTCCTCGGTATGGGGTTTCCATTTTGGGTAATCAATATCGTGTGGATATAAATGATTCTCAAAAAGAAGAATGTAACTACCCAGATGAACTTATTCCTGTAACCGACGAGAATGCATTCCTGTGCCAGAAGGCGGCTACACTTGCCATTCACGACAAATTCAATATTAATTTGATAAAATGATGAAGGTGAGATTATGGGAATTGCTTGTATAACACAAAAAGAAAAAAAAGCATCACATGCCTATGACCTCAACGGCAGAAAGATAACAAACTCTGTGCTCAAATCAGGTCTTTATATCAGGAACGGAAAGAAAGTAGTGGTTGTAAAGTGATTTACAAAAGGAAACAACATCTAAATACTCAAGGAACATCCTCACACCTGAAGGGTGCTTCTTTTGTAATGTCATTTCGATAGACAAAATAAAAAAACACCAAAGAGTTTAAAGAGGGGGGTACACTTTTTGCGTATTTTATGCATTCCCCTCTGATTATCAATATGTTAGGCGAAGTGCACCTCCCCCCCTCCCCCAAAAGCAATTATTCTTCTTAGATGGGGGAGGTACACTCGTTATTTTCTATTGATTATCAACGTGTTATACACAAAAAGAGGTAAAAGTGTCCCCCCCCCCTACAAAAACTCTCGCGAAAAAATGCACTTCTAATCCAGACACCGTAAAAAAAGCATTTGTCACGCCTTCACTATAGCTCCACTCTACCGCCCTTTCAGAGAAGGGAGGGAAATGGGACTTGCAACGGATTTACAACGGACTTAGAACGGACCTGTAACGGAGGTGGAACGGACCTATAACAATTGGTCTTGAGATGTCACAGAACTCAGAGCGTCTCCGTTGGACATCTGAGGAAGTTGACAATACAGAGGCTAACGGTTACATCAACTATGTAAAGGGTGCTAACGTAGCTGGCTTCATGAAGGTAGCTAAGGCTATGATGGCTCAGGGTATCGTTTAATCAACAATCCCAATATAAACTCAATGCCGCTTAGGAAGAATCCTGAGCGGCATTTTTATATTTATGGAAAAAGATTGGTAAGATTGGAAACTTGCGTAGCTTGATGAGCTTGCGAATAATTATTGTCAGTTCAAAACTTACGTTATTTATTATTACAAAGCATTTTCTCTATCTCTGCATCTGGAATACACTTCACAAAAGCCTTGTAGAAAGCACCTGCACCATGCGAAACATCAAGAACCTTACCCTCTGGATCTATGATTACAAAGCATGGAGTACCCTTTGCTCCATATACATTCGCAAGATCAACCGCACATTTATGGTCGTTCCAATCATGATAGCTTAATTTATTATCTTCTTTCATCCAAATGCTTTCAGGATCTACAGAAATGGCAACAAGTTCCATTCTGTCATTATTGCGCTTGTAAAGTCCCTCAAGCTCTGGTAGCATAGCCAAACAAGGGCCACAGAACTTAGAGGTAAACTCTAATATTGTATATTTTCCCTTAAACTCCGAAATCCTATGTTCCTTGCCCTTACGATCGTAAAGCGTGAAATCCTTACTCTGAGCACCTATTTTCAGTTGCTCACCAGACGAAAGAAAGCCTTTAGCCTCAACTGCATTCTGGCCATCATAATCAACAGGCACCTTTGTCAAGAAAAGATTGAGAATCCTATCCTTCAGTTGCTTATTGCCAAGCCTCATAGCCTTATTTGAAATAGAACTGAGATACATAGCAAAGACAGAATTGCACTCCTTATTCTTCATAAAGTCAAGCATAGAAACAACATTGATAGAATCTCTTTGTCTTCCCAGTTTCTGTACCAGAGCCTCATCAACATCGTCAGCCTCGTATGCCTCCTGAATTTTCTTTCTAATAGGTGCTAACTTTTCTTGTTCGTAAGCACGATATTCGTAGAACTCCTTCTGCAAAGGATGATCACTCTCAGCTTTCCAAGTAATTACATCCTGCCTTGTGCTTGGATTACCTGTAACCTTTACCTTTGCGCCAGGATAGGCATAAACAAAAAGGGCTTTCCCTTCTACATTTATCATATATTCCATATTATCATCATTTTCATCAAAATCCTTATAAATGAATTTCTTTTCAATATGGAATTTTCCATTTCTAAGAGTATCAACCAATGTATTATTGGCAGTATCCCACGCCCTCGTTCTTTTTACTCGAAAAGCAAATTGAACAGGAGTTCCATCAGGCACACCAGCAAGCTCACCTTCCACAACAATAGGTTTCATCGGGATTTCCTTCGTCTTATCAGCCACAGGCATTTGCATTTGCGTTCTACGATATTGAGCATGAGAACTAATAGTTGCGAGTAGCAACATAGGTAGAATAAAAAATTTAGTCATAATAAAATTCCTAACGTTTTAGTTTGGTTTTACACAAATTCTATCAATATGAGTACAAAGGTATGAAAAAAGATTTTAAGATACAAATATTCTACCTTTTTTCTCGTCATTTTTTCTTGCGAATCCCATGTAACGCCCATTTCTCGTCTATTCTATGAAACGGACTTGCAACGGCTTTGGAACGGTATTACAACGGACTTAGAACGGACCTGTAACGGACTGGAAACGGAGGTGAAACGGAGGTGGAACGGACCTATAACAATTGGTCTTGATATTCAACCGGCTGAGATTTCAGCCCGTTAACTATTCTGCAGGACACATTGTCAAAATGTGGTCAAGATGGTCAAGGTCAAAATGGTCATTTTCATTTTCGGAATGTGTCATTTGCTCACTATATATAAATATTAAATATTTATATATAGTGGAGGATTTTGACAACTCTGAAATCATTTTGACCAAATGACAAATGACCAAATGACCGCGGGGAGGTATAAAGTAAATTAACGCGACGAATTACGAGGACAAACAGTAAGCTGTTTTTTAACTGACAATAATTACCAATCTTACTAATCTTTTACCAAGAGAAAGGCTCGCTTACGCGAAGATATTATTGGGAAAGTAAATGAGCAATAAATTTTGTCAGTAAATTAATTTACTGGTTTAATTTACTTAGAACTTGCTTTAGCTTGATGAGCCATAGCGAATAATTTACTCTCTACATCAGGGCACAAGCCCAGTTTCTTATTGGATTAAGATTGGTAAGATTGGTAACTTACGAAGCTTGTTGAGCTTTGCGAAAAATTATTGTCAGTTAAAAACAACTTGCAGTTTGCCATATAGACAATTCATAGAATTCAAGTTAACCATAAACAAAGAGTGTGAAATTCAAAATGAACTTCACACTCTTTTACTTTATACTATCTACTTTATACTTTACTCTTTACACATTACACTTTACACATTACACTTTACACCTTAATCTATCCTAAAGCATTCCCTTTGAGCTTGGGAGCTGATAGTGGTATATGTCGCGCTTTACAGCCATCTTGATGCTACGGGCGAAAGCCTTGAAGATTCCCTCAATCTTGTGGTGCTCGTTGTCACCCTCAGCTTTGATGTTAAGGTTCATCTTAGCAGCATCGCTCACGCTCTTGAAGAAATGGAAGAACATCTCAGTAGGCATCTCGCCAATCTTCTCCCTGTGGAACTCTGCATCCCATATCAGCCAAGGGCGACCTCCGAAATCGAGTGCCACCTGACAGAGACAGTCATCCATAGGAAGGGTATATCCGTAACGCTCTATGCCTCGCTTATCGCCAAGAGCCTTCAGCAGGCACTCGCCAAGTACGATACCTGTGTCCTCTATGCTATGATGCTCGTCAACGTGCAAGTCGCCATTACAACGCACATACAGGTCTATCATACCATGCTTGCCTATCTGCTCAAGCATGTGGTCGAAGAAACCGAGACCTGTCTGAATGTCGCACATTCCAGTACCGTCAAGGTTCAGGCGCACGGTAATATCCGTCTCGTGGGTAGTACGGGTAATCTCGGCAGTACGTTCTCCAGCAAACAGCATCTCAGCTGCAGCCTCCCAAGAAGAGGAATCGCCGGCAGTAATCTTGAGGAACTTACAACCGAGGTTCTTAGCCAACTGGGCATCACTCTCACGATCACCTATTACGTATGAGTTCGCAAGGTCGTACTCCTCCTTGATCTCTATATATTTCTTGAGCATACCAGTTCCCGGCTTGCGGTCAGGATGGTTATCCTCTGGGAAATGGCGGTCGATAAGCATATCGTCAAAATCTATGCCCTCGCCATGAAGGGTTTTGAGGATAAAGTTATGAACAGGCCAGAAGGTATCCTCAGGGAAAGAGGCAGTGCCAAGTCCGTCCTGATTACTAACCATAACAAACTCGAAATCTAGTTTCTTACGGATGAATGAAAGGTTGGTTATAGCTCCCTCAACAAACTCCAGTTTCTCGAAAGAGTCAATCTGCTCATCAGCAGGTTCTTTTATGATCGTGCCGTCACGATCTATGAAAAGTAAGCGTTTCATAAAAAAATAAAGGATTACAGCCAGTCACGGCCCCTCACCTGCCCTACGTGCATCCTCTCCCCAAGGGGCGAGGAATAAGTTACATTTTATCGCTTATAAGGGATTACTACTAACTTCCCCCTCGCCCCTTGGGGAGAGGGGGACACGTAGTGACGGGTGAGGGGCCGCTGGTTATCTATTTCTCATTCTCATTATAAACAATTGAGCCATATTTATACATCAGCGATGCAGGAACCACAAGGCTGATGAACTCTACGACAGCAATAGCAGCAACACTAAGAACAAATATTGCGACATAACCAGATGTTGGTATGGCTACAGAATCATTATAGAGCATATCTGATGCTATGTAATTGGTATATGCCATATTGGATATTTCAAGCGGCATATAAGGAATTATGCTCAACAATGAGCTGAGGAAACCAGCCATTAGCATTATGCCAAGTAAGGACCAGAAATTACGACGTATCAGCTTTCCTTTCTTCACCTTATATTTCTTCTCTTCACGCCTTATCATATATCTGCAGAAATACATCAAGACAAATATTGACAGAAGAAAAAGGAACAGCAATACTCCAATGAAAATAAGTCCTGTCCAAATGGTGGTGTTCACCTCACCATTCAGCATACCTACCAACATGCCTTTGGCTGTTCCATATAATGCCACATCGCATACTGATGATGCAAGAATCCATATCCACATCACCTTAAGCATCTTCAACGGATTTGCCAAAACGAAGGTAAAACCTTGTTTCAGACATGCAACATAACCACGAGACTGATATATTGATTCCATAGATAAGCGGCCTCTCCCCCCGCCCTCCCCCGTAGGGAGGGAGCCGGAAGGCAAAAGGCATGTAAATTATAGGCCTAACCAAGCCTTCCCAAAAGGAAGGATGTTCGATTGTATTATCGCAAAAGGCATGTTAATTATTAATTGTTAATTGAAATTGGGCTCTCCGGCTTCCTCCCTACGGGGGAGGACGGGTGGAGAGACCGTTTCTTTACTTCTTCCTCAACTCCTCCAGAGAAGCCTTCAGAGCAGCTATTTTTTCGAGAGAATCCTGTTCCTTCTTACGCTCAAGGGCAACAACCTCAGGCTTGGCATTCTGAACGAAACGCTCGTTGCTGAGTTTCTTGCGAACACCAACAAGGAAGCCCTCAAGATGCTTGAGCTGTGCCTCCTGCTTCTCGATCTCAGCAGCAACGTCGATAAGGTTGCCAAGTGGAACGGCATACTCAGAAGTACCTACCATGAATGCGCTTGCATCAGCACTCTTATCCGCAACAACCTCAATACCGTCAAGGTTTGCCATCTTGATCACAACGCTATCATACTGAGTATAAGCATTATTGCCTACAGCCTTCAGAGAAAGAACCTCCTTAGGAGCGATATTCTTCTGATTGCGAACAGTACGAACACCTGCAACGATATTCTTTACTATCTCAATTCCTGCGATGATAGCCTCATCCTCAGCAGTAACGGCATCAAACTTCACGGTGCTTACCATGATGCTCTCGCCAGGCTTGCGATCGTATATGTGCTGCCAGATTTCCTCTGTGATGAATGGCATGAATGGATGGATGATACGCATCAGATAGTCGAAGAAACGAAGTGTTGCCTCGTATGTCTGCTTGTCGATTGGCTTCTGATAGCCAGGCTTGATCATCTCAAGATACCAGCCAGAGAACTCATCGGTGAAGAGTTTGAATGCAGTCATCAGAGCCTCGTTGAGACGATACTTAGAATAGAGGTCGTTGATTTCTGCGTATGCGGTCTTCATCTTAGCCTCAAACCACTTGATAGCAATCTTACTTGCCTCAGGCTGCTCAATATCGGATGTTTCCCAACCCTGAACAAGACGGAAAGCGTTCCATATCTTGTTACAGAAGCCCATACCCTGCTGACAGAGAGACTCGTCGAAGAGAATGTCATTTCCAGCAGGAGCAGAAAGCATCATACCCATACGAACGCCGTCAGCGCCATATCTCTCAATAAGATCCAATGGATCAGGAGAGTTACCGAGAGACTTACTCATCTTACGGCCGAGCTTGTCACGAACGATACCCGTGAAATATACGTTCTTGAAAGGTATCTGCTTCTGATACTCACAACCAGCCATGATCATACGTGCAACCCAGAAGAAGATGATGTCCGGACCAGTTACGAGGTCAGATGTTGGGTAGTAGTAGTTGATTTCCTCATTGCCAGGGTTGTTGATACCGTCAAAGAGAGAGATTGGCCATAGCCAAGAAGAGAACCATGTATCAAGAGCGTCCTCATCACGTTTGAGGTCGGCTGCTGTTACAGAAGGATCAATAGCCTGTGACTTCTTCAGAGCCTCTTCCTCTGTGAGAGCTACTACAAAGCGCTCCTCACCATCGGCTGTCTCAGGAAGGAAATATGCAGGAATACGATGTCCCCACCAAAGTTGACGAGAGATACACCAGTCCTGAATATTTTCAAGCCAGTTCTTATATGTTGTAACATACTTGCTTGGATAGAATTTCAGCTCACCAGAGAGTACTGGTGGAAGGGCGATATCTGCCATGTGCTTCATAGCAAGGAACCATTGCTTACAGAGACGAGGCTCAACGGCTGTATCCTGATTACGCTCAGAGTAGCCCACCTTATTGTCATAGTCCTCAATGTGATCCATAAGACCAGCAGCCTCAAGGTCGATGGCAATCTGCTTGCGGACATCCATACGATCCTGACCGACATACATACCAGCAGCCTCAGAGATAGTTCCGTCTGGGTTGAAGATATCAATAATCTCAAGGTTATGTGTCTTACCGAGATTATAGTCATTCACGTCATGTGCAGGAGTCACTTTCAAACAACCAGTACCAAACTCGATATCTACATATCTGTCCTCGATAACAGGAATAACACGGTTCACCAACGGAACTATAACCTTATGACCACGGAGCCAGTGGTTCTTTGGGTCCTTAGGATTGATACACATAGCGGTATCGCCCATGATTGTCTCAGGACGGGTAGTAGCAACTACTGCATAGTAGCCTTTATCATCCTTATGGAATACCTCACCTTCCTCGCCTGTGAGAACAACTGGGTTCTCCTCTGCATCAGCTACATAATATTTGAGGTGATAGAGCTTTGACTTCTCCTCACGATAGATAACCTCCTCGGTTGAAAGTACGGTCTGAGCCTTTGGATCCCAGTTCACCATACGAAGGCCACGATAGATGTAGCCCTTCTCATAGAGGTCAACGAACACCTTGAGGACCGACTCTGAACGAGGTTCGTCCATAGTGAATGCTGTACGATCCCAATCACAAGAAGCACCGAGTTTGCGAAGCTGCTTAAGGATGATGCCTCCGTGCTCTTCTGTCCATGCCCAGGCATGCGTCAGGAATTCCTCGCGGGTAAGATCACGTTTCTTGATACCCTGCTGAGCGAGCTTGTTCACTACCTTTGCCTCTGTTGCGATAGAAGCATGGTCTGTGCCAGGCACCCAACACGCATTCTTACCGTCAAGACGTGCCTTACGGATAAGGATATCCTGAATAGTATTGTTGAGCATGTGTCCCATGTGAAGCACACCAGTGTTTGCTACTGAATAGTTTGTTGTCCAGCCAATACTGGTACCATCGAGCCTCCACTTCATTTGGGGCATACTTACTTGCTAATTCCATTTATCTTGAATGTTGTTTATTTTTGTTTATCAATTCTATCTAAGATAAGCGCCCTTACAGGCACGTTCCTTATAATTAAGGTGCAAAGATACACATTTTTTCTCAAAAATTTTGGAATCTCACATTATTTTTCTACTTTTGCAATGAAAATCTTAAAACAATAAACAGAAATTGCATACAAGAGAAGAAAAACTTGAGGCATTCGGCAGATTGATAGACGTTCTCGACAATCTGCGCGTGAAATGTCCTTGGGATCGTAAGCAGACTAACGAAAGCCTGCGCCCTCACACCATAGAGGAGGCATACGAGCTTTGTGATGCTATCATGCAGAACGAGCCAAAAGAGATACAGAAAGAACTTGGTGATGTGCTTGAGCATGTCATCTTCTACTCTATCATAGGCAGGGAGAAGGGCGAGTTTGACATTGCCGATGTCTGCAACAAGGAAGCTGACAAACTCATCTTCCGTCACCCTCACATCTATGGTGAGGTAAAGGCAGAGACGAGTGATGATGTGAGTGCCGTTTGGGAACAGATTAAGCAGAAGGAGAAGGACGGGAACAAAACTGTTCTTTCGGGCGTTCCGAGTTCCTTGCCAAGCCTTATAAAAGCCTATCGCATTCAGGACAAGGCTACTAACGTGGGCTTCGACTGGGAGAAGAAGGAGGATGTATGGGCAAAGGTGCATGAAGAACTCGGAGAACTGGAAGCTGAGCTTCGTAAGGAGGACAAGGAGCGTTCTCTTGAAGAACTTGGCGATTTCCTCTTCTCTCTCGTAAATGCTGCCAGATTGTATCACCTCAATCCTGATACGGCCCTTGAAAAGACAAATCTGAAATTCACCCATCGCTTCAACTATATTGAGCAGAAATCAAAGGAACTCGGCAAGCCAATGACCGAAATGACTCTTGAGGAAATGGATGCTCTTTGGAATGAGGCGAAGGCAGATGAAAAATAAAAACTGAAAAATGAAGAAATCAATAATATCCACAGCCGTTTTGGGTTGTTTTGCATTCCTCGCAAGCTGTAACGGCGGAAAAACCGACAACGCTGACGCTCAAAGAGATACGCTCAAGAGCGAAGTTGCCGATTCCACCGTATATGGCAAATGCGGTGAAGGTTCCATGATGCATACTCTCGAACTTGTAACCGATGAGGGCAAGACCCTCACATTCACTATTGACGAGGAGAAAGGTAGTAATGTTCAGGGAGGTATGATGAGCGGTGACAGAATGGCTGTTACCTATTATAAAACCGCAGACGGAAACATCGCGCACAAGGTTATCAACCTTACAACCTTGCTCGGCCGCTGGACTTCCCTCGACAAGAATTTCACTATCCATGAGGATGGTAGCATTGAGAGCAGCGTACCAGCAGAGAGTAAGCCTTACACCGTCTGGACTATCTGTAATGCCAAGCTCATTCTCAATACCGATACCTTCGAAGTCCTGACTCTCGGTGCAGATAGTCTCGAATTGGAGAACTCAAAGGGAATATTTGTGTATAAAAGACAGTAACATTTACTATTTTACTATTTACAATTTACTATTTATTTACCATTTAGGTTATGTACTATTTTCGCAAGTCCATGACCTTGTAAAAAATAGTAAATATCAGGAAATAGTAAATAAATAGTAAATTGTAAATAGCTAAATAGTAAATAATTAATCGGTGCAACCATTCAAAGTACATATCTTAGGATGCGGCTCTGCCCTGCCAACAGCCAGACATACCCCTTCTTCACAGATTGTGGAGATAAGGGGAAAACTCTTTATGGTTGACTGTGGAGAGGGCACCCAACAGCAAGTAAGGAAATCGCGTCTTAACTTTACAAAGATTTATGCTGTTTTCATTTCCCATCTTCACGGAGATCATGTTCTCGGTTTGGTGGGAATGATAAGCACGTTCGGACTTAACGGTCGTACTGCCCCACTCCACGTATATGCTCCCGGCGAATATGAGGAACTTCTGAACCTTGAACTCAAAACCTTCTGTGGAGGTCTCGACTTTGAGGTCATCTTTCATGCCGTTGACACGAACAAGCAGCAGATAATATATGAAGACCGCTCGCTGACCGTGGAAAGCATACCTCTTTGTCATAGAGTGCATTGCTGTGGATTCCTGTTCCGAGAACAGGCTGGATCACGACACATCCGTCGTGATATGATTGATTTCTACGATATTCCCGTCTCACAGATCAACAACATCAAGGCAGGACTTGACTGGACTTCGCCAGAGGGAGAAATCATTAAGAATGAATTGCTTACAACCGAGCCTGATCCTGTACGCTCATACGCTTATTGTTCTGATACGAGATATTATCCCGAACTTGCAGAAAGAGTAAAGAATGTAACCCTGCTCTATCACGAATCCACATATACAGAGGAATTTAAGGAAAAAGCAGTAAAATATCTTCATTCCACAGCGAAGGAGGCGGCAATGACTGCAAGGGATGCCAACGCATCAAAACTCATGCTCGGTCATTATAGCCAGAGATATAACACGGATGAACCACTTTTGCAAGAAGCAAAACAAGTATTCAAGAACACTATACTTGCCAATGAGGGACTTATTGTGAACATATAGGCAGCCAGAAAAAGCACAACTCATCAATAACCAAACGATTGCGTAGCCGTGCGTTTGCGTTAATAAATTCTAATATTTGAAATTTCTACTGCGAGAGAAGTTTTTTTTTGTAAAATTTTACTAATTTTGCAACCACATAAAACTTAGTTAACTTTATTAATACAAAAAACAAAAAACTAACAATGGCTAAATTACCAGCTTTAAGCAAGCGCACTGCACCTAAGAGTGTAATGCCAGAGAGAATCATCCAGTTTGGTGAGGGTAACTTCCTCCGTGCATTCGTTGACTGGATTGTATGGAACATGAATGCCAAGACCAATTTCAATGGTTCTGTCGTTATCGTTCAGCCAATCGACCGCGGTATGGTTCAGTGGCTTAACGGTCAGGATTGCCTTTACCACGTAAACCTTCAGGGACGTCTCAATGGCGAGGCTGTCAACCAGCTCGACCGTATTGATGTCGTTAGCCGTGGTATTGATCCATACGCACAGCATTGGGCTTATCAGGCACTCGCAGAGCAGCCAGAGATTCGTTTCGTCATCTCCAACACTACTGAGGCTGGTATTGCTTTTGATCCTGCCTGCAAGCTCTCCGATGCACCAGCTTCTTCATACCCAGGCAAGCTGACACAGCTTCTCTGGTATCGCTTCAACGCATTCAACGGTGATCCTTCAAAGGGTCTCATCATCATGCCTTGTGAGCTTATCTTCCTCAATGGCCATCACCTCAAGGATTGCATCCGTAAGTACATTGAACTTTGGAAAGAAGACTTTGGCGAGAAGGCTGCTGCTTTCTCAGAGTGGTTCGAGAAATACAACTATGTATGCGCAACCCTCGTTGACCGTATTGTTCCAGGCTTCCCACGCAATGAGATTGCACAGATCCAGGAGAAGATTGGTTATAGGGACAACCTCGTTGTTCAGGCAGAAATCTTCCACCTCTGGGTTATCGAGAAGGCAGAGAACATGACATGCGAGGAACTTCGCAAGGAATTCCCTGCAGATCAGGCAGGTCTTAACGTACTTATTGCTGAGTCTGAGGCACCATACCACGAGCGTAAGGTAACATTGCTCAACGGTCCTCACACCGTTCTCTCTCCTGTTGCATACCTCTCAGGCGTAAACATCGTTCGCGATGCCCTTCATCATGAGGTTATCGGTCCTTATATCAAGAAGGTACAGTATGACGAGCTTATGCAGACTCTCAACCTCCCTATGGACGAGCTTCAGAAGTTTGCTGCTGATGTACTTGAGCGCTTTGACAACCCATACGTTGACCATCAGGTTACAAGCATCATGCTCAACTCATTCCCTAAGTTCCAGGCACGCGACCTTCCAGGAGTCAAGGTATATCTCGAGCGTAAGGGCGAACTACCAAAGGGACTCGTACTCGGTCTTGCAGCTATCATCACCTACTACAAGGGCGGTACACGCGCAGACGGAGCACCTATCCAGCCAAACGACGATCAGAAGATTATGGATCTTCTCACACAGCTCTGGGCTACTGGCGACACACGCAAGGTGGCAGAGGGCGTTCTTGCAGCCGACTGGATCTGGGGCGAGCACGGCAACCTCAACACCATCCCAGGCCTCACAGATATGGTTGAAGGCTTCCTGAATGACATCCAAAGCAAGGGTATGCTTGAGACTGTAAAATCTATTCTCTAAAAACAAAGCCTAACCAAGCCTTCCCAAGGGGAAGGAAGGATGTATTATACATTCTTTCGCTTATGGGAGGGCTTGGTTATCAAAAAATACAAATATCAAACGCAAAGACGCAAAGGCGCAAAGTTTTTAACCGCGTCTCTGCGTCTTTAATTTATCATTACTATAAAACATCCCTCCCTTGGGAGGGTTAGGGCGGGTCTTATGGATTTAACTTCTCTTGCCAACAAATACGAGCGTGCGGATTTCATCAACGGAGATCCGTCATGGTTCATGCATCAAGTTGAGGGCAACTCCAACAAGGAGATACTGGCTTTTATCGCCTCTTCCATAAGCTATGGCAGCAGAAAGCAGTTCCTGCCTAAAATTGAAAGTCTAATGATTAATGGCGACTACGCCAAATGGCTGACGAACAGAGAGTACGAGAAGATAGTGCCACACACAGATGAGTGCTTCTATCGTCTCTACACAAAGGCAATGATGAATGATTTTCTCAATGCCCTTGCACAAATGATAGAACAATACGGCTCTATGCGAGGTTTTATCATAAGCCTAAAGAAATCAGACAAGAAACTATCTGCTCTTGATGCCGTAAAAGCCTTGACATCATGGTTTGCTACTCACGGAAGCACAGGCGTTATTCCAAAGGATGCCACCTCTTCATGCAAGCGTGTTTGTATGTTCCTTCGTTGGATGGTGCGTGATAATTCGCCAGTTGATCTCGGATTTTGGAGCGACCTCATTGACAAGAGCACACTCATCATTCCTATGGATACCCATGTCCTTCAGGAAGCCACTAAATTAGGACTTATATCAAGCAAGTGCACAAGCATGAGTGCTGCCTTGAAACTCTCCCAAAAGCTTCGTGAAATCTGGCCAGACGACCCAACCAAAGGTGATTTCGCCCTCTTCGGACTTGGGGTGGATAAGTAGATTTTGTCCATTACCTATAAAAAACAAAGTGTAATAGTCGGTGTAATACTTTTTGAAAAAAGTTTTCAAAGGGGGTATTACATCTTTGTCGTTTTATGCACACTAAATAATTGTATATCAATTTGTTTACCTTGGTGTAATACCCCCGAAAGTATTACACCAGTATTACACCAAATCCCCTGAAATGGTGTAATACTTTCAAGGGTATTACACCGCATCTAACACGCTGATAATCAATAAAAATATTGTTCATAACAACAAAAGGTGTAATACCCCCTTTAAAAACTTTTTTTATTTTTTCTTTGCAAGGGTATTACACCAATATATTACATCCGCATTGCCTTCGCTATGCCTCCGTTGTGCCTTCGCTATGCCTCCGTTCTCTCAATTGGAGCAGGAACGGACTTGAAACGGATTTATAACGGTATTAGAACGGACTTACAACCTTGATGCCAAAACCTACATTTATTTGCTCATAGTTTCCCTTTTTCTTGGCTATCTTAGATTTTTTGTGTACCTTTGCCATTAAATTCTCAGATAGAGAAAATAGTGTAAAAACAGAAAATCAAAACATAAACAAACACTAAATATGAACCGTTCTCAAAAGATTATTCGTACCAGTATTATAGGCATCGTGGCAAACGTATTGCTGGCTGCGTTCAAGGCTATAGTTGGCGTCTTGGCAAATAGCGTGGCTATCATAATGGATGCCGTAAACAACCTTAGCGATGCCCTTTCGAGTGTAATTACAATCGTCGGCACAAAACTCTCCGAGCGTCCTGCTGATCGTGAGCATCCTTTCGGTTTCGGACGAGTAGAATATTTCAGCGCAATAATAATTGCCGTTATCGTACTCTCGGCTGGTATAACCTCACTCATAGAGTCGGTAAAGAAGATTTTTGAGCCTACCGAACCAGAATATACTACCGTAACGCTTACAGTCATTGTGGTAGCTATCGTAGTAAAACTGATACTCGGATCGTTCGTGAAAAAGCAAGGCGAGCAACTGAACAGCGATGCTCTTATTGCCTCTGGCTCAGATGCACTCTTTGATGCAGTCATCACGTTGGCAACGCTGATTTCAGCCGGCATAATGCTATTATGGCAAGTATCTCTTGACGGCATACTTGGTGCATTGATTTCTGTTGTCATCATCAAGGCTGGTTTTGAAATGTTAGCTTCTCCTGTCAATGAATTGCTTGGTGCAAGGATTTCTCCAGACCTGCTCAAGGCAATCAAAAAGGAGGTTTCGGACTTTGAGGATGTTCATGGAGTCTATGACATCATCCTTCACAATTATGGTCCTAGCGTGCTGATCGGTTCTCTGCACATAAATGTATATGACACTTTGGATGCCCATAAGATTCACGGTCTTACACGACGGATTTCCGAACTGATGTATGAGCGTCACGGCATTCTCATGACGGTTGGGGTATATGCTATTTCCACAGGTGAAAACCGCAGGGCAGAATTGCAAAACATGGTTATGCAGACATTGGCAAAGCACAAGGAAATCACACAGGTTCATGGTTTCTACTTCTTCGAGAAAGAGAATCGCATCTCCGTGGATGTTGTTCCCGACATTTCCGTACACGATGAAGCCTCCCTCTCATCAACGCTGACAAGCGAAATAAAAGCCCTTGCGCCTGATTATGAAGTGACTATCGTGATAGATCATAATTATAGTGCATAACAGGCTTTGTAAAGATTAGATGCGTTTATAGGAAATTTTGAATTCATCGAATTCAGATTAAAATAATAAAAATTCCGTCTTCGCAATCATCAAGAGAAGTTGCGAAGACGGTTTCCTTTTCATAATTCAATCCAAGACTTTCTGTTATCTGATACTATTAAAGTCGAGATTAAATGTAAGACCTACGCTGAAGCCCCAGTTGTTCTTGAACGGAGAGGTATCTTTCAGTCCCAAATGCCATGCTTCGAACAGGTTGCGTTCGGCTCGGGCATAGACTCCAACAACCTCTCCAAAGTTATAGCATACGCCGGCATTCAGTCCGAGGTTGCCGCTGAGGCCTGCCTGTGCTCCTACGAAGAAATCGAGTTCTTGAGGCAGTTCCAGCGTTGCCTGAAAGTGATATTTTACATTAACAGCGGCGTCCACGCCGTTGAGTATGTTCTTCTCGCCGTCTTCGTCGACGTATGGTTCAACCACGCGCATCGCAATGCCGTACGAAAGATAGTCGGAAAATCCATAGTCTATGCCGATTTCGCCGCCGTTCTGCTTTCCGAAGTTTATATAGCCAGCGTGCAACTTGCAGTCGTCGTCGCCGTCAAAGGCCTGTGCCTTGCCGTTAATGGCATAGCCGATAAGCATTACCAACGCAAAAAGTCGCGTAAAGGTTGTTTTTTTGCATGCTTTCATCATCTTTTTTATTCTTTGATAGAGTATTTGCTTATGTAAATAACACGGCGGCGCTCGTTAGTCTTGTCGTTCTTTACCGTCTGGTTGCCGTGTACAATGAAGTTCTCGTCGTACCAATGCACGCTGTTTGTGTATCTGGCTCTCTTTATGCTCTCGCCATCGCCTGTGGTATCCATAATCTCGGTGTTCCGGTCTTTTACGACCTCGCCGTCCGAGTTTCGGAATAGCTTAGATGTAAGTCGCTTTCCGTCGGTAAATACGGTGCTAACATTGTCGCCCTTCAGACTTACCGAAACAAATTTCCTTACAGAGAAAGGCCTTTCACGAGGCTCCATCTTGAAGCAGTTATCCCACACTATATTTCCCTGATTGTCGAACTTTACAAGAACGGCATGAGTGTAGAAATATCCGCTGAACATAGTGTAAACTCCTCCGAAGGCATCGCGTGTGGTGCTGTATGTAGGATAGTATGCCTCGCCCAGATAGTAGTAATAGCCGTTCTCTGCCATTATCTTGTGGCTTGCAATGAGATAGTTCAGGCTGTATTCCTTGCCTTTTTTCTCGGCCTTCTCCTTACGTCGCTCAACCTTTGCCTTCTTCTTGCTACTCATATATTCGGTAAAGTTTTTCAGATTGAGGAAGTTGTAAAACTTGATGAACTTGAACTTGTCTCCTTCGAGTTGGGCAAAATATATGCCTTGTGCCATTCCGTCCTTCTTGTTGGTGTAAGTTCCTGTCAGAAAGTATTTTCCGTCCGACTTTGATACCGACGCATTGCAGATATACTCATCTATGTCTTTTGTAAGCGGGATGCGGCTGTGTGTGCTGCCGTCGAGTCCGAATCGCATAAGATATACCTCGTCTTCTACCTTCACGAGCGAGTTTATCTCGTCATCGATGATAGTGTTTTCGAGAATGAATATTTTCTTGTCGCGCACTCCGTCGATGTGGATGTCGCTGTATTTTGTGTCGCCGTTTTTCAGGTTTACTATACCAATACGCTCAGTTTTCTTCTGCGTCGAGCTGAACACCAGATATCCGTTTTCGATGCAGATGCTGCGCATCGAACCTTTGTGCGTGTATTCACCCTCAACCACTTTGGTCTTGTGCGTGTTGGTATTGTAGGCAACAATCAGGAACGAGTCGTCGCTCTCGCGTAGGATGGTGTAGCACACCTCCCCGTCGCTTTTCCATGTGTAAAGTCCCATGTCCTTGCTAATCAGCATCGAGTCTGTTGCAACCAGTTCAAGGTTGGTGTTGTAATGTTGAATTTTGAACCATCGCTTGTCGTTCTGTGTCTTCTTGTCGAACTGTTGTTCAAGCACGCCATGCTCACCCATCGGAGTGGTGTATGTGTCTTTGTATTCGCGATATGGGAATTCCACACGGGCAGTTACTTGCGCATGACTCACAGTACTGCACAGCAAAAATAGTAATAAATAAATTGTTTTGTTCATGATTCCGCGCAAAGTTATATTTTTTTGTCGTATTTATGGTAATTTGTATTTCTGGCGGCGTTGTTTTTAACTTTTTTTGGATAATTTCTATATATAATTAATGTGTGACCTCGGAAAATTGTCAATTCACAACAGACAGTTGACAATGGACAATTGAAAGTTGAAATGGGGGATAGCAAGGGAGTAACAAGCTGATAGCAAGTCGAAAGGTTCGTGAAATCTGGCCTGACGACCCAATCAAGGGAGATTTCGCCCTCTTCGGACTTGGGGTAGACAAATAAGTTCCGCACAACGCATTTTCGATTGGAAAAAACATTCCGGACAGCCTCTGGGCGAAGGCCTCATGCAATACAGAATGGACTGACATCATTCTGACATAGCACAACAAAAAAGGAAAGATATGCAAACGATGATCATTGGGACAGAGCGCACAACGTGCCTGATAAAAGGAAAGCATAAATGTCGTATATTATATTAAATAAAAATAAGTGGTTATGAGTCTGCTATTGAATAATTTCATAAAATCAGAGATTCACCCTATGATGAAAGAATTAGGGTATCGGGAAAAAGCCAATTATTTTTGGTACAAGAATGATGTCTTTGTTTTTACCATCAATTTTCAGTCGAGTCAATGGAACTTTGAAGGAAGGGATGAATTTTTTTATTAATTGTGGTGTGTACTCTTTTGAGGTTGCAAAAGCAAATGGAGATGAGACTGATTTCTCAAAACTTTCGATGAGTGACTTATTGTTAGTTCAATATAATAATAGACAACATTATTTCACTACACATCATCATTTTTCTTCTTTTATGTTAACAGATACATCAGATGTATTGGAGACTGGAAGACTGGTTAGAGATGAATTGAATATAGTTATGTCTTTTTTTAATTCCCTTACAGATAACAGGAAGCTACTTGATTGGTTTATGAAAGAAAAAGTATGGGTACATCATAATAAGTTTCTTATCTATGCTTTCCAACAGGGTTATTGGGATTATGTAGACTATTTTATCAAAAACAAAAAAAGAGTTACGAAAATGATAGTGATTATGAAATAGAAGAGAATGGTCTAAAGATAATCCATGAAGCTTCTGGTATATGGCCTCATTTAGCTAAAGAATATCGAGAACTCTGCGAAAAGTATCATCACCAATTGGATTTCGAGCTATAATTTTTTGTTATTTGCAGATTTCAGCAGCAATATCATTTAATTGAAGGCAACCGCTGGTACATACCAGAATCGTCCACATGATTCCGGAGAACCATTGATTCAGGGATTATACAGCATTTAATATTTCTTCGAGTTTTGGATACACATTTTCCAAATTAGGCTCATGCCAGGAATGTAGCGATTCTATATGTTCCATAATTTTCTGTTGTATCTGACCGTATTTTTCTGGAGACACTAGCTTTGCCGCTTTCAGATATAGGTACCAATGAATACAACCGTTGCCAAGTTTAAAATGCTCATCTGCAATAATAGGCTCCACGTCGTTCTTGTAATAATCGTTAAGCGTCTTGTACTTGTCAAAAAAGTAGGTTCCAACCTCGACAATATCCCTACGCATGTTTTCAAGTCTTTTTTCAAACTCACTTCCATCAAATGGGAATGTATAATAATGCTCCCTGTCGGGGAAATACATATCATGAGTTATTCCTACCGTATAGTGCGAGCGAAGGTCTCTCAACTCTTGTTGCGTTGTAGCACGAAAAGGTTCGAACCATCTATGAAGAACATCAAACCGTTTCAGAAAGGATACACGAATTCCAAGAGCATCCTCATACTTATCATCCCACCATCTGGGATAACCAAATAATTCTATCACTTCCCAATCTTTCCCGTCTTTTTTCTTAAATCCAATAGAAGTAGGTTTAAAACCGCTAAAATAGCTGTCTTCTGATAACAACCTAATTATTTCCTTTTTGTTTACAATTTTTGTCATAATAAATGATTTTATGCGCGAATCACCCAGAATCAGGAATCACAGAAGGGATTGCTTGGCTCATTTTCATAAGCTGTCGTAGCTTCTTACGATACCTTTTTGTAACGCTATGCAAAAGTAATGATATTTTTTCTTACTGCAAAATTATCCGTATAAAAAAATGATTACGAGCCTCCCACTGGTATTCTGAGAATAGAGGAAGATTCTTCGTGAAATCTAGCCAGACGACCCAACGAAAGGTGATTTCGCCCTCTTCGGACCTGGCGTTGACAATAACAGTAACAGGTAACGGGTAACAATAAGAAAAATAGTGTAAACCTATGCCTATATTTATTATTTATATATATAATAAGGTATATAAACTCCTTAGAAGATTTCAGTAAAATTTGGTCATGCACTAAAATCCTTATTGTTACCTGTTACTTGTTACCGGTCGGGATTTTCTTGCTTGTTGAACGAGACTCAGACCTTGACCACAGTCACCTAAAGTAAAGATAATGAGGCTGTTACGAACACTTCAGAAGGCTGATTATAGACTGCTGACAGTCTCAATAACATAACAATAAGCATTAATTCCTGGCTGATTCACCCTACTCTGTATGCTTGAAAAACGATGTAAAACGCGAAAAACATTCCAAAAACATTTCCCCAAAGTTAATACAGGCTTCAATGAGATTCTGTGAGAACTTTCAACACCTTCCGATGCAGTTGCGTTGTAAGTCCGTTCCAGGTCCGTTGTAAATCCGTTCTAAGTCCGTTCATCCTATAGTCCTAGGAGCGGACTCAGAGCGAAGGCACAGCGAAGGCATAGCGAAGGCTTAGCAAAGGCATTACCCTTGCAGTAACAGGTAACAGGTAACAATAAGGATTTTAGTGCAAGTGCATCTCATTTCAGACATAGTACCCCCGTCTGGATATGCTCTGTTGGGTGGGACTATGAATAATTCAGGTTAACCTTCTGAAAATGAATGAGAAATAATCACGTGGAGATTTGGATTTATCATCCGAAAATCAAAAGGTCAACAGAAAAGAGCATAAAAAAGTGAGACATTCTTTCGAATGCCTCACTTATGTTTTTGCTGTGAGCTAAAGATTACTCTGCAGCAGCCTCTTCAGCTGGTGCCTCCTCAGCAGGAGCAGCCTCTGCCTCTGCCTTTGCAGCCTCAGCAGCAGCCTTCTTGTCAGCTACCTTCTTAGCGATAGCCTCGTTAACCTTCTTCTCAGCCTCGAGAGCAGCAGCTGCTGCCTTCTTCTTAGCGTCAGCGAGATTAGCCTTTACAGCCTCGATACCCTTAACCTTGTCAGCCTTCCAAGCATCGAACTTCTTCTGAGCCTCTTCCTCTGTGAATGCGCCCTTCTTAACGCCACCCTTGAGGTGCTTCATAAGATAAACGCCCTCCTTAGAGAGAATGTTACGAACGGTGTCAGTTGGCTGAGCACCGCACTCTACCCAGTAAAGTGCCTTCTCAAAATTCAAATCTACTGTGGCAGGATTGGTGTTTGGGTTGTAAGTACCAATCTTCTCAGTAAATTTACCATCACGTGGAGCTCTTGCGTCAGCGATAACGATGCTGTAAAAAGCGTAGCTCTTACGACCACCGCGCTGCAGTCTGATTTTTGTTGCCATTTTTTGTAAAAATTTGTTTGTTAGAAATGAATTTTATGCCTCTAACTCGTAAAGGCGGGTGCAAAGTTACTATTTTTTTACGAGATAACACTCACATTGGCAAACAAATTGCCAGTGTGTTAATGATTATTAACCAAAATCGAGTAAAAAAGCAACTATCAATATAAAAAATTTCCTACGAGTTATTCGTTGATCAACAAATGGGTGAAAGCATAAGAAAAAATAAGACTATGAATTATTCTTGAGAAAAGCATCAATCTTAACGATTCCTTTCTCTGTACATATACCGCGAAGTAAGGTACATACAAAACTCACAAACACTTCGCGCATGTCATACATGGAATATTCTTCATGAGTGCGGAACACAAATGAGAGATGACGACAAATTTTCAAGATGAAATCATAATTCACCTCTGGACGGAAATAACCTTCCTCTATGCCACGATGGAACACCTCCATCGTTTTCTCCTGATTGTCATTCTCAACATCACGGAACTTATCCGTAAGTCCCGGATAAAATTTCAAGTCTCTGAAGAACTGAGGGTTGGTATTAGAATAAATCTCTGTCTGGATTCTGAAATGCTCTAGAATAAGATCCATCACATCATCATTTTGCATTTTGAAGGTTTCCATTGCAGTATGATGTTCCTCCATTGACAGGCGCAGCATATCAATCAGCAGAGCTTCTTTGTTCTCGTAAGTTTCGTAGAGAGTACGCTTACTCATCTTCAGAGCAGCCGCAAGATCATCCATCTTCACGGCACGAATGCCATGAAGACGGAAAGCCTCACGCGCCATAGGCAATATGGTGGCTTTCAGTTGCTGACGACGATCTAATACCTCCATATTATTTTTCTTTTTAGAATGGGAGATCATCCGCAGACTCACCAGCAGACTCCTGCTGTGGAGGGAATGGAGCTGCCGGGTTAGCCTCAACGGCAGGAGCAATATTATTCAGAATTGGGGCTGCCTGAGCAACAGGAGCAGCGGCATTAGGGTCAACGAGGCGAACATCAAATGCGCGAACATCAGTAAACCAACGACCATTCCACTCATGAGCGTCAATATCAAAGGCAACGAGAACTGTCTGACCAATCTGGATATTGAAACGCTGAAGACGGTCTGCACCGAATACGGTGAAGACCAAATGACGTGGGTATTGCCCCTCCTGATACTCAATTACGAACTCCTGTGACTTCCATTCGCCACGGGCACTAACGCCACTGCGCTCAGGAAGAGCTGCTATTACTTTACCTTGTAATTCCATTTTGTTTTATACTGATTTTAATTTAATTTCTCTATAAATAATGTGTAGAAAAAGACAATTACTCAAAATGATGCCGTTTTCGTCGGCGAAATTACTAAAATATTTTTAATTTCAACCATTTTATTGAGAATATTTTTCCAAATAACACAAAAGTTTTGTATCTTTGTAGGCAAATTAACATTCTGCAAACAAAAAAAACAAATCATACAAGACTATGAGATTTTCAATTTCAAGCACAGCTCTTAGTAGCAAACTAAACATTCTGAGCAAAGTCATCAGTCCTAAGAACAGCATCAGCATCCTCGAATGCTTCCTATTTGAGGTTCAGGACGGCAAGCTCATTCTTACAGCCTCAGACAATGCTAATATGATGAAATGCACCGTTGACCTGAACGAATATGACGTCAACGGATCATTCTGCGTACCTAACAGGATTATGCTCACTTCAGTCAAAGAACTTGCAGACCAGCCTCTCGTCTTTGATGTGAACATGAGCGACTACAGCATACAGATGAACTATCTGAACGGTTCATACAAGATATTTGGCCAGAGTGCCGAGGAATATCCACGCCTCAAGGGGCTTGACGGGGAGTCAACCAGCACAACCATCCCTTCAGAGGTGCTTGCGAACAACATAAACCGCACAATCTTCGCAACTGCTCAAGACGAGCTCAGAATGGTGATGAACGGTCTGTTCTTCGACCTCAAGGAAGACTTTATGGCAATTGTTGCATCAGATGGTCACAAGCTCGTTAGAAACCGCATCTATGGTTGCAAGACAGAGGTTCCTGCATCTTTCATCCTGCCAAAGAAGCCTGCCAACCTGCTCCGTTCAGTTCTCAGTTCTGACGGTGCTGACGTAACGATCAGTTTCAATCAGACAAACGCAGAGATTCATTTCTCTGACGGTATGCTCTCTTGTCGTCTCATCGAAGGCCGATACCCTAACTACAACAGCGTTATCCCACAGGACAACCCTAACACCCTGACACTTGATCGCAAGTCGTTCATCAGCGCTATGCGAAGAGTTATGCCATTCGCAAGCGAGAGCACCCAGTTAATCAAACTCCGTTTGGAATACAACACACTTGAAATCAACGCAGAGGATCATGACTTTGCAACAAGTGCACGAGAAACAATAGCTTGTGAATACGGTGGTATGCCTATGAGTATCGGTTTCAAGGGCGGTGCACTCTATGAGATCTGCAACAACATCTCTTCTGACGAAATAGTCATTGAGCTTGCAGACCCAGGCAGAGCAGGTCTCATAAGCCCAGCACAGCAGCCAGAGGGTGAGGATATTCTTATGTTGATCATGCCAATGCTCCTTAACGAATAATCAGGGATGAAACTGAACTTGACAAAGCCTCTCATCATTTTTGATCTTGAGACCACAGGACTGGATATCAGCAAGGATCGCATCATCCAGATTTCATACATCAAGGCAATGCCTGACGGCAACGAGAAACGCGCCAACTATATGGTGAATCCTGAGTGCAAGTTGTCGCCCATCATCACCGAACTGACAAGCATCACCGACGAGATGCTTGCCGACAAGCCGACATTCAAGGAACTTGCCGCTACGCTCGTAAAGGATTTTGAGGGGTGCGATTTCGCGGGTTTCAACTCCAACAGGTTTGATGTGCCTATGCTTGCCGAGGAACTGCTACGCGCAGGTCAGTCTTTCGACTTCACTAAATGTCGCCTGATCGATGTGCAGACAATCTTCCACAAGATGGAGCGTCGTAACCTTGCAGCTGCATATAAGTTCTACTGCGGAAGGAAAATGGAAGAGGACTTCCAGGCACACCTTGCTGATCAGGACACCGAAGCTACATGGAGAGTACTTCAGGCACAACTTGACATGTACGATCCAGCAAAGCAGGAAGAGGATGAACGCAAACTGGAGAACGACATGGATGTGCTCAACGAGTTCTCACGCCAGAATGACAACGTGGATTTCGCAGGCAGAATGATATGGTGTGATGTTAAAGGTCCTGACGGAAAGCCTATAGTTGGCAAGGATGGCAAGACTCGCAAGCAGGAAGTGTTCAACTTTGGCAAATACAAAGGCATGGCTGTTGCCGATGTCCTTCGTCGTGATCCTGGTTACTACTCATGGATGATCAATGGTGACTTCCCTCTTGAGACCAAGCAGTGGATGACAAGGATAAAGATGCGTGAGATATACACTGTGAAATAATGTACAATTTACCATTTACGATGTACAATTTGCCAATCGGCATCTATATTCGCACATTGTAAATGGTTAATTGTTAATGATTACTGCTAATTGAAAAGGTCGATGCATAATTATAACATACGTAGTTTGATAAGCTTCGCAAACAAATTGTACATTGTAAATAGTAAATTGTACATAACATTGTTTCTCTGCTTCTGTAATGCCTTTTCAAGCGCACAGGAGTTCAAAGCAAAGTTTACCATAAACCATAATGCTGTGCAGATAGCCGACCAAGGTATCTTCGACAAACTGAAAGAGACATTGGAAGAGTTCTTCAATAACCGCCAATGGACCAGCCTGCAGTTTAAGGAGAACGAGCGCATAAATGCAAACTTCAACCTCACGGTGAAAAAATTCTCGCAAGAGGATAACACATGGGGATGCACTGCCACAATACAGGCAATACGCCCGGTATATAATAGCTCCTACACAACCACCATATACAACAACACCGACCAGAACTTTGACTTTCAGTTCTCGCAGTTCGACCAGATTGAGTTCAATGAAGAGAACATCGACAACCAGCTCACCGCTCTCCTCGCCTACTATGCATACCTCCTTATCGGGCTTGACCTCGACACATTCTCTCCCAATGGTGGAGAGGAAGTACTGCAAAGATGTATGAACCTCACTAACAATGCTCAGAACCTTGACTATCCCGGATGGAAGGCATTCGACAATTCAAGAAACCGCTTCGCTATAATCAACGATTACCTCGACGGATCAATGGCACCATTCCGTCAGTTGCAGTACAACTACTATCGCAAAGGACTTGACGAGATGGCAAACAATGTGGAGCGAGGACGCACGGAAATCACAACAGCCATTCAGGAAAACCTCAAAAAGGCACATGAGGACAGACCTCTTTCTATGCTTCCACAGATATGGACAGACTACAAAAAGGAAGAGATAGCCAACATATACAAGGGCAAAGGTACTCAGAAAGAGAAGGAATCTGTATATGACATACTCTTTGGTATCAATGCTTCACAAAACAATACGTGGGAGAAGATAAAACAATAGTAAAATGCTTAAAGAATTACATATCAGGAATTTCGCTCTTATCGACTCACTCGACATCGATTTCGAGCCGGGTTTCTCTGTCATTACAGGTGAGACGGGTGCAGGTAAGAGTATCGTACTTGGTGCTATCGGCTTGCTCATGGGACAGCGTGCTGATACAAAGGCGATTAAGACTGACGCTCAGAAATGTAGCATCGAGGCTCATTTCAATCTCTCTGCCTATGATATGCAGGAATGGTTTGATGAGAATGAAATTGACTTTGATGCAGACGACTGTATCATACGACGCGAACTTACAGCTTCAGGTAAGAGTCGCGGATTCATAAACGACACACCAGCCACGGTTCATCAGATGAAGGAACTTGGCGAGATGCTTATGGATGTGCATTCACAGCATCAGAATCTTCTGCTTCAAAAGGAAGATTTTCAGTTGAACACTGTTGATATCATCGCGAACAATACCATAGAGCGCACGGAATACACAAAAGCATTCAATGAACTTCATGCAGCAGAGAAAGCTCTCGCGGAACTTAAGAAGAACATTTCAGAGAACCAAAAGAATGAGGAGTTTATGCGCTTTCAGTTGGATGAACTAACGGCTGCCAACCTCATTGAGGGCGAGCAGGAGAAACTGGAACAAGAACAGGAAAGTGCCACTCACACAGAAGACATAAAATCCGCTCTCTATGAAGCAGATGTACTTCTAAACGGTGATAGCAACGACATAATAGGCAATCTCAAGCAAGTATGCGGTAGCATAGAGAGCATCACAAAGGTATTCCCACAGGTGGAGGAAATTTCAGAAAGACTTGAAAGCGCATATATTGAGATTAAGGATATTGCATCAGACATCAGCGGTGCACTTGACGATGTGGATTTTGACCCAGAGAGACTGGAATATATCAATAACCGCCTTGACATGTTCTATTCACTTGAAAAGAAATACTCAAAGAGCACCGTTGAGGAACTAATAGAAGAGCGTGACCGTCTGCAAAAGGCTGTTGATGCTATTGACAATTCGGATGAGGAACTGAAGGAGCAGACGGCCAAGGTAGCTTCACTCCTGAAAAAGGCACAACAACATGCAGACAACCTCACTAAGACACGCACAAAATCTGCAAAAACAGTGGAAGCAGAGATTCACAAGCGTCTCACTGCACTTGGTATGCCTAACGTCCAGTTTGCCGTAGAGCTTACCTGTAATAAATCTGATGATTCTTCGCACCTAACCAAAGATGGCCAAGATAAGATAGCGTTCATGTTCTCAGCCAACAAAGGTATGGAATTGCGACCTGTTTCACAAGTGGCATCTGGAGGTGAGATTGCCCGCGTGATGCTGTCGTTGAAAGCGATGATAAGCGGTGCGGTGAAGTTGCCGACCATCATCTTCGATGAGATTGACACAGGTGTAAGTGGCAAAATGGCTGAAAAGATGGCAGATATAATGAAGGAAATGGGTGAAGCTAATCGTCAGGTGATTAGCATCACACATCTGCCACAGATTGCAGCCAAGGGTTCCTTCCACTATAAGGTAGAGAAGCATGAAACGGAAAACGGTACCACCTCACTCATGCGCCGTCTCAACGATGAAGAACGTGTTCAGGAAATCGCTCAGATGCTGAGCGGTGAGAATATCACGGATGCAGCATTAACGAATGCAAAGGAGCTATTAAAGCCTGCGGCTAATTAATAATAGACAATTAATAATGAATAATATATAATGAAAAAAATATCAGAAATACTATCTAAAAAATATTGCTTTTTGAGACTATGGAGCTTTCTCATACTCCTTACTCTCCTACCTCTCCTACCTCTAACTGGCATGGCTCAACCATCTGCCGTGAAGAAAGCGGCAAAGAGCATGTTCAAACTCACGACATTCGATGCCAATGGAAATCTACTGCACACCGGCTATGGTGCTTTCGTAGATGCTAACGGAACATGCCTCGCCACATGGGAAGCATTCATCGGAGCTTCAAAGGCGAACATCATTGATGCTCAAGGAAGGAAGTACGATGTGGAATGCCTAATTGGTGCAAACGAGATATACAATGTATCAAAGTTCAAGGTTACAGTTCCTGCCGAAAAGAAAATGGCTATCACACCTATCGCCATTGCCCAGACGAAGATTGAAGCAGGAGCTGAAAGTTGGCTGATTGAATATGACATCAAAAATCCCGTAATCAAGAAATATCAGCCTTCAAAGGTAGAGTCTTTCCAAAATGACCTACCATATTATATTTATGAACAGACAGCATCCGACGAACTTGCTGGTTCACCCTTCCTCAATAACAACGGTGAATTGCTCGGTTTGATGCAACCAGCAAAGAAGCGCACGGACTTATATTGCCCAAGTGCTCAATATGCAATGTCGATGACCGTAAGCGGATTTACCTCAAAACAGGCAACGATGCGCCTTACACAGATGCGCGTTGCCCTTCCTGATGATTTCGACCAAGCTGTAGTTGCACTCTACATGAATCAGGGCAACAAAGGTAATGATAACATCCTGGGTATGTCGGACGAGTTCATAAGCAAGTTCCCTACTGCATCAGAGGGCTACAACTCAAAAGCAATCTATTTGTCGGGCAAGGGACTGTTTGCCGAGGCTGCCAAGGTTATGGAAGAAGGCATTGAGAAGTGCGAAAAGAAGGATGAACCTCATTTCGACTACTCAAAAATCATCTTTAACAAGCTACTTTACAGCAACGACAGCACATTTACCAATTGGACGCTCGATAAAGCCATTGCTGAGGCTGACGCTGCTATGAGCGTGAATCCGCTTCCCGTATATAATCTCCACAAAGGCAAGATTCTCTACACAGCTAAAAGATACGACGAGGCATACAAGATATTCCTTGATGTAACAAAGACGAATATGAGAAGCGCAGAATGTTTCTATAATGCGTCTTTATGCCTTCAGGCAAACAACGCGGAAAAAGAGAAGGTGATTGAGATGCTTGATAGTGCAGTAGCATTCTTTCCACAGCCATATAAGATTGATGCCGCCCCTTATTTTATGATTCGTGGCAAATACCTTGACGATAACGGCATGTATCGCAAGGCTGTTGCCGACTACAACGAATACGAGAAGCTGATGGGGAATATGGTAAACGATAATTTCTTCTACCTCAAGGAACAGGCTGAGCTAAAGGCAAAGCTGTATCAGCCAGCTCTCGACGACATCGACAAGGCTATTGCCCTCGCACCAAAGGAACAGCTTTACTACGCAGAAAAGGCGATGCTTCAGGTAAGAGTGAACAAGATAGACGAGGGTATGGCTACTGCCCAGCTATGCATGACTCGCTTCCCTGACTATGGCGACGGTCATGCCGTTTATGGCCTTGCGCAAATACTCAAAGGCAAGAAGAAAGAGGGTATGGCTACTCTTGAGAAAGCAAAGGAACTAGGTTCGGAGATGGCAAAGCCGCTTATGGAGAAATATGCAAAATAAATGAAAAATGAAAAATACAGGTTAGTATGCGGTTCTGTTCACTGCAATATGCCTTCTATAATAGAAGGTAATCTGCATTTCATAATTTTTCACTTTTCACTTAAAATATTGAAGGAATGGAAATCAAGAAGTCTGAATTTAAAATAAGCTCGGCAAAGATATCTCAATGCCCCAAAGACAATCTTATGGAGTTCGCCTTCATAGGCAGAAGTAACGTAGGCAAGTCAAGTCTAATAAATATGCTTTGCAACCATAAAAACCTTGCAAAGACATCTGCGACACCAGGCAAGACACTACTCATAAACCATTTCTTAATCGAGTCAAAGCCTGATAATCAATGGTACATTATAGACCTTCCGGGATATGGCTTTGCCAAGCGTTCAAAGAAAGTGCAGGATGATATCGAGACTATGATCTCTACGTACATACTTCAGCGCGAGCAACTTGCCAATGTATTCCTTCTTATTGACATACGACATGATCCACAGAAGATTGACCGTGAGTTCATGGATTGGCTTGGTGAGAATGGTATACCTTTCTCTATCGTCTTTACTAAAGCCGATAAACTGGGACCTGTAAGAGCGCGTCAGAATGCGGAGAAGTATCTGAAGACGCTTCTTGATGTATGGGAAGAACTGCCACCTTATTTTATTACATCTTCAGAGAAGAAGCAAGGACGTGATGAAATTCTTAACTATATTGAGCATATTCTTGACGCTACACCAGAAAGTAATTCATAACTTGTAATTCGTAATTATTTTGCAACCATTACTTGACGTACAAAATATCAGCAAGCGATTCGGAGAGAGGGTTCTCTTCGATAATGTCTCATTCTCTATCGGAGAAGGTCAGCGTATAGGACTCATTGCGCAAAACGGCACTGGCAAGACCACCCTATTATCAATGCTCTGCGGTGAAGAGAGTTGTGACTCTGGAGATATCATTTTCCGCAACGACATCCGTGTGGGTTTCCTTCGTCAGGAACCAAAGTTCCCTGAAGGAGCAACGGTCATGGAGGCTTGTTTTTCTGGTGTGGATAAGGATGACGACGCTCAGCTAAAGGCAAAGCAGATTCTCACCCAGCTACGAATACGCGATTTCGACCAGCCTATGTCACAACTTAGCGGTGGTCAGCAGAAGCGCGTAGCATTAGCTCAGGCTCTCATTTCAAATCCCGACCTCCTAATTCTTGATGAGCCAACCAACCATCTCGACCTCGAAATGGTAGTATGGCTTGAGGGATTCCTTACTCGCGGCAACCGAACCTTGCTAATGGTGACGCATGACCGCTATTTCCTCGATAATGTTTGCTCAGTGATCCTTGAACTTGACAACCGCACAATTTATTCATATCGCGGTTCATATTCATACTATCTGGAGAAGAGGCAAGAGCGCATAGACGCTATGCGTGCAAACATCGAGCATGCCAACAACCTCTACCGTCGTGAACTTGAATGGATGCGCAGACAGCCACAGGCACGAGGACACAAGGCACGCTATCGTGAGGAGGCTTTCTATGAACTTGAGAAGGTTGCCAAGCAACGAATAGAAGAACGCCAGATACGCTTGAAGGCTTCCACCGTATATATAGGTTCAAAGATTTTTGAATGTCAGTATGTATCAAAGTCATTCCCTGCACGAGAGGGTGACACGACATCAGAAGGAAAGACTATACTCGACAACTTCTATTATAACTTTGCACGTTTCGAGAAGATGGGCATTGTTGGCAATAACGGTACAGGTAAGTCTACTTTCCTCAAGCTTCTTCTCGGACTTGAACCCGTTGATGCTGGTAAGTTTGACATTGGCGAAACAGTCAAATTCGGCTATTTCTCTCAGGAAGGACTTCAGTTTGACGAATCGCAGAAGGTGATAGATGTGATACGCGACATTGCCGACTATATCGATCTCGGACAAGGTCATCACTTCACGGCTTCGCAGTTCCTTCAACATTTTCTCTTCACCCCAGAGCAGCAATACAACTATGTGTATAAACTTTCGGGAGGCGAGAAGCGAAAACTCTATCTCTGCACCGTGCTTATGAGGAATCCGAACTTCCTCGTTCTCGATGAGCCTACCAACGACCTCGACATCAAGACGCTTCAGATACTTGAGGAATACCTTCAGGACTTCCCTGGATGTGTCATTGTGGTTAGTCACGACCGCTACTTCATGGATAAGGTTGTAGATCATCTTCTCGTTTTCCAAGGCGAGGGCAAGATTAAGGATTTCCCAGGCAACTACACCCAATATCGTGAATGGCAGAAGCTACAGCCAAAGGAAGATTCCCCAACATCTACCACCCAACAGTCAACCACAACAAAGGGCGGTCCTCGCGATCCAAACGCTGCTCCTGCAAAGAGGAGGCTTACCTATAAGGAGCGTCAGGAATTCAACCAACTGGAGAAAGACATCGAGGTGCTCACGGCAGAAAAAACAGATATCGAAAACGCTCTCAGCTCCGGCACCATTGATGTTGAAAAAATCACGGAGCTCAGCAAGCGTCTGCCAATTCTCAACGAGGAACTGGACGAAAAGGAAATGCGCTGGCTTGAACTTTCGGAGTTTGCATAAAAGAAAGGCTCTTCACACGAATGATATTGATAGCAATCATTTATTCCTGCGAAGAGCCTTATTAATTATAGGAGTACCGCATAGACCATTTTTGCTCCAAATAATACAGAAATAACAAATACTGATTATCAGAGAGTTATAAATTTGTTATATAAAAGAATATGCGCAATTTAACACACATTTCCAATCCACCCCCTGAATGAGGACATCAAGCATAGACAGTTCGACCATATTTTTGCCGTTTTTATCCATCCATCAACCTTTCGGATTAAGAGTTTGAAGAGCCTCATAACGGACTTAAAGCAGATATGTAACGGACCTTCTTCTCAACTATGGATCAGCATCACGATGCAAAGGTACAACAAATTTCTTCAGAACAGAAAGAAATGAGTGAAAAAAACATGTTAGGTTTGAAAAAAAGTTCATCTCATGCTCTTAATATATGGATACAAAGAGAAATACTTTTGAAAGAATTTATTTTATACAGCAACCTAACTTATTGTGATTACCATCCTAAAACGTATTAGCTCTAATTGTGATTTTAGATAAAAATCCCTAAGACCTGACCCGACAAATTGTCGGGTCAGCAAGAAAACAAGGCGTTAATTGTTAGCTCTATGTTACAAAATTCAGAAAGCAGACACAAAAATATGAAAAATATTCCATATACTTATCAATTTTTCTGACATTTTTTATCAAAAAATTTGGTTTTTCAAAAGAATTTGCTAACTTTGCATCCAAAGCCAGTTCATCTGCACTTCATCTATGAAGCCTGTGAACATGGTTATATTTTCATGTTAAAATTTTTTATAGATGTGTTTAATTTGCGCCCCGCTACCTGTGAAGGAAGCGGGGCTTTATATTTTCTTGCCCACTCATTTCTTCTTTACAGGCACAGCTACAACCGTATCATTTGCAGTAGTGTCAGTATCTTCCACAACCGAAAATTCAGATGCAGGTACGGTATCACCAAGCTCATCAATATCATTGGCATTCTCTGTTCTTGCGCCACATGAGCCAAGGCATACCCCAGCAAGCACGCAGAGAACGACAACGAAAGGAAATAGAATATGCTTCTTCATTCTATGAAATCAAGTTATCCGAGCATCAAAAACGCCGGCACGATGTCAACATCGTTCCGGCGTCATCTCTTTTTTACCGTTCGGTAGTTATGCTTACTGTGCATTTGCAGTATCAGCAGAATTTCTTCATTTTCTTTGCTTTTTTAAAACTGTAAAACAATCTTTGTTTATTAAAACACTGCAAAGGTAAGTATTTTTTCAATACCAACAACATTTTTTTACGTTTTTTTTTAGCCCCTTTTTGTAACTTTTTTGCAACTAATTGATTTTTTGTAACTTACAAACCGCTAACAAATGTTAAAGTTTTACTTTAACCAAAAACAGTCGGAATTTTAACACTTTTCACGTGTTCGTACACACATTTCATGAGATTCCAGTATTTGCATTTTTCAAGCAAGAAAAGGTATTTATAGAATATGTATCTACCACTTTCTTCGTACAAAATTCTTAATTGTAAATTTTATTTCTTAACTTTGCACTCGCATAAAAATTACGAATGACTAATTACAAATGACCTGAATAGCGGAGTAACACGCTATATAATTAAGGTATAAGAAAAATTAGTAATTCGTAATTCAAATTAGTAATTTGAAATAATGATTGATACATCCGCATTTCAAGGCAAGACCGCCGCATATTACACATTAGGTTGCAAGCTCAACTTCTCCGAGACATCCACCTTTGGGCAGATGCTTCAGGATATGGGTGTGCGCACCGTTGAGAAAGGAGAGAAAGCTGACATCTGCCTCATAAACACCTGCTCGGTTACAGAAGTTGCAGACAGCAAATGCCGTCAGGCTATCCGTAAGATGGTGAAGCAGAACCCGGGGGCATTCGTCGTAGTGACTGGTTGCTATGCCCAGCTTGAAGCTGAAACGGTAGCAAAGATTGAAGGCGTGAACCTTGTGCTCGGAAGTAACGAGAAGGCAAATCTCATCGACTACCTCTCAAACGCATGGAGCGGAACTACCCCTACTTCCAATGATGCCATAGCCGAATTCCACGCAGTCAAGACAAAGGAAATCAAGACATTCCAGCATTCATGTTCACGAGGCAACCGCACACGCTATTTCCTCAAGGTACAGGACGGATGCAACTATTTCTGCACTTACTGCACAATACCATTCGCTCGCGGAAACTCACGTAATCCAAGCATCGAGAGTCTGGTAGAGCAGGCACGAAAGGCAGCAGCCGAGGGCGGTAAGGAGATTGTCATCACAGGCGTGAACATCGGCGATTTCGGCCAGACGACAGGCGAACGCTTCATCGATCTTGTAAAGGCTCTTGACAGCATCGAGGAGATAAAGCGCTATCGCATTTCAAGCTTAGAGCCAGACCTTATCGATGAGGAACTGATAGAGTATTGTGCCAAGAGCCGTGCTTTCATGCCTCACTTCCACATACCCCTCCAGAGCGGTTCAGACTCCGTTCTGAAGCTGATGCACCGCCACTATGACTCCGCCCTCTTTGCTGACAAGATACGACTCATCAAGCAACTTATGCCTGATGCATTCCTTGGCATAGATGTAATGGTAGGCACTCGTGGCGAGACTCCAGAATATTTCGAGGAGACATACAATCTGCTCAACAAACTGCCTGTCACCCAGCTTCACGTATTCCCTTACTCTGAGCGTCCAGGCACAGCAGCCCTGAAGATTCCATACGTGGTAAGCGCACAGGACAAGAAACAGCGTAGCCAGCGATTGCTCGACCTGTCAGAACAAAAGACACAGGATTTCTACTCATCATACATAGGAACAGAGGCTGAGGTGCTGTTTGAGAAAGCCCCGCGTGGCAAGGCTATGCACGGCTTTACGGCAAACTATATCCGCGTAGAGCTTCCTGCATCCAAGGCTAAAGAGGAATATGACAACGAGATAATGCGTGTCAAGCTCAAAGGATTCAATAGAGACAAGTCAGCTTTAATATGTGAGGTGATATGAAAAGAGTTGCCATCGTCATACTCAACTGGAACGGTGCACACATGATGCGTACCTATCTCCCGACCGTCATCAAGAATACTCCCGAGGCTGAAATCATAATTGCCGACAACGCCTCAACCGATGATTCCCTAAAGATGCTAGCTGAGAATTTTCCAGACATCCGCACTATCATTCTTGACAGGAACTACGGCTTTGCCGAAGGATATAACCGTGCCTTACAACAGGTGGATAGCGAATATTACATTCTCTTGAACTCGGATGTTGACGTACCCGAAGGGTGGCTCTCTCCCCTACTCTCTTTTATGGACTCACACCCAGAGGCTTGCGCTTGTCAGCCAAAACTTCACGCTATAAAAGAAAGAGACAAATTTGAATATGCAGGTGCTGCTGGAGGTTTTCTCGACAAATACGGCTATCCTTTCTGCAAGGGCAGGATTTTTGAGACTGTGGAGAAAGACAACGGACAGTATGATGGGAATCACGAAATCCTTTGGGCTACAGGTGCCTGTATGATGGTACGCTCAAAGGATTACTGGGCAGCAGGTGGACTTGACGGTCGTTTCTTTGCCCATAACGAGGAGATAGACCTCTGTTGGAGATTACGCCTTATGGGTAGGAAAATCTTCTGTATCAGCGATAGCATAGCATATCATCTTGGCGGTGGAACCTTGCCAAAGGGGAATCCTCGTAAGACATTCCTCAACTTCCGCAACAACCTCACGATGCTCTATAAGAACCTGCCCGACAATGAGCTATCCCACGTGATGCGAGTGCGTTTCTTTCTTGATTGGCTAGCAGCCTTCCAGATGCTTATCCTCGGCAGAAGCTGGGGCGATTTCAAGGCTGTCTATAAGGCAAGAAAGGAGTTCAGTCATTGGAAGCACGACTTCGATTCTGACAGAAAGAAGATACAGGCAAACAAAAAGACTGACAATATCCCTGAGCGCATCTCGAAGAGCATTCTATGGCAGTATTATGCCAAGGGGAGAAAGAAATTCAAAGAATTACAAATTACTTAGTTAACGTGAGTTCGACGAATTCAAGACTGCGAGGGCTGAAAGCCCGACACCTAATAGGGCAGTCCGTTAGGGCTGTTATTCTATAGATGCGTGATCGGACTGCCCTATTAGGTATCGCTCCTTCAGAGCTCTTTCAACCACATGATAGTCAACAATATACAACTGAATAAATTCGTCGAACTCACGTTAGTTAGCAAAACGATAGTAATTCTATGATTTGTAATAGTAAATAGGTAATTCGTAATTAGTAATTCATAATTATGACCAAGTCCGAGCGTTTCAACCATATCCTTGACTATTTTCGTCAACAGCCACGCCCTACCACAGAGTTGGATTTCCAGACAACCTACCAACTTCTTGTGGCAGTAGTACTCTCTGCACAATGCACGGACAAGCGCGTGAATATGGTGACACCGGCACTCTTTCACGATTTCCCTACCGTACAGGCAATGGCAGATGCTGACGAAAGCGAGATATTCGAATATATCAAAAGCATCTCCTACCCTAACGCAAAGGCGCACCATCTCATAGAGGCAGCACGCATTATCGTGAATGAATATGACGGAGAAGTGCCTTCGGACATGGATCTGCTGCTCCGACTTCCCGGGGTAGGCAGAAAGACCGCAAATGTGATACAGGCAGTCGCTTTCGGCAAAGCCGCTATGGCAGTTGACACCCACATCTATCGTGTTTCCCATCGCTTGGGCTTAGTGCGCAAGACTGACAATAATCCATACAAGGTGGAACTGGAACTAAAGAGGCACATACCAGAAGAGGACATCCCCGATGCCCACCACTGGCTACTTCTTCACGGCAGATACATCTGCACAAGTCTCAAGCCCAAATGCGATAAATGTCCTTTTGATGACATTTGCCCAAAGCTATTAGAGAACAGTAAATTGAATTAACGTCAATTCGACAAATCTCATGTGGCCAAGCACAACGTTTAATTTCATAGAATTCACGTTATTAGCAATTCCCATGTGATTCCTATGCAAATCCCAACCAAATCCCATTTTTCTCCCATTCTAAGGAACGGATCTGGAACGGACTTATAACGGACCTGAAACGGAGGTGGAACGGTATTACAACGGTATCACAACGGACTTACAGGGGTAACGCATAGAAAAGTCTGCAATAGCGTCTTTAAATTGGCAAAGACACATAAAAGGTAACATAATTCAGAAAGCATCCCATTGTGTTGTTTAGGAAACCTATATTAGCTATAAAAATAAATAGTTTATTATCAATACTTTAGGTGCGTAACTTGTTAAAAAGGTAACATAGTAACAGTTACCAAAAACACAGACTGGATGTGTTGCTTTATAATGCTTATTATATTAATAAATATATTTATTAATATAATAAAACTTTTAGGGTGTGGGGATAGTCCCCTTGTTTGGTAACAGTTACTATGTTACCATATTACCTTTCTGTTTCATTTCTCTGTCAACAATTAGAGGGTATCTCACTTTCGCAAGATACCCTCTAATATGAATGAAATCTTTATATTCTGTTAAGTGATGGTGTTATTTCTTAACGCGGACAGGGCGAACTGGATACCCAGTAGGGCGAGGTCTGACTCCCCAACCACCGCTGTACATATCGACAACGTAAGCAGCCATCGCACCAGTTTCTTCAACCGAACGAGTCCAGTAAGTGCCTTCGTCGTTATGCAAACACTTTTCGTACCAGTATTCGCCGGCTTCTGGAAAAAAGAGAGTCTTACCGTTCTTTTTACTCGTTACCTTCACGCCATCTACACCATTCAGAGTCGTCTTCTCAATGGTGGTATAGTCAGAGTTTTTCAGTTCATCGAATTGATCTTTTGATGGCGTACACCAGTTGTTGCCCCAGTTGGCAGTGGCGGCATCATCCTCAGGAAGGAGTTCGAGTAGGTTATCAACATTACCATAGAGGCTGTTTGTGCAATACTTGGTAAAAAGATCGCCATTAACCCACTTATAGTTTTCGCCTTGGTATGTTTCCTTTGTCTTTGTCTCACCCCAAGCGAAGTAATAACCATACTCTTCTGGCTTGCTTGCACCTACGTTACAGGTAGCCCAAAGTGTGCCACTTGGAAGACCGAGATCTACGTATTCGTGATTGTCCTTATCGTTTTCGTTTTTGTTTTTGTTATCGTCGTCATCATCACTACTACATGAAACAAATGAGAATGCTGCAAATAAAATTGTAGTTAATGTGAAAAATTTTCTTAATGTCATAATTGTATTTTCAATGTATAAACAAAAGGGGGCAAACCTATTGATTTGTCTCGTCCTCCTTAATCATATAAATAAAGAGAGAAGCAGAGCAAAATCTATAATTTTATGTTGATAGAATAGGTTGTTGCTCACCTATGGTTAATAATTAAGTTTTAGGTTTCTTGCCTCTGTCAGTATCTGATACTGATTCAGCATAGTGGAACGGTTAGCGTTCGTCTGATGGAGTTGAATTCAAGTACTTTCTGTTTCTTTTTAATTGTTTTTGCGGGTTAAATTATGTTTATATTTGTATATCGATTGCAAAATTAGACAAAATATCCGATTTGTCCAAATATTTGGACGAAAAAAAAGAACAATAACGACAAAATTACGTAACATTTGCATAATAGATGATTAAGGAAATATCGTCTTACGGAAATCCTAATGCCTCGTCTTAAAACCAAACAAACGCATCTCCGATGCTAAACTGACAATAATTACCAATCTTAGCAATCTTAATCCGGTAAGGAACCTGACTTACGCCCTGAAATTTTTTTTAGAAAGTAAATTAGGTCAGGATTTGCGTAGCACCTGAGCTTTGCGAAGAAATTAATTTACTGATAAAATTTACTGCCAATTTACTTTCCCAAAATTGTCAACTCTGCATCGGAGATGCTTTTCAAGCTTTCCTCCCTCTCCAACGCAAGCAGAGCATGGTGAGGTCATCGCTCTGCTCATAGCCATCAACAAATTGCTTGACAGCATCATAGACACCGTCGGATAAATCCTTCATCGTCATATCCTTCAGCAAATCGACCATAGCAAGCGCAGAGGTATCACCAAAGAGATCCTTGTTTCTATTCTCAGCCTCGGTAACTCCATCGGTATAAAGGAAAAGAGCATCTCCTTCAGAGAGTTGCATAGTCTCCGACTTATATTCAAATTCGCCCATCACACCAGTTGGCAGATTAACCTCTGGAGTCATAAAGTCGGTCTTGCCGTTATGTACCCAGATAGGGGCATTATGACCTGCATTACAATATTCCACCTTACCCGTCTGCATATCAAGAACACCACAGAAAAGAGTACAGAACATATCCTCGTCATTACCCTCTGCAAGTCCGTTATTGATAGCCTCTACAATAACCGAGGCACTTGTGCTATAACGCGCCACATTACGGAAAAGATGCCCTACAACGGTCATAAATAATGAAGCTGGCACACCCTTGCCCGACACATCGCCTATGAGGAAATAAAGCCTGTCATCATGCATTAGGAAATCGAAAATATCACCGCCAACTTCCTTCGCAGCCCTCTGCATTCCATAAATGTCAATATCCCCTCGATCAGGAAAGGCAGGAAAAACCTTGAGCAACATACCCTGCTGAATCTTCGCAGCAATAAGAAGATCACGCTCCATGTTGGCCTTCTTCTCTGTCGTGGCACGCAGATCCTCAATATATTTTGTGAGTTCGCTCTGCATGGATACAAAAGAATCACGCAGATGCGAGATGTCCGAATGTCCTTTTATAATCGGCAGCTTGGTGTTGAAATTTCCCTGGGCAATAGCATCGGTAGCCTCTGCAATCTTGCCAAGAGGGCGCAACTGCCAGTTCACCGTTATTATGATACAGAGGAGGATAATAAAGAACAGCATGGAAAGCATGATGATGGATAGCCATGTAACAACCCTGTTAAGAATAGTATCATCATGAAGCGGAACATCACATTTCACCTTCCAGCCCGTAGTCTTAACACACGCACTTCCATCCTGTAACATGAAGTTTTGAATATCGAAATATACATTCGCATACTTTCTATTTTCTTCAAAGGCTATAGGATAGTCATCCGCATTTTTCATTATCCTCACACTATCCGTATAATAGACATAGATGTTGTTACTCGTTATAACAGAAACCTTTGCCCCACTCTCATCCCCCACTTCCTTACGCGCAAGTTCGTCAAGCCAGTTGAGCCTCACATTGGCACAAAGAGAAGAATATATTTTCCCGCGCGAGTTTCTTAACGGAGTAACAAAACTCACCACAAGCACCTTGACGCTATCCTTTTCCATGAAATAAGGCTCACTCCACATACTTGCCCCACTTGTCTGCGCCATAGCCACGCATTTTTTCACCTCCTCGGCCTCAGCAAGCTTGTTCGTAGAGAGATAAACAGTATCAATATAGTCCATCTTACCAAGACTGTCCCTGAAAATGGTGGAGTTATTTTCTGTCATACGCTTCTGCAATGCCATTAGCGCACCAGTCTTCATCACATTCTCTATATGATTCATACGGTCATTGATAGAGGAGGTGATCATCCTACTCATATTGATCTGCCTGTTGCCATTGGTAAAAAGACTCACGCCAAACGTAACGCCACGGGTAAACAGCCATCCAACAATAACCAATATGATAATCAATACCATATTGATGCGGAATGACAGGGACGAGAAAAGTCTGCGCTTCTTATGTTGCTTACATTTCTTCATGACATAAAACCATTTTCGGCACAAAGGTAATAAAAGTATTTCATTTCTGCAAAAAATGCTATCATAAATAGTTTTAATATGAATAAAAAAAATGCCGCTTACGGCAGAAACCATAAGCGGCATTAGCTTTATTTATTTCAAAGGGAGATTACTCGCCCTTCTCCATCTTAGCCTTGAGAGCAGCAAGTGCGTCGAAGTCACCGAGAGACTGAGCAGCAGCAACATTCTGGATGCTTGCAGCGTCGTCCTTCTTAGCAGCACGTGGCTTGCGAGCTGCCTTCTTCTCCTCCTCGCGCTCAGCCTCGAATGTACGAGAGTGAGAGAGGATGATACGCTTTGTGTCCTTAACAAACTCGATTACCTTGAACTCGAGCTCCTCACCAACCTGTGCGTCAGTACCGTCTTCCTTAACAAGGTGCTTTGGTGTAGCGAAGCCTTCACCACCCTCGTTGAGAAGGATAACTGAACCACGCTCCATCTTCTCAGCGATCTTACCTGTGTGAACTGAACCTGGTGTGTAGATTGACTCGTAAGTATCCCAAGGATTGTCCTCGAGCTGCTTGTGACCGAGAGAGAGACGACGGTTCTCCTTGTCGATATCGAGAACGATAACGTCGATAGGAGCACCAACCTGTGTGAACTCAGAAGGATGCTTTACCTTCTTTGTCCAAGAGAGGTCAGAGATATGGATAAGTCCGTCAACACCCTCCTCGAGCTCTACGAAGATACCGAAGTTAGTGAAGTTACGAACCTTAGCATTGTGCTTAGAACCTACAGGATACTTCTTCTCGATAGCCTCCCATGGATCCTCTCTGAGCTGCTTGATACCGAGAGACATCTTGCGCTCATCGCGGTCGAGAGTGAGGATAACTGCCTCAACCTCGTCACCAACGTGAAGGAACTCCTGTGCTGAACGGAGGTGCTGGCTCCAAGACATCTCTGATACGTGGATCAGACCCTCTACGCCAGGAGCAACCTCAACGAATGCACCGTAGTCAGCGATAACGACAACCTTACCCTTGATGTGGTCACCAACCTGGATGTTAGCGTCGAGAGCATCCCATGGGTGTGGAGTGAGCTGCTTGAGACCGAGAGCGATACGCTTCTTCTCCTCATCGAAGTCGATGATAACAACATTGATCTTGTCATCGAGAGCAACAACCTCGTGTGGATCGCTTACGCGGCCCCAAGAGAGGTCTGTGATGTGGATGAGTCCGTCAACACCGCCGAGGTCAACGAATACACCGTAAGAAGTGATGTTCTTAACAGTACCCTCGAGTACCTGACCCTTCTCAAGCTTAGAGATGATCTCCTTGCGCTGAGCCTCGAGCTCTGCCTCGATGAGTGCCTTGTGAGAAACAACAACATTACGGAACTCCTGGTTGATCTTAACGATCTTGAACTCCATTGTCTTGCCTACGAATACATCGTAGTCACGTATTGGGTGAACGTCAATCTGGCTGCCTGGAAGGAATGCCTCGATGCCGAATACGTCAACGATCATACCACCCTTAGTGCGGCACTTGATGTAACCCTGAACGACTTCCTCATTCTCAAGAGCAGCGTTAACACGCTCCCAAGACTTGCTGAGGCGAGCCTTCTTGTGAGAAAGGATCAGCTGACCCTTCTTGTCTTCCTGATTCTCTACGTAAACCTCTACAACGTCACCGATCTTAAGATCTGGGTTGTAGCGGAACTCGCTTGCTGCGATGATACCATCGCTCTTGTAACCGATGTTAACAATAACTTCCTTCTTGTCAACAGAAATTACTGTACCGTCGACTACCTGATGCTCAGACACCTTGTTAAGAGTTGAATCATAAGAGGCAGTCTGCTCCTCCTTTGATACTGTTGTGCTGCCACCATTTTCGAACTCTTCCCAGTCGAAATCAGCAAGTGGCTGTACATTTTTAAAGTTTGACATGTTAATTAATAAAATAAATAATGTGAATAATAACGCAAAGCGGTTTCCTTTATCAGACCTACCGAGCGCAAAATCGGGTACAAAATTACAAAAAATCAATGAGACGACAAAATATCCAACGGAAAAATTTGGAAATACAAAGAAAAAAAGTAAATTTGCACCTATAAAACTACACCAAACAGTATGAAAAAGTTAACTATCCTATTCATTTCTATCATTATGTCGGTATGCACAACGTATGCTAAGAAGCCCAAGACCGTCACTTTGAAGTTCATCCAGACTGCGGATGTTCACGGTATGTTCTTCCCCATCAACTATATGACAGGCAAGACCGTAGGCGGTTCAATGGCTCGCGTAAGTTCATACGTCAAGAGCCAGCGTGCCGCATTCGGCAACAATGTCATCCTCCTTGACAATGGCGACATTCTCCAGGGACAGCCAACAAACTATTACTGGAACTTTATCGACACTCAGGACGAGAACATAGCCGCAAGCGTCATTAACTACATGAAATATGACGCTCTGGCTTTCGGCAATCACGATGTGGAACCCGGGCACAAATGCTACGACAAATGGATTAGTGAACTGAAATGCCCTATCCTTGCAGCCAATATGGTAAATGCGGCTACTGGTCAGCCTTACACAAATGCCTATAAGATTATAGAGCGTGAAGGCGTGAAGATTGCAATTCTCGGCATGAACACACCTGCCATTCCTAACTGGCTCAGCGAGGACACCTGGAGCGGCATACGCTTTGAGGAAACGGTGTCATGCACCCGCAAATGGGTTAAGCTTATAAAGGAGAAGGAGAAGCCAGACCTTATCATCGGACTTTTCCACTCTGGACTCAAAGGCGGCATAGAGACTGATGAATACGACGAGAATGCCACACTTGCCATAGCACAGAGAATTCATGGTCTTGACGTTATCTTCTATGCTCACGACCATCAGGCTAACTACGGATTCATACGCCAGTATGAGGAAAAAACAGATGAATTCCCCTTCTATTTCATAACAAAGGACGGAAACGCTTCATCGCCTTTCTCTCTCTCGAAGACTGACTCCGTACTCATAGTAAACCCAGGCAGCAACGCCCAAAGTGTTGGCGAGGCATCCATTACCCTGACAATGGAGAATGGCAAGGTGGCAAGCAAGAAGATCACAGGACAGCTTGTTTCCATGAAGTCTATGCCTATTGACGAAGATTACATGGACCATTTCGCTGACGAAATCAGGCGCTTGCAGGCATACACCTATCAGACAATCGGCTATTTCGCCACATCAATAAACATGAGCGATGCTTTCTTCGGCTCATCAGCATTCATCGACTTTATCCTCAACCTCCAAATGAAGATAACAGGTGCAGATATTTCCTTCGCAGCCCCACTACTCATGAAAGCCACGATCAACGCAGGTCCCGTGACTACAGCTGACATGTTCAACATCTACAAATTCGAGAACAAGCTGTATGTCATCAAGATGACAGGTGCAGAGATAAAGAACTATCTTGAAATGAGCTATGCCCTCTGGACTAACCAAATGAAGTCGAGTGACGACCACCTTCTGCTATTCGACAACGAGCGCAACAACGTACTTAAGAATTTATTCTTCAATTTCGATTCCGCTGCCGGCATTGACTACACCGTAGATGTAACGAAGCCTGAAGGTCAGAAGATTAACATTCTCAAGATGAGCAACGGCCAGCCTTTCGAGGCAGACAAATGGTACAAGGTTGCAATCAACTCATACAGAGGCAGTGGCGGTGGTGAACTCCTCACCAAGGGTGCAGGTATCGCTAAGGATGAAATCCCTTCAAGAATCACCTATCGCTCAGAACTCGACCAGCGTCATTATCTCACAGAGGAAATCCGCAAGCAAGGCACCGTGAATCCGAAGCCAAACAACAACTGGCGATTCATCCCAGAAGACCTTGTAGCTCCAGCAATACTGAGGGACAGGGAATTGCTGTTCGGGAAGAAGTAGCACGCGGTCATTTTGGTCATTTGTCATTTGGTCAAAATGATTTCAGAGTTGTCAAAATCCTCCACTATATATAAATATTAAATATTTATATATAGTGAGCAAATGACACATTCCGAAAATGAAAATGACCATTTTGACCTTGACCACTTTGAACACATCTTGGCAACTCCCTTCTTCCTCCCAAGTAGCTCTTATGCTGCTCTTATTTGAAATGGGAGTTAGAAGGGATTTGCATAGGATTTGAAAGGGAATTGCTGCGAAAGCAGGATAAATTAGCGTGAATCCGCTTCCTATAGATTTTTCCAAATATATTTTGTTAATAAATTTTAATTCACTATACATTTTCCTTCTGGGCCCTCTGTAGTCTCAAAAACTCATG
>CADCIQ010000065.1 GCA_902801425.1 uncultured Bacteroidales bacterium | reverse complement strand
TCTCATAAATTTTTGTCCTAATTAATGTTTTAATTTACGTCTTAATTAATGTTTCAAAGCAAAGCGCAAGCGTTTTTAATTTTCGTCGAACTCACGTTATTTAGCCATTTACAATGTACTATTGGGGTTATGTACTGTTTTCTCAAACATCTAACTCTGAGTTCCCCTATGCAAGGGGATTTTGATGCCTATCGAATGGCTTTTAGCACCATTGAATAACGTGATAAATATAATAATATAATTATGAAGACTATTATTCCTACTTTAATCTTGTTTTTTGTTGCTCTTGGTATAAATGCTCAGAGTCCGAAACCTTGCGGTCCGGTGCCTACGGAGAACCAATTACGTTGGCAGGACATGGAGATGTATGCGTTTATCCACTATTCTATGAACACGTACACCGATCAGGAATGGGGCTTTGGAAATGAAGACCCGAAACTGTTCAATCCAAGCGACCTCGATTGTAGGCAATGGGCACGGGTATGTAAGCAGGCAGGTATGAAGGGTGTCATCTTCACCGCCAAGCACCATTGTGGATTCTGTATGTGGCCATCAGCCTATACAGAGTATAGCGTGAAGAACTCTCCTTGGAAACAGGGTAAGGGGGATGTGGTGCGTGAATTGGCAGACGCATGTAAGGAAGAAGGACTGAAGTTTGCCGTATATCTCTCACCATGGGACAGAAATCATGCCGACTATGGCAAACCTGAATACGTAACCTATTTCCGCAACCAACTGCGTGAGCTGCTAACCCAGTATGGCGATATCTTCGAGGTATGGTTTGACGGTGCCAATGGTGGTGACGGCTGGTATGGCGGTGCGAACGAGACACGCAAGATCGACGGCAAGACATACTATCAATGGGCAGAGACATTCCGCATGATACGTGAGTTGCAACCTAAAGCCGTGATATGGAACGATGGTGGCGACCGTGGCGACCTGCGCTGGGTAGGTACGGAGGCTGGCAACGTGGGTGAGACTAACTGGAGTCTGCTCAATAAGGAAGGCGATGTGCCTTACCAACAGTTGCACTACGGATTGGAGAATGGCGACTCTTGGGTTGCAAGCGAGACAAACACAAGCATACGCCCAGGGTGGTTCTACCACGAGACTGAGAACGAGAACGTGAAGAGTCTGTCAAAACTGATGGACACATACTACAAGTCGGTAGGCAGAAACTCATGTCTGCTGCTCAATTTCCCTATCGCGCCTAACGGTCGCATACACCCTACGGACTCGCTACGTGGCATCGCATTCAACAAGATGATACAGGAGGTGTTCAAGACCGACCTTGCAAAGAATGCAGAGGTTAAGAACACAGGTTTGGAAACTATTATTGACTTCAAGAAACCTACATTCTTCAACCGCTTTGTTACGGAGGAGGACATACGATATGGCCAGCGTGTGAAGAAGTTCACATTGGAGGCAGAGGTAAACGGTAAATGGGTTGCCCTGAAGGATATGCTTGCGGAAAACGGCGACGGACTGACCACCATCGGGCATCGCCGCATCATCTGCTTCCCTACCATAGAAGCAACACGTCTGCGCTTCACTATCGCCGACTCAAAATGCGAGCCTATCATCAAACGCACATCCGTATATCTGGCTCCTGAGATAAGTCAGGACACCCCAGATGCAGGCGAGAAGCATTCATCGGACTACTACATCTTTTTCGGAGGTGACAAGACGATGTTCGTAACCCTCAACAACGAGACCACCATAAAGGGATTCCGATATCTGCCACCGCAGAATTCACGCGATGGCATAGTAACCCACTACCGCATAGCAGCTACGACAGACTGGAAAAACTGGGAGACACTTGGAGAAGGCGAGTTCTCGAACATAGTGAACAACCCGATATGGCAGACCGTACACTGCAAGCCTACACGTGCGAAGGTGATACGCATAGAAGGTGTTCGACTTGCACAAGGCGACCGCATGGGATATAGCGATGTGGAAGTAGTGACAGAAAAGAAGAACAAATAACAAAACCATAAATGAAGAAATCAATTCTATTCATCAGTCTTTTATTCAGCCTATCGGGATGGGCACAGCCACGTATCAACGGAGGGTGGGAGCAATTCGGCATACAGAATCCCGATACTGTAATTCATCTCAATGTTTCGGAGATAGCAACCAACAACAAGTCAAGGCTCTTCTATGCAGACGGGCGTCAGGAAGTGAGCATATCGCTAAGGATGATGTGCCACACATTGGGCACGGAACAAGTGTTCATCTGCAAGGAAGGACGCTCAGGCGAACTCTTTGCCGACCTTGCCGTAGGATATGACAACACTCAGCACCGTATCTTTGCCGAGGTGAAGGACAAGGCAGGCAATCCACGCCGAATTGCAACAGCACAGCCTACGAACAAGGATGTGTGGTATGATGTGAACGTGACATGCACCTATAATGCCACGACGGGAATGTCAACCATGAAGCTGAGCGTAAAGGAAAGCGCAGACAAGCAAGCAGCAAGGACTACCAGTCTCGAATATCAAGGCTATGCCATACCTCACCGTGTAGGACGCTGGGTAATCGGTCACGGCTATCCTGGTGGATTCCCCAACTCCCTTCAAGTGCGCAACGGCGAGATTGCCAATGTGAAGATTGCCACGACTGGATTTGAGCGCAAGGCAGGAGAGAACCCTATCTTTGGCGACCGTTTCACGGCAGACCCAGCCTGCACGGTGGTAGGCGATAGGATATATGCCTATGTGGGTGAGGACAAGGCAGGAGTAGGCGGATGGTTCAATATGCCGCATTGGGTGTGCTATTCATCGTCGGACATGGTAAACTGGACTTGTCATGGAGTGGTGCTCCGTGCTGCTGATTTCTCTTATTCCAATCCAGCCGGGGCATGGGCTGGTCAGGTGGTTGAACGCGGTGGTAAGTTCTATTACTACGTTACTCTCGACGACCGCAGCAACGGCAAGCACACTATAGATGTGGCAGTGGCAGATTCTCCGACAGGCCCGTTCCGCCCTGCAAGAAAGGATGAAAAGCCTCTCATAACCGATGATATGACACTCGACTCTCATCGTCCTAATGCCGATATAGACCCTACTGTGCTTATTGACGATGACGGTACGGCATGGATGGCATGGGGCAATGGCGACTGCTATATGGTAAAGCTAAAGAAGAATATGATTGAGTTGGACGGTGAGATACGTAAGGTGCCTTTGCGTAACTATTCCGAAGGTCCGTGGCTTTTCAAGCGTAATGGACTCTACTATAACGTGTATGCAGCCGATGCTCCGGGAATACAACCCGAACAGATGGCATACTCATACGCCAAGAGCATAGAAGGTCCGTGGACCTATGGCGGTCTGCTCACCACTTCTGCTAAATATGGATTCACCATCCATCCGAGTGTTAACGAGTTTAACGGACAATGGTACTTCTTCTATCACGACGGCTCATATATGCTGAACGGAGAGCCGGGTGGCGACTGCCGACGCCAGGTGTGCGTAGAGCATCTCCATTTCCGCGAGGACGGCACGATAGAGCCTATCGTGCTTACGCAGGAAGGGGTAATGAAAATGAAAAATGAGAAATGAAAAATGCGATGGAGAAGTGGGAAATGGAAAATGAAAAATGAGAAATGAAAAATGAGGAAAAATAGTTTTTTCATAACAGCGTTGATGCTATTGGCATGGAATGGTACTATGGCTCAGAAAGATAATAAAGCTGCAAACCAGCCTCGTGACTGGGAAAACCCGCACGTATTAGGCATAAATAAGCTACCATATCATGCTACGCTGCAACTGCCTTCAAAGGAGGCGGAATGTAAGGAAATCGTTTCGCTTGATGGTCAATGGCAGTTTCATTGGTCGATAGACCCGGAATCGCGTCCTGTAGGCTTTGAGCGTGACGACTACGACGTTAGCCGATGGGATAAGATAACCGTGCCTGGCAACTGGCAGTTGCAGGGCTTCGGCAAGCCTATCTATGTCAATATGCAGTATCCGTTCCATCGTGACCGCCCGAGTGTGACAGGAGAGCCAGACCGTGACTGGTATGCCTACGACCACCGCAATCCTGTTGGTTCATACGTGACGTTTATGGACATCACGAGGGAGATGCTGTCGCAGAACCTCATACTACATTTCGGAGGTGTTCACTCGGCTTTCTATGTATGGGTGAACGGTCAGAAGGTGGGGTATAGCCAGAACTCCATGTCTCCAGCTGAATTTGATATTACGAAATACGTTCATGAGGGAAAGAACCGCCTTGCCGTGGAGGTGTATCGCTGGAGTGACGGCAGTTATCTGGAATGTCAGGATATGTGGCGACTGTCGGGCATTTTCCGTCCGGTACAGCTGTGGGTTCGTCCGCTTGTGCATATAGCCGACTATAAAGTGGAGGCTGTTCCTAATAAAGATTTCTCACAGGCGCAGGTAACGGCAGACATAGCCGTATGCAACGTGGGAAAGGCTCGTGCAAAGAATCTCTCCGTAGCCCTGAATATAGACGGAAAGACTATCGAGGGTAAGCTGAAAAGCCTTGCTGCTGGCGATACAATGCACGTGCGATTGTCGCATACTATCGAGAATCCAAAACTCTGGTCGGCGGATATTCCTAACCTCTATCCATTCAGCATCGAACTGCCAGACGAGCATTTCGACTATCATCTTGGAGTGAAGCGAGTGGAATGTGTTGGTGAGGTATTGAAATTCAATGGTATGAATATCAAACTGCGTGGCGTGAACCGTCACGACCATCATCCCGTTACAGGCCGATATGTTGACCGCAAGACATACGAGCAGGATATAATGCTTATGAAGCAGGGAAACGTGAACTTCCTGCGTACCAGTCACTATCCCGATGATCCATACCTCTATGAGCTTTGTGACCGTTGGGGCATATACGTGATGGACGAGGCTAATCAGGAATCACACGGCTACGGCTATGCCAACAAGGTGATGGGAGAAGACCCCGAATGGCGTGATGCACACGTTGACCGTGCTGTCAGTCTGGTGCAGCGTGACAAGAACCATCCGAGCGTTATATTCTGGAGTCTTGGCAATGAGGGTGGGGTAGGCCCTAACCTGAAGGCGATGCGCGAGGCGGTAGTGGCACTCGATACTATTGCCCTGCCATTCTGCGATACAGACCGTGCACAGAGCGATATCTACGATGATGGGTATCTTTCTCCATCCAGGCTTGTAGAAGAGGCACGCAAGGTGACTGATCGTCCTTTCATTATGCGAGAATATGCCCATGCAATGGGAAACTCTGTGGGTAATTTTCAGGAATACTGGGATGTGATCTATGCCGATAGCAGTATCTGTGGAGCAGCTATCTGGGACTGGGTGGATCAGGGTATTCTAAAGAAAGAAAACGGCAAGGAATTCTGGGCTTATGGCGGCGACTTCGGTGATAAGCCTAATGACGGACCTTTCTGCCTTAATGGTCTTATTGCTCCAGATCGTACTCCGCATCCGCACTACTATGAGGTGCAGCATGTGTATCAGCCGTTCTTGATAGAGCGTAATGGGGATAATCTGCGGATTACACCTCGCTACACATTCACTAACATTACGTTGCCTCTTGGCCGCATAATCAACGACATTGGTGAATATTATATCACCTCTGATGTTGTTGAACTTGGCTCTGAGCGTCTTCTCAATGTCAATGTGCGTTTGAATAATGATAAGCCGTGGGCAAAGAAGGGCTTTTCTGTGGCAAGCGAGCAGTTCACTCTCAGTCCATACCATTTTGAGCAGAAATTAAATGGGAAGCCTGCCAAGGTGCAGAAGACCGCTAAAGGACTTGTTGCCCACACCAATAATGGAACCTTGACCGTTAATAGCCTTGGTGCACTTACAAGTTGGGTAGTAGATGGCGAGGAAATGCTTAACAGTCCTTTGGAGCCATACTTTTGGAAACCAGAGAATGACAACCAACATGCTGCAAAGTTTGCAGAGCGTGTAGGAGCATGGCGTGATGCCTTGGATAAGCGTACCAATAAGTCTTTCCGCACAGAGAATGATAAGGAAGGTCTGAAAATCATCAGCGAGACAACATTTCCTATTGGTGCAGACCTTACCATTACATACACGATAACAGCCGAAGGAAAAGTGAAGGTTGATATGGACTACCGTCCTACTGCAACTAATCTCCCTCTTCTTCCTAAATTCGGTATGCGTATGCGCATTCCAAGTGACTATGCAAACATTGCATACCACGGTCGCGGTCCGTGGGAGAACTATCCAGATCGCAAGCGTAGTGCCTTTATCGGACGATATGAGATGCCGCTCAGTCAGTTTGAGACCGAGTATATACATCCGCAGGACAACGGCTGTCGTACTGATGTGCGTTGGTTCAATATCAGTAATGGAAAGAAGAGTATCCGTATTGATGGTTGTCAGCCTCTCTGCATCCGCGCATGGGACTATGGCGAGGAAGACCTTGAACCAGCCCAGCATCCGCATGAGATACAGCGTGGCCGTTTCGTGAACCTTAACATAGACTTGAACATCCACGGTGTAGGCGGTATTGACACTTGGGGGCAGCGCACCCTTCCGCAATATACCATAGACGGTAATAAGCCATATCACTATACATTCATTATGAGTGTGTTATGAGGTTGGGGCTTTGTGGTTAGGGTTTAGTGTTTAGAGTTTAGTGGTTAGAGATTAGAGTTTAGTGTTTAGAGATTAGAGTTTAGTGATTAAAAAGAACACACGGGCGCATTAAAGGGAATGCGTCCGTGTGTTTTGATTATCGATAAAGGGGTATTGCATTAAATGTTTCTACAGACCAAGGCTTCAATGTTATGGTACGCTTGCTGGTTGGAAGATTATAGGTGATTGTGACTGTGTCACGAGAGTTGTTGAGGGCTACTATAACGATTTCTGAGCCATCTGGAGAAATGGCGGCAAGGGTCTGTTTGTCATCCACGTCGAGGATGGTGTAGCCTTTCTTAATGTATTTCGTGACGTGCTGACGGACATAGTAGTTGCTATGGCGATACATGGTTTGGGATTTGAAATCGCCCGTTACGTGGCACCATTGAGTGTCGTGCTCACCATAATACTGCCAGTCGAGCCATGCAGCAGGCTGAAGGTATCGCATATCGTCAAACAGGCGTTGCAGCATCTTCAGGTTACCCTTTATGCCACGACCACCATCACCGGTTTCGCTTTGCCAGAGTACGACCCCTTTCTGTCCTGCGGACATCTTCCCCCGTGAATGGGGAAGAGGCTTGCGCGCTGTGGGGGAGGATGATAAACGCTCGTTTATGTTTTTAATGCTATCCCGAAGTGCGACTTTCTCTTCATTACTGCCGTAATATGTGTGGGTGTTCCATTGTCCTACCATTGGCATGATACCAGCTTCGGTGTATGCCTTTAGGGCGGTGAGGGAATGGGCGAGACAGGTCTCGTCGGAGGCGGAGATAATGGTATTGAGACCGCTTGCCTTCAGTTTCGGATATAGAACCTTGATGAAGGCAATCTGTGAAGATGTATCGAAATGGCAACCTTCCTGTGAACCGTTCTGATACCAGTAGTCTGTTAATGGTTCATTGAAAGGCTCAAGGGTACGGAACTCCAGTCCGTAGGCATCCTTGAAATGCTTGCAGACATCAATGAGATAGTCGGCAAAGGCCTCGTAACAGTCGGGGCGAAGGTTGTCCTTCCACTTATCCTTATGACCGCCCACGCATCCCGATACGGTCATATACCAAGGAGCGGAGTTACTGAAAGCCTCGAAGATAGCATCAGGACGGCGCTCACGGATTTTGAGCATGATCTTTATCTGTGCAGAGTCGGCTTGCCAATCGTATGCGGTATCTGTGGGATAGTGCTTGAAACCAGGCATTTCGGCACGTATGCCCTTGCCACGCGCCATGTGATGCACTTCGCAGTTGCGGTTCTGCGGGTCGTCACCACCACCTATGTTATAACGGAAGATGTTATAGTTGAGACCATCGGGAGAAACGAGCCAATCAACAAGTGAGTCAATCTTACTCTCTTCCCATTTGCCGCACATGTGTGCCCACCAGCATAATGATACGCCCCATCCTTCGATAGTCTGTAAGCGTTTGGATGTATCAATAGTGACCTCACGAGAAACCTCCTTGCCCGCTTCCTCTGGAACGGAATTTCCCTGTGCCATTAGGGGTAATGAAATAAAGAGGAGGAGTCCCCCCAGCCCCCCAAGGGGGAGTTTTTTAGTTAGTTTTAAGTCCATATTTTTCAAGTGTGAATTTTTTGAATAAATGAAAAATGAAAAGTGAAAAATGAAAAATACAAGTTAGTTAATGCAGCGATTCGTTCGCGAATAAATGTAATTTGTATTTTCCATTTTTCACTTTTCATTTAATAATTTCTTTTTTCTATTCTTTTTTCTTCTTGTGATAGAGAAAAAGTCCTGCTACAGATGCAATTGCACCAATGCTTGCAGCAATTGCAGCCCCTTCAGATTGCATGGAAATCGCATAGATAATAACACCGCTAAGCATTCCCACGGAGAGAGTGGAGGCTATTATGGATATGATAGCTATGTCACGCCTGTCTTTGTTCTCCTGAAATTCCATTTTCTGTCTATGGGCGGCTTGTCTTTCAGCCATAGCAATAATTCTCTCTGCAGCCTGAGGAGAAACTTCGTTGTATTTCTTCAACTCGTCAGCAGGGGGTAATGGACCGGAATATTTCTGGGTTGCAACAATTACATGTTGTGAACTATTTGCAGTGACATTATCTTCCATTGTATGTGTTCATTGCATTTCTGATGTCTCTGCCAACCATTTTCCAATCGTTAGCTAACAACTCAGTATCGCTAAGTTGCTTTCTTTTCTCAATCGGATTGTTTTCAAGTCCGAAAAAGTACAGGATGCTATGTATTATTTTTTTTGACATCTTTCTAATATTTATTGCTTTCTTGTTTGCAAAGATATATTTTTTTTCTTGAATCACCAAAAAAAAATAAATGAAAAGTCGAATAAATGAAAAATGAAAAGTGAAAAATGAAAAATACAAGTTAGTTTTATTCACTATAACCATTCGCGATAAATGGTAATCTGTATTTTTCATTTTTCACTTTTCATTTTTCATTTAAAATTATTCATTTAATAATTTTTGTCCTTCCTTTATCACCACGCCCTTCTGGCTGTCGTTTACCCTGCGACCAGAGAGATCGTATGTACGTGATGGGTGTTGGGTGTTAGGTGTTGGAAGTGACTTGATTGCGGTTTCCACAGCCTCGGAGAGTGGGAGGGTAGTGCCACTCCATTCCTCTATTACTGGCAACTGCGTTGTCTTGTAGATGAAGGCAGCGAAATTTGCCTGTGCGAAACGCTCAGTAACCTTGTTCCATACACCATTCTGGAGCACAAAGCTGTTGAGAGGGTATCTGCTGGCAGCCGAAATAGAGAAATTACCACGAAGACCGTTAGCATTGGTCTCGGCTGATGATACAGCCTCGCCTGTCTCGTAGAAAGACATTGTGCCCGTAGTGTTGCTATGGAAAACGTATGGATAGCCAGCCTGTGGTTCGGTAACTTCCTCAAGGCAAATCTTTGTGCCGTCCTTACTGATGCCGGCAAACTGATAGAGTTTCACTCCGTCAGGAATGATGAATGTGCGAGGCAGACAGATAGTAGCCCAGCCAGATGCATCGGTAGCAATTTGATAGACAGGGATATAGCGCAGACGGAAATCGGTTGCACTCCACCAGCCCTCGCGGTTATCGGCATTGCCGTTAGGATTACCGTAAGGCATGAACTGCTTGTCCTTCGCACCTTTCTTTGATCCTGTGAAGCCTACGGTGATACTACCTCTCTCATTTACATACATATAGGATGTGGTGAGGGTTGTCCATTTATCCGCAAAGCATGGAAGGTCGAGTTTTCCTATAGGGAGATTCACCGATACGAGTGTCTCGTTAGTCTCATTGTTGGTGAGATATGCGTGCTGGTCGTTCTCGCAGAGATGTTCTGTAAGAGCCTTGCATTCAAGGGCATAAAGACCGTGAGCGAGTTCGGAAGTGGCATCCGAAGAATTAAATTTAATTGCTTGCTTCACCTCCATAGTCTGAGCCTCGTTGCCATTGGCAGACAGACTCCACCATGCGTTCCAACACTTCTTACCGTCGTGTGTGGCTGTGCGCTGATCACCGTTCTTATAGGTGCCGCACTTGGTCGTCCAAGAATATGTGCTTCCGAAGTCCCCGTCCTTTATTGCCGTGGTGTTATACACATATTCTATGCCTTCAGGAATGGCACGCTCGGCATCACTTTTGATAGCCTCGTATGCCGCATCACTTGTGCGTGTTTTGATGGTCTGAAGAGCCGTCTGGATAGCATTCTCAATCTCGTTGGCGGTGGCATTTGTTGCCAAAAGACCGTCAATCTCCTCGTTGAGGTCGCTGTACTTGGTGTTGAAAGTCTTGAATGCCTCCGCACGTTTCTTCTCCCATGCGAGGGCATCAGCCATAGCCTCTTCTTGTGTGTCGAACAGCTTGCATACCTTGAAATCATCAAACTGCGCCTTACCGCCAAGTTCATAGAGATTTATCCAGAGATATTTCTGCGTGGTGGTGGTAAAAGATGCAGCCATCTGTGCCCATTTGCTTGTGTTTGGGAACTTTATTCGGGCTATTGTACCAGGAGTAGTGTTGCTTGTGGAAACACTTATCTGCTGCCTGTCTGGGTTATTGTGACATCCCGCTGCACCCACATAATATGAGGTGTTTTCCTCTATGTCTATAACCTTGCGTATAGCCATAGCATCAGCATTTGAAGAGCCGTTGCCGTAGCATTGCAGGAAGGCGGAATTATTGATTCCTGCTTCTGGAACAATCTGGAAATAAGGTGCGGTTATAGGCTCGCCCTTACCGTTAGTCCAGTCAGTTGTTCCAAGTTCGAAATCACCATTTATCAGCCTGTTTCCACCAAGATACATGGTCTTTAACTCCATTTCGCTTAACGCAACGGTAATGTCATCACCGAAGGCTAACTTATCTTTCACGGCAGTAGCCTCGTTGGTGTAGAGAGTTTTCTTGTTGATGTCAGTAACACGAATCTTATACACATTGCCCGCAATGCCGTCAATGGTAACTCTATAGTCTGCCTCTTCTTCCTGAAGGTCAACGGATTGTAACTTGGTGAATACTACGCTGCCCGGTGTCTTGACCATGATGTCCATAGACTGGTTATATTCACCGTTCAACTCATGCCAAGAGAGAGAGACCTTCTTTGTCTTTTTGTCGAAAGAGGCCTTCAGATTGAGTGGCGCCTTCATCGGAGGGTTCTTTGGTATATATTCGTTGGCGGGGTTGTAGCCGAGGTCATCGCCCATTGTTGCATAGTATTCTCCGAGGGTGGAAAGCTGACCGTCGAGGTATATCTTAGAGCAGTTAGCCTCAGAGTTCCAGAAAGCGTAACGCTCCACCTTTGAGTTTGCGTTGAGCACTTCGAGAATAGGCTTCGTGCCGTTATAGTTGTTCTGCCAGTTGCCCTTGTAGTCATCGCGGTTGCTCACGGCAAACGCACCGTTATTACTCCAGCTTGCACCCCAAACCCATTCTGAAATCCAGATAGGACGTCCGTTGCCGTAATAGCTGCTGTACCAGTTGAGGTTATTGAACTTATCTGTAGGCCAGTAGCAATGCAGGTCGAGAAGGTCGCATCGCCATCCGCGTGCGTCGATAGAGTCGATGAATGCCTTCAGATGCCCCATGCTTCCGTCGTGCGAAGACTCAGAGCATAGGCGCATACCCGTGCGCATCAGGTTCTCCCAGTTGGCAAGCACGGTAGCCACATCCTGCGGAGTATCGTCGGCAGAGTTGCCCGGCTCGTTGTTTGTTTTCATGTGACAAGAGTATGTCACACGACCACATTCCCTCGATGTAGGCCAGTCTTCCTTGATATGGTTAGGCACACACTCAAAGTCTGGGAGCATATTCTCGCCCACTCCCCATGTGTAGCACCAAGAAGAGTTCACGGCTGCGTTAGCCTCCTTACGAGTATCGCTTGCCAGACCAGCCTTCTTCGCATTCTGCCACACGAATACGCGGTAAGAGCTTATCGTCTTATCGAGAATGGCTGGCAGGGTGCTTATTTCGAGGTCTTCCTTGTCGGCAATGAAGCAACGGCTATATCCGCGTCCTTCCTTTCGGGTGGAGAACGTAACCATATATCCGCGCTTCAGCTTAAAAGAGCGAATCTTATTGTTGAGCTTCGCATCCGTCAGCGTGTTCATATATCCGTCGCTGTTCTCAAGTCCGAAGTCATTGCACGACTCGCCACCGAAGTTCTGCTCTGAATATACCGTGAGCGGTTTTATGTTCTTTGCGTAAGGCAATATTATAGCACCGCTTGCATACATTTTTACCTGACAGTTAGTGCCGTCGGCCGCCTGTTCTCCGTTGATGAAAACGTGAGTCTTCAGCCACGAAGAAATCACCTTACTCGGCTTTATGCTCTTTATGATTACTACCGCATGGTCTGTGTTCTGTATGTTCACGCTACCCGTTGTAGTGAACGGAGTCGCATCCGTGATTACATAGTCCACGTTATCGGTCAGGGTGACGCTCTGCGTTACTTGTGGGATGGTAATCACGGAATTGTGGCCTTCTGCCTGAGACATTGTGAAAAGAGATAAGAGCAAAAGACCCACCCCCCAACCCCTCCCATAAAGGGAGGGGAGTAGATACCTCTTTCCGCTTTTGGGAGAGATGTTATTATTTGATAGTTTATTACTCATAATTTTTTTTCTTTATTAAAACGCAAAGTCGCAGAGACGCGAAGTTTTATAAAATAACTCTGTGTCTTTGCGTCTTCGCGTTTATATTTGTTTTAGGGTTCGTTACTAACTACTCCCCTCCCTTTATGGGAGGGGTTAGGGGGTAGGTCTGATTTCTACTATCCTTCCCTTCTTATCAAACGTCATCCTATCTATGCACACCTGTCGATGTGTGCCTGGTGAAAGCTGACGCTCGCGGAAGTTAGGGTTGATGCGATGATATACGATGTACCACTCATCCTTGCCCGGAATCTGAAGCACGGAGTTATGCGCCGTGCCGTAAATCTCCTGCGATGGATCTTGCTGTATCACGATAGGCTCCTCTGCCACGGTGATAGGACCGAGAGGCGACTTCGACGTGCCGTAGGCAACGTGATAGTTGTCCGCACCTGTGTCATCTACTGACCAGAGGAAATAGTATGTGCCCTTGCGCTTGAATACGTATGCACCCTCACGATAGGCGTAATCCTTCAGCGTACCGCCCTGCGGAGTGAGGTTCACCTTCGTCTCCTGCTTTATGCTCGTCATGTCGTCGTTAAGCTCTGCACCTGCCATGAAACCGTTACCCCAGTAGAGGTAGTATTTCTTCGTGGCTTGGTCGTAGAACACATCCACGTCAATAGCCTGTCCGCCATTAGCATCTGCAGGACGGTCGGCATCTGTGATTACTGGATGTCCGCAGTCAACGAAAGGTCCGGTTGGGCTGTCGCTTACCGCGCAACCAATCTCCTTGCGGTTGCTCTTTGGGTTATGAGCCGAGAAATAGAAATAATACTTGTATCCATCCTTCTGCTTACGCTCTATGATACATGGTGCCCAAGCGTTTCCGTTAGCCCAAGTCACCTGATCTCCCTTCACGTTCAGCATCTTACCCTCGTCCTTCCATGATGCAGGATCGCAGAGTGCCTTACCCGGATTCTTCGGATCAGCCTCGCATGAGAACACGTTGAAATCATAGCCACCCCAGCCGGGAGTGCCGTCGGTGGTAGAGTAGATGTAGTATTTCTTCGTCAGGTTAGAGTAAAGCACCTCCGGATCTGCGTGGAAGTCGGGTAGGATAGGGTTCTTCCCTGCTCCCCACTTGGCAATAAGGCGGTCTTTCTCCTCCTGTGTGATAGGCATGATGGTTCCGTGGCGAGGAGTGAACTGTCCGTGAGTCTTGGTATCAGCCACCCATTCGAAGGTCTTCAGGTCGGCAGACTTACAGAACTGATAGTGACCTGCGCCATAGCAGTCGTACATCACCACCCATGACTTTCCGTCAAGGCTCTTGCATACGCCAACGCCCTCCACGGCCTTCTTGCACACCTCTACATGACCGTCAATCTTCGTCCATTGAGAGCCATTCGGCTTGCCTGGCTCTGCGGTCAGTTGCTTTGCCGTTGCCTGGAAGATACCGCCGTGAGCCTCACTCTTATAGAAGAGGTGGTAGAGCTGATCGGCATCGTTATACACTATGTCGCCGTCTATGGTAGCCGAACCGCTATCGAACATATACACAGGCTCGCCCTCAAGGTCGGTAAAGTCCTTGTTCACGTAAGAGTAGAAAATCTTGTCGTAGTTGCACTTGCCGTCATTCGTCAGCAGCGAGTAGAACACCATGTACTTACCCGTCTTATGGTCGTAGATAGTCTCAGGAGCCCACACGCGCGTCACGTTCTTCCACAGCTTCGGATACTTCGTAGGGAAGTTGATGGCGGAGTGCGTCCAATGGATAAGGTCTGTAGATTTCATCAGCACGATGCCACGGTTGCTTGCCCATCCGAGGTTCGACTTCATATCCGTCACCACCATGTAGAACGTTTTGCCGTCCTCACCACGGAGTATATGCGGGTCACGAACACATTGCGTGAGGGCAATGGAGTCAGATTTGATGACTGGCAATCCCTGATTAAGCAGCGTATAGTTATAGCCGTCATCGCTCAGGGCATAGCAAATCTGTTCCTGTTCAGGAGCGTTACCAGTAAAATATGTGAAGAGAAACGAAACTTTCTCCTGTGCTGTGGCAGGGATGATGCTCAATGCCATAGCCACGGTTAGCAGTTGTTTTTTCATAATAGTGGCCTCTCCCCCCGCCCTCTCCCGTAGAGAGGATGCCGGAGCGCGAAAGGATGATAGTTAGTTAAATTATAGTTAATTATTTAATATTCTTTTGCAAAAATACATAAAAAAACGGAAAGAAAAGCATGAAAGACGGAAAAAAATATAGAAAAGCGAAAAAAAAGGGAGAAAAGTAGGAAAAAGAGGTTTACGTTGAAAAGTGTTATGTATAGGAACTGTGTGTTTAATGCCTACTTTCAAGATAGAAGTGCAATCTCTGGAGGGAGATGAGATTGGAGTTCTATCTTGAAAGTAGGCAAAGAAAACCATTTTTCTTGTTTGCTGAAAGTAAATAACGTGAGTTCGACGAATTCCTATATGGCAAACAGCAAGCTGTTTTTAACTGACAATAATTACCAATCTTTTCAATCTTTTACCAAGAGAAAGGCTCGCTTACGCGAATATATTATTGGGAAAGGACTCCGCATAGCGCCTGAGCTTTGCAAAGAAATTAGCAATAAATTATATCAGTAAATTAATTTACTGGCTTAATTTACTTATAATTTACTTTCCGCATCAGGGCGCAAGCCCAGTTTTTTATTGGTAAAAGATTGGTAAGATTGGTAATTATTGTCAGTTCAGCATCGGAGATGCGTTTGCCTTGAATTCGTCGAACTGAGGTTAAATAGATGGTTTCTGGGTCTTTCCTATGAATGGGAGAAAAATAAGAGTAGCATAAGAGTAACATAAGAGTAGCATAAGACTTATGGGGAGAGATGTGAGTTGTTTGGGAATTGGATAATTCAAGTTTCAGAGTATGTTATAGAGCCTAATAAACGTCAGTTCGACGAATTTCATGGATGCATCTCCGATGCTTGTACTTTACAGAAAATTAATGCGGTATTAATGGGATATTATATGTTTTTGCTCTGCGAACCTACATTAACGTGAGTTCGACGAAAATAAACGCTGCGCTTGGCTACATGAATTTCCATGAATTTATCATAAATTAATCATAAATTTTTATGTTTAAAAAGTAT
>CADCIQ010000064.1 GCA_902801425.1 uncultured Bacteroidales bacterium | reverse complement strand
GGAGGAGATGGAGACAACATAAGGATTGAGAACATGAACTGCGGAATACTTGCAGAAGCCACAGAATGGAAAGAGAATCTATGGAAACTTCTGAGCAAGTACTATGCAGACGGGCAAAAGCCATCCATGATAGTGCTTCTGGGAAATGAGGCTTCTACTGCCTTCTTCTCCACAACCATTAAGGAAATCAGGGCTACCCCTGTTGTAGTGGGTATCAGAAGCAACAACATAGTCAGACTGCCTAATGACAGAAATATCGACATAAAGACATGGGATCCGAGACCTTACTACCTAAACAAGGACTTCAAGGACTACAAAATCATTGGAGGATATGTTTATAAGCTGGATGTCTCGGTAAACCTCGAACTCTTACACGATCTCTACCCTAAAAGAGACTCAATAGTTTTCCTTTCCGACAACACTATAGGAGGCATAACTCTGAGAGCTCACTTCAAGCACACGATGAAGAACCACCCCCACTACAAGATAGAGTGGATTGACGGCCGTGAAATGACATTCCAAGAGGTAAATAATGCCATTCATGACTTAAAGGGAAATAAGGCTATACTAGTCGGAACATGGAGAATGGATAACTCAGAGACTCTGACGCTCAACAATACGACCGTGTCTTTGGGTAAGAGCAACAAGGCAATTCCAGCAATATCGCTCTCTAGTACCGGTCTCGGCGACTGGGCAATAGGTGGATATATCCCAGACTATCAGAATGTTGGTGCAAAGCTTGCCGACGATGTGATTAAATACGAACAGACAGGACTTCCTCCCGGTCTTCACATGCTGAGCAACATATACAAGTTCGACTATGAGAAGCTGAAGGAGTTCAAGATCCCTGAGGAGAAGCTGCCAGAGGAATATGTTCTGGTGAACAAGCCAGAAAGTATATTTGAGACCTACACGACTCAGATCATCATCACCGCAACGATCATCGTCCTCCTCATCATGGCACTCACGGTATCGCTCCACTACCTCATACTGAGCAAGAAACTGGAGAAGAGCCTCATACAGCGTGGTAACGAACTTGAGATTGCGCGTGACAAGGCAGAAAAGGCAAACGCAATGAAATCAGCGTTCATCGCCAATATGAGCCACGAGATACGCACTCCTCTGAATGCTATCGTAGGATTCTCACAACTGCTCACCGAACCCGACATTCCGCTCACGACGGAAGAGAAGACGGAATATGGTGGGTATATTAAAATGAACAGCGACACGCTCCTGAATCTGGTGAACGATATTCTCCAGATTTCGAAGATGGACGCTAAGAGCCTGGTATTCAACATCGTTGATACCGATATGGTTGAGATATGCAGGACTGCTGCGGAATCAGCCCGCACTAACCTCACCCCGGGAGTTAGCATCGAGACAAAGCTTCCCAATCATCCCGTACCAGTCCAGACGGACATACTCAGACTTCAGCAAGTGTTCAACAACCTGTTGTCGAATGCAAAGAAATTCACGGATCACGGCACTATTACCGTGGCTATTGAATTTTCACCAGTACCTGACGAGATACGCATCAGCGTTACCGATACAGGCTGCGGCATACCTGCCGACAAAGCCGACTATGTGTTCCAGAGATTCAAGCAGATTGATTCCTTCAAGCCAGGAACTGGTCTCGGACTCTCAATAACACGCAGCATAATAGAAAACCTTGGTGGACGTATATGGCTCGACACCGAATATCACAATGGTGCACGATTCGTGTTCTCACACCCAACAAAACAAAAAGAGTAAAAAAAGGCGGCATCTCCGCTGCCCATTAACCCTAAAGCTATATCCATACAACACGTATGATCAAGCTACTGACAACACTCATAGCTCTCCTACTATCTGTTTCTACATACAGTCAGAAATATATAGAGAATCTCTCGCGAGGTGCGGTTGCAATACCTTGCGAGAAGGGAAACTTCATCTCTTGGCGATACCTTGCAACCGATCCCGAAGATATCTATTTCGACCTGTACAGAGATGGTACGATCATTGCATCTAACATTAGGACAACTACTTGCGTAACCGATACTCTCGGCAAAAGCACAAGCCATTATACCCTCGTCTCTTATTTCAACGGCACGAAGACCACGAGCAAGCCCCTCAAGGTATGGGATAAGCCTTACATATCAATTCCACTTGACAAGCCTGCCGACGGAACCGCCCCTAACGGTAAGGAATATACCTATACACCAAACGATTGTGCCGTGGCTGACATCAACGGTGATGGTGAGTACGAGCTACTTTTGAAATGGGATCCTTCAAACTCACACGACAACTCGCAGGACGGACACACAGGTAATGTGTATCTCGATTGCTATAAGCTCCACTACGGAAACACGAGCCAATTCACAGGCAAGCCTCTATGGCGCATCGACCTCGGTCCTAACATTCGTGCTGGTGCCCACTATACCCAATTCCTTTTCTACGACCTTGACGGCGATGGTAAGGCAGAGCTTATCTGCAAGACTGCTCCGGGCTCAAAGGATGGTAAGGGAAAGTTTGTGAGTAAGGCGGCAACAGACAAGAACATACGCAAGACCGACAACAAGATTTCCTATGTCATGCCTAATGGACGTATCCTACACGGCCCAGAGTTCCTTACGGTTTTCTCTGGTCTTGACGGCCATGCTATCCATACGGTTTACTATAACCCTAACCGTGCCTTTACGGTTGGTGGTGAACCAGAATACGACGGTAGAGGCTGGGGCGACCGTTCTCCTCTTCAGGGCAACCGTGGCGACCGTTTCCTTGCCTGTGTGGCACATCTCGATGGTCTCGACAAGGCTCCAAGTGCCGTCTTCTTCCGTGGCTACTACACCAAGGCTTACGCATGGGCTGTGCAGTTTGACGGCAAGCACATCATCGACAAATGGTTCCACAAGAGCGAGACTCCGGGCGAAGGACTCTACGGACAGGGTGCACATGGCATAGCTGTGGGAGATGTTGACGGCGACGGATGCGATGAGATAATGTTCGGTTCAGCAGCCCTGAACAACGATGGTACTACGCTCTACACCACTAAGCTCGGACATGGTGATGCAGTTCATCTTTGCGACATAGACCCAGACCGTCCGGGACTTGAATACTATATGCCTCACGAGGTAAAACCATTCGGTATCAGCTATCGTGATGCCTGCACAGGTGAGATTATTTACCGTGAACATGCCGAAAAGGACACAGGTCGTGGACTTGCAGCCGACATTGATTCACTTCATCGCGGCCTTGAGTTCTGGAGTTCAGCAAACAAGATAATGCACGACTGCCACGGCAATGAGATTATCACGACCAAGAACAGCGTGCCTGTCAATTTCCGTATATACTGGGACGGAGACCTATATGACGAACTGCTCGGTAACTCCGTGAACAAAGGAAGACCAGGCGAGAATCCTATGCCTTATTATCAGTATTACGTGGCAAAATGGCAAGGCGATCATGTGGAGCGTATAAAGATTAACGGTCAGGACTTCCACGAATGGGGATTCTCTTCTTCATGTAACGGAACAAAGGCTACACCATGCTTGCAAGCTGACCTGTTTGGTGACTGGCGTGAGGAACTCGTTCTATATAACGGTTCATCAAATGCCCACCTGAATGTGTTCAGTACCAACCTCCCTACGCAGTATCGTGTGGTTACTCCTATGCACGACCACATATATCGTATGTCGGTTGCATGGCAGAACGTGTCATATAACCAGCCTCCGCATCTGGGATATTACTTACCGGATAAGTTCAAGAAGCCACAGACTGCTCCTGCGGACACCACATCCGCAAAGAAGGAAGAGAAAAATAATAGTACCAATAATGTTGAGGTTGAAGATATAGAAGACCCTAAACGATAAAAAGATAGCAACTCCCTTCCCCCAAACGAGGGAAGGGAGTTAGTTCTGGGTTGTTTTTAACTCATTTATTTGGCTATCTCATAAATTATTAGTACTTTTGTCCGCAAATTAATCACGTTTAAAGAAACATAAACTTAAAGGACATAAATCTAATTTATGAAACTTACAGAAATTCTGTCAGGCAACGCTAATGTTGCAGAATGGGAAAGCAAGGGTTACGAGCTTCCTAAGTATGATATCGCAGCAGTAGCCAAGAAGACTCACGATGAGCCAACTTGGGTTCACTTCGGTGCAGGAAACATCTTCCGTGCCTTCCCTGCTGCTATCCTCAATGACGCTCTTAACACAGGCAAGTATGATCGTGGCGTAATCGTAGCAGAGAGCTTCGACTACGAGATTATTGACAAGGCATATCGTCCTTATGGCAATCTGTCTCTCCTCGTAAGCCTCCAGTCAAGCGGCACTATCGAGAAGAAGGTTATTGCATCAGTTACCGAGTCACTCAAGGCTGATTTCCAGTTCGCAGAGGACTGGGCTCGTCTCGTTGAGATTTTCAAGGCTCCTTCACTCCAGATGGTTACTTTCACCATCACAGAGAAGGGTTATAGCGTGGCTCCTGCTGATCTTGAGCGTGGTCTCACACCAGTATTCGCTATGGGTAAGCTAACAGCATTGCTCCTTGAGCGTTTCAAGGCAGGTCAGCTTCCTCTCACACTCCAGTCAACCGATAACTGCTCACACAACGGTGACAAGGTAAAGGCTGGCGTTCTCGCATACGCTGAGAAATGGGTTAATGACGGTCTCGCTCCAAAGGAGTTCCTTGCATACGTTACCGACAACAAGAAGATTTCATATCCTTGGTCAATGATCGACAAGATCACTCCCCGTCCACACGAGAAGGTACAGGCTCTGCTTGCAGAGGATGGCTTTGAGGACAACAACACCATCATTACCGAGAAGAAGACTTTCACCGCTCCATTCGTTAATGCTGAGGAAGTTCAGTATCTCGTTTGTGAAGATGACTATACAAACGGTCGCCCACCTTTGGAGCTTGGCGGTGCTCTCTACACCACACGCGAGACCGTTGATCAGGTTGAGACAATGAAGGTAACTACCTGTCTTAACCCACTCCACACAGCAATGTCAATCTACGGCTGTATGCTCGGCTACGACCTTATCTCTGCAGAAATGGCAGATGATGACCTCCGCGCATTCATCCAGAAGATAGGATATATCGAGGCTATGCCAGTTGTTACAGATCCAGGCGTGCTCAACCCATACGAGTTCATCGGTACTGTCATCAACAAGCGTCTTCCTAATCCATTCATGCCTGACGCTCCACAGCGTATCGCTACCGATACATCTCAGAAGCTCCCAATCCGTTTCGGTGAGACTATCAAGAAGTATATCGCACGCGGTCTTGACATGGATAACCTCAAGCTCATCCCACTCGTTCTTGCTGGCTATGCTCGCTACCTCAAGGGCATTGATGATAACGGCAACGCATTCGAGCCTTCTACCGACCCATTGCTCGAGGAGCTTCAGGCTATCGTTGCACCTCTCGAAATCGGCAAGGCTGATCAGGATTTCTCTTGTCTCAAGAAGCTTTACACACGCAAGGATGTCTTCGGTCTCGACCTCTACGAGGCTGGTCTCGGCGAGCAGATTGAGGGCTATGTAAAGGAACTCTACGCTGGCAATGGCGCAGTAAGGAAGACATTGCATAAGTATGTAAGTGTTAGATAGACCCACCCCCAGCCCCTCCCATAAAGGGAGGGGAGTAAATAGTATTTCTAGCTATTTACTATCACCAAGGGTCTATTTTGTAAAATATAATTAAAACTCCCGCTATCCACCCATGGGGAGAATAAACATACTACTCCCCTCCCTTTATGGGAGGGGTTAGGGGGTGGGTCTTTTTAATGGAAAGAACATGGCGATGGTTTGGCAAGAAGGATAAGATCACTCTTGCACAGTTAAAGCAGATAGGCGTTGAGGGTATCGTTACAGCATTGCATGACGTGCCACTCGGCGAGGTATGGACACGCGAGAAGATTCATGAGCTCAAGGAGTACATCGAGTCTTACGGAATGAAGTGGAGCGTAGTAGAGTCACTCCCTGTTGTAGAGACAATCAAGTACGGCGGTCCTGACCGTGACCATCAGATTGAGGTTTACAAGCAGAGCCTCCGCAACCTCGGTGAGGAAGGTATCAAGTGCATCTGCTATAACTTCATGCCAGTACTCGATTGGGCACGTACCGACCTTGAGCACGAGAACCCAAATGGTGCAACCAACCTCTACATGAACTGGGGCGAGTTTGCATATTTCGATATCTACATCCTCAAGCGCGAGGCTGCTCGTGCCGACTGGGCTGAGTTCTCAAAGGTTCACAAGTGGGGACGTGACCTCGTGGCAGAGGCTGATGCTATCAAGGCAAAGGCAACTCCTGAGTTCGACCACGCAATGGTTGAGAACATCATCATCAAGACACAGGGCTTCGTATCAGGCAACTTCAGCGAGGGCGATTCAGCTCCTGTGCAGAAGTTCCGTGATCTCCTTGACCTCTATAAGGACATCGACAAGGCAAAGCTTCAGGACAACATGAAGACATGGCTCGAGGCTATCATGCCTATATGCGACGAGTACGACATCAATATGTGCGTTCATCCTGACGATCCTCCTTATCCTGTATTCGGACTCCCACGTATCGTAGGCAACACGGAGGATATCCAGTGGTTCCTCGATGCTGTTCCAAACAAGCACAACGGTCTCACATTCTGTGCAGGTTCATTCTCTGCAGGTGAGCACAATGATTGTGTTGCAATGGCAGAGAAGTTTGCTGACCGCACACACTTCGTTCACCTCCGCTCTTGCCACATTTTCCCTAACGGTAACTTCACAGAGGCAAGCCACCTCGGCGGTCGCGGTCATCTCATTGAGCTTACCCGTATCTTCGAGAAGGCAGAGGCAGAAGGCAAGTGCAACTCCGGTCGCCGTCTCCCAATGCGTGTTGATCACGGCATGACCTTCACCGATGAGCCAGGAGGCGTATTCGACGAGACCAACCACGGTCACAATGCAGGTTACACACTCCTTGGCCGTATGTTTGCTATGGGCCAGATTCAGGGCGTTATGGCTACTGTTGACAAGGAACTCGGCATTGAGTACAAGCAACCAGGATTCTACGATTAATTTTCAAGATTCTCTATAACACACTTTTGCGGTTGTAAAGCATTTTCAAGGCTTTGCAACCGCACTTTTTCTATGCTAACAAGCACAAATACTCAGATAGGAACTTAGATATGGTACACAACTCCATTCTATATCTTATAGTTCCCTAACCTTTTGTCACTTTCCAATATCCAGTCTTATTACTACCAACGCGAGTAATAAGTCCCTTTTCACGGAGCACAGAAATATACTTACGAACCATTCTGTCACTCATACCAAACAAAACCGCCAACTCCCTATTAGTCAGCTTGTTATTTTTCATTAGTTCGAGATACAAATCCCATGTAACAGTATTGATTTCTGGAAAAGCATCCAATAATTTATTAGGAACTTTATTAGGAACTTTATTAGGAACTTTTCGGATAGGCTCTCCACGATGTGCATCAAGAGTCTTGAGTATCTCACCAAGCATGAAATCAACAAATGGCCCTGATTGCCCAAGTTTATTGCTTTCATTTATGGCTTCATAATATTTCTGTTGGTTGGCGTACACCATATTCTCCACAGGCAAATGCTCAAATATAGGATTTAGCTTTCCAAGAATAAGAGATTGCCATAATCTGCCAGTACGCCCATTGCCATCAATAAAAGGATGAATAAACTCAAACTCATAATGAAATACACATGAACGAATGAGCAGATGGTCTTTAGAGGTTTTGAGCCATGCGAACAACTCTGCCATAAGTGTAGGGACACGATCTGCTGGTGGTGCCATATGTACACATCCTTGTTCAGAGAACACACCTACACCACCAGTACGGTATCTGCCAGGATTATCCATAAGCGCTTGCATCATCACTCCATGCGCCTTTAGCAAATCAGCCTCATTGTATGGATCAAGTTGCGGATAAAGTTCATAAGTTGCAATTGCATTCTTCACCTCCTGTATTTCCTTTATAGGAGCAACAACAGTCTTTCCATTCAGAATATCTTTTACCTGTTCTTCAGCCAAAGTATTACCCTCAATAGCCAATGAGCTATGAATAGTCTTAATACGATTGGCTTTTCTCAAGAGCAAAGCATCCTCCTGCTCCATACGTATGGCATAGCGCTCTATAAGTCTGGAGATGTCTGCTATCATATTAATAGCATCAGAAGATATGTTGAACGGAGGTATGTACATACGGATAAAAAAGGAACCCTATCCTTTAATCATTCTGATATTTCACCTCATCCACGTCCGAGATATCTGAGATTGTATCTACAATGGTTTGAAGTTCATCGTATGAGTGGACATAGAAATTCACGGTACAGGTCACGATTTCATCCTCAGTTACAGTGTGAAGACTGTTGATAGATAGACGGAACTTATTGGAAATGCTATCAATAAGATCGCTGAGAAGATGCTGACGATCAACAGCATGAACGGTGATGCTTGCGGGATAGAGAACGGATTCCTCTGCCTGAAAATCAACGGCAACGATAGAGTCACCATATCTTGAAGACATAGCGATAGCCTCAGCGCAATCCCTTCGGTGTACGCTTATTCTTCCGCTTTCCTCGGTGAAACCAATAACTTCCTCACCCGGTATAGGGTGGCATACAGGACAACGATCATACAGAGGCTTTGGCAATCGGTCAAGATACTGATGGATATTCTTCAGAGCCTTATATGACTTGGCACTACCACGCCAATCCTCCTTTGGTGTAACGCTCTCATCAGTTCCCACCTCTACACAGTCACCACGATGAAGTACTGTCTTGATAGATGCAAGGTGTCCGTTCACCTTGGCATACTTTGCATGCATACCCACCTGAGTATGAATATTATAAGCAAAGTCGAGCACCGTAGAGCCCTTCGGCAGACGGAGTGCCCTACCCTGCGGTGTATAGCAAGTGATATCATCGTTATAGAACTGACTTCTAACAGACTCGATAAAGAACGAGTCACCATCTGGATTCTCGTGGGAGTTGTTAGCAACATCCCTTAGCACGTTTCGCATAGCGTCAATCCATGCGCTGATGTCATTATCCCTTCTGCGGGCAACACAGCCAAGACGGGAATTGACTATCATTCTCTCACTTGAGATATGCACCTCTTCCCATACGCCATAGTCAGAAAGCAGATGCACGTGGAAACTCTGGTAGCCGTTACTCTTAGGCTGATCTATGTAATTGATCATCGAACCGGATTTCTCGCGGAAGCAATTAGTGAGGTATGAATATATGTTCAGACACATATTCTTTTCAGATACATAAACATCCTCCGGGAAAACAATTCGTGTGAAATGACGACCTTCAACGTGCTCAAAATCGACCTTCGTGTTTTTCATCTTACGATAGAGGCTGTATGGCGCACGGTAAGCCACCTCACGACGATAGCGTATGCCGTTGGCATTCAGCACCTCATCAATCTTTGTTGAGAATGATGCCATACGTATCTTGTCCTGTTCTTTCTCTTTCTCTATAAGCTGCACGATATTCTCGTACACCTGCGGACATCTGTATCTGAACGACAGATTCTCCAGTTCAATCTTAATATTGTAAAAGCCGAGACGGTTGGCGAGTGGAGCATAGAAATAGTCGGTCTCGCCAGCAATTTTCATCTGCTTTGCAGGGCGCATACTACTGAGCGTGCGCATATTATGCAGTCGGTCGGCAAGCTTTATGAGGATAGCACGCACATCATAGTGCATGGAGTCAAGCATCTGTCTGAAGTTGTCGAGCTGCTTCGACATGGCATAGCTCGATTTCTTCTGCTTAGTAACAACCCTGACGAGGAAAGCCACGTCGTCGCCGAATAATCGCTTCATGTCTTCATCGGTATAGTCGGTATCCTCCACCACATCATGAAGGAATGCAGCACATACAGGAGGCGCGCTGAGTTTCATTTCCACAGCCACGATTCTTGCCACAGCAATAGGATGGATGATATACGGCTCACCCGTCATTCGCTTCTGGTTGGCATGAGCATCATGTGCAAGCTGATAGGCACGTCGCATCAAGTCCATCTCCTCAATGGTACATCGTGGTGACATAGCAGTAAAGACTTCCTCCGCCCTACTGTTAATCTCTAATTCCGTAATTTGCTGATAATACTCCATAACTTATGTGACCTCCTACAAAAAGCTGCTATAAAACGAAAATCCGATGCAAAAATACGGAAAAGAATAGAAATGGCAAAACATTTCGTCACTTTTTTCGCGATAATAGTTTAAGAATTAACAATTGAGAGCAAATTAACAACTTATGCAAGTTAAAAACACTATTTAAAATATTCACTCTTAACTCTTCTGTCGTAGTAACTGATGTTAACTACCAATAATAAGCCCCCGCACTCTTGCAAGGCACGGGGGCTTTATGTTACTTCACATACTTCTTTCCATTTCTGATATACAGACTGCCATCTGGCACGGCATCGAGACTTGAATATCTCTTGCCGTAGAGGTCGTAAATGGCTTCCGGAGCATTCCTTACCTTCTCTACGGATGCTATGCCTGTAGTCTGCTCCTCAATCTCAGCATTCATTTCCTTAGCACCATTAGCAGGGGTAAAGACAACCTTGGTAATGGTCTGGCCACCGCTTACAAAGTACATATAATATATCACGCCCTGTGAAACGGTTGCGGAAATCTTTCCAACATTACATGTAGCAGACACTATCGGCTTGCCTATACCTGTACCGATTGCCGTTGTACGGTTGTTGTCTGAAGCATTATTAGACTTGAAGTACACGGTCAGCGTACCGTTAGTGCGAGGTGTGTATCTAATCATACGGGTATTTGAAGAACTTGTGCCGTTACAGTGGAAGCCTCCAGTCGTTACGTAGTCGTTGGTATAGTTTTCTGATGTATTGCCCACAAGCTTCAAGCCGTCATAGTAATACTCATAGTTGCTGCCCGTAAGGATTAGCTTAGATGTGAATCTGCTGAAATCCCATACTATATCAGAGGCATTGGTATTTCCTGAATTGCCAGAATTTCCAGAATATGTTGCAGAACCTCCAGCAGAGCCGAATCCACCCATTGCATTAGCCACACGGATAGTGTAAGAGCCTGTTGCATTGACGGTATAAGAGGTTGATGTAGTGATAGCAACAAACTGTCCTCCACGCTCTATGAGATATGCCTTAGCACCATTCACAGCCGACCAAGAGAGCTTTGTGCCTGAGATTGAAGGTGTTGGAGCAGAAAGTTGTGCACATGAAGAGTATGCGGTCTGTCCCCAGGAACCGAGAACATCGGTAAGGGCATAGCCTGATGAACTCCAGAGATAGAGCGACTCTGAACCATTAGCACCACCAAGGGCACTGAGAGAATGTCCTGCTATCGCAGTACCGTTATAGGTGTTATTATACTCGTGGAAACGGAGTACAAGACCGCTACTCATCTTTGTCCAACCTGCTGATGACGGCATAATCATGAACTTAGTGTTGAGCCATGCAGCCGCAGGGCTGTTCTGCCAAGGACGTCCGAGGTTATATGTGCCATTCTGTGAACTCTCACCTGAGATTCCGCAGTAGTGGAATACATATCCCTTCTCTGAAGCGTATGTAGAAGGTGCTGTGATGCAGTCGCCAGAAGTCTTGTTGTTAGAGTTCTGACAATAGATGTTCACGCTATTGAAGAACACAGAGCCTGAACCGCAGATGAAGTCGGTTGTTCCCTTGATGTATCCACCCTCGAAATAAGCAAGCATTCCCTGTGAGCCGTTGCTCCAGTAGGTATCCTGGGTTCCGTCGAGACACACATTCTTCATTATGTTCTTCGTTCCGTGATCCCACCAAGCCACACCGCGCTCTGCCTTTGTAGAGTAGTTATAAGGAGCACGACATCTGAGCGTTATATCCTGCATATAGATATTGCTGCCTGTGGTGTAGAGGGTAGCGGTTGTGCCAAGACCTTCTGTTGTAGGACTATTCTTGATGATTACGCCATCACGACTCTGACCAATGATTGACACATAGCTAGAAACCTTTGTGTTGTATGCCGTTCCGAGGTCGTATGTTCCGTTTGGCACGAAGATATATGCTCTACTGCTGCTTGAAGCCTTGCTGTTAGCCGTGTTGATAGCATTGATGAGTGAAGAGGCATTGTTGGCAGCAACCACGATATAGTCAGATACGGTAGAAGTACCACCACCGTTGTTATTGTTGCCTCCATTATTATTAGAAGAGCCATTCTCAGAGACACTACCGCTCGTTGTCACGTTTAGCGTTGCTCCGGCATAGCTTGCAAGCTCCGACTTTGCCGTAGAGGCAGAAAGCGTGTTGAAGCTGTATGAAGGCCAGAAGGCATTGCCAGAGTTCTGCATATATGAGGAATTGCCCTGACAGTTGTTGAAGCGACAGCTATTTGAACCACCATAGTTCTGGTAGAAGATATAGTTCTTGCCAGAAACAGGCTTTGAAGGTGTGCCGAAATAGCAACCGTCAAACTGCGCACTCACATTCTGAGGACCTACATAGTAGTGTGCTGCCGATGATGTCCAAGAGCAGTTGAGGAAGTGGAGGTCTGCATTTCTGCCGCGCACCATTCTCTCCACACATCCATTGTCCCACCAACAGTAAGCCCATGTCATGGAATATCTGCCGTCGCTTGGCTTATCCGAAGAAGAAGAGCCTACAAGGTTTGAGTAACGATGGTCGTCACTACCGCCCGAACCGCCTGCCCTGGGTGATTTCAGATAGCGGAAACGACACCACGACACAGTGATGTTGTCGGTGAGTCCTTTGTTGTCAAAGTTACCATCACATCCATCCTGAAAGTCACAATGATCCACCCATGCCTTCGTAACGCCATCAAAGCAGAGGTTATCCCAGCCGTTGCAGTCGTATGCACCAGGACCAACGAAGGTAAGGTTTCTAAGGATGATGTTGCTTGAGCCTTTCTTGAAATAAAGGATTCCTGAATTTGATTCGTTCTGCTGGTTGCTGATCAGCTTCACGCCAGGCAGAGCCATGAGGGTTTTGTTCTTCGCAGTAACCGAGATATGGTTAGTTACGGTAATGTTATTGGTAATGATGATTACCGCGGAGTTAGAGGAATTCAGAGCGTTCTGCAAGGCAGAAGCACTCGACACGAGAGTTGGCGAGGCATTACCACCGCCAGTAGTGCCAGCGGCAAAGCCGAAGGCAGAGGATTTGTAAGCACTCGAGCCAGCCGTGGCTGACATTGATACGAGAAACATGGCAAGGCACAATAGCCCCGCAAAAAAATTACGTTTCATAGTTAGAAAAAAGAAAATAATTTAATAAAATTAGGTAGGTTTTATGTTTTGATTGAAAATCGTGGCAAATATACAATTTATTTTTCTCTTCGCCAAAGAATGATTTGATAATTTACACTAATTTAGACTATTTAACACACCACACCTTACAATATCCGAATAAATTCGCTATCTTTGCAAACGAATGAACAAAATCTATACTATACTTAGCCTATCATGTGCGCTGGCGATAGCCGGTTCACTTTCGTCCTGCAAGAATAAGCAGCAGGACGATGACATAATGATTGAGAAAATAATCGATAAGCCACTGAGCAAGGCTACGAGCATGGCGAAGAAATCAACTTCCGGCACAGCAACGTGGGCTGGGAGCAAATATAACTTTTCCATTCGTCGTGCAGCTGATGCAAGTCTTGATGATGTGGAGAACCACGATTCTCTCTTCCATGACAACCGCATAGAACTGACCATCACCCGCGCCGACGGCTCTCAGTTCTTCTCACAGACATTCACGAAGAGCAGTTTCTCTGGTCTTCTGCATCGTGACGCAAGGGAGAGTGGCGTGTTCATCAATATGGCATACGACAAGAGCGATGCCAACCACCTCTATTTCGTGGCAAGCATAGGCAGTCCTGATGAGTCTTACGATGATTTCACTCTCGTTCAACTCGTGATAGACCGTCAGGGAGCTACCACCGTAGCACCCTATACCCCACCAGAAACAGAGATGTAGAGATATAACAAACCCACCACTTTCGTGGTGGGTTTATTATTATAATCAATCCGCCCATTCAGGCATATCGTATGGATCATAATCCGAATCAGAACTTGAGCTACTACCTGAATCAGCCCCTCGTCTCATAATATGGAGTGACTTCGTATCAAGAGACTGGGCTATCATTCTACTGCATCTCAACTCATGAGATCTTACAGTCGGTTTTACATATTCTTTTTTCATAGTACTATTATTTTTTTACCGTTAATTATATTAAAGCCTTTTTGAGGAGCAGACAGACGCTGCCCTTTGAGATTGAAGATCTTACGGTCGTCACTATCATCTTTTCGAACAGAGACAATCCCCGTCATATCTTCATCCATTCCAAGCCCAACCTTTGCATTGCTAATCTCTAAATCAAGATACACAATACCAGCACTTGGACTATCAGCACTCCATGGATAGAACGCCACACCGTTATTATCTCCTGCACGATAGCCAAGACGATATGCATTAACTGAGGAGCCTGCCTCAGAAGCACAGAGCATATTATCATTTCCGTCATACACGTATGGCGTATCGTCCTTTGTCATAGTTATGAGATAAGTACCATCCTCTTGCTCTGCATCAGTATGCAGAATAACAGGACTTCCCTTTGGGACTTTCTTTCCTGTCCTATTGCATAGCTTAACCTCATCATCCCCTTCCGCTCCTACAACCATATACACACTCGTATTGTCATCAACGGTATAGCTGTTTTCCGCATCATAGAAAGCACGCCATCCCTGCATATTGGCGGTTGTGGTGAGAGTAACATTATTTCCGGCAACATCTGGAGAGGCAGCACCAGCCAAGTAGTTAATAGTCTTAATGGTTATACCGCCATTAGCTCCATATAAGTAATATGTTGTTCCTGCTTTCAGTTTAGCCTGAATGGTTTTGAAGTTTTCTCCATTGGCAAATTCACATGCAGCAACACATGAGTTGGATCTCAACGCATTGATATCCGCCCCTCCTACAACATCTGTTCCTATCACAAATATTCTGTCATTAGCATCGTGGTGAGAAGATTTATAACTCACTATCAGATCACCATCGTATCTTGGAGTAAACATAATATTATCATATTTTTTCGAGCCTGGTTTATTTATTACAAGAGCGAAATAATCGTTAACGACGGGATACTCATTTGTAGAGCCGTTTATAATCAACCCATCATACTCTACTGGATCTTCCTTTATTTGAAAATAACAACCAAATTTTTGGTAAAAATCCCAAATATACCTTATCTTATTTAGATAGACAATAGTCGGCTCACTTATTTTTCCACCTGTAACCCTCTCCGTACAGGCTGCATCCTTATACCACCAACAATAGCAACTATCATTTTTAAGAACTGGCAGATTATCATAGCTATCTTCACACCATTGTCCAATATGGCACAAATCATCCAAATTCTTGCTATCATAAGCAGCCACATTACCAGGCATATAGACAAAGCCATATACACCACAGGTATATCCTGGTGCCGACATAGTATATGTGTTACCAGCATCAAGAACATAATATTTCACTCCACGGCTTTGTCGATTAGGTTTTATCACGGTTTCCGAATACTCCACGATGCCATCCATACCTATGATTTCCAAGTCATTACCATCATTCACGACAGGCTCATCATAATCAAACGCCCTCACATAATAAACGAGCAATACGCCCTTGCTCTGAGTTTCAATCGTAAATTTAGTGGCATTGTCCTGATCAGAACGAACTCTTGCAAAATGAAAAACACTTTCGTTAAAGATCGTCCTGGAATCTGCTGTCACCCCACCTGAAACATTCGTAGGAGTAATAGACATGCCATCAAGCTCTATCCTTGCAGGCAAGGAAGATGAAGTAAAGAAATAACGATTCCTTGTCTCGGCGTGTGCAGAGATAGACATCAAGAAGCACATTGTCACGACAAATAATAATACAACGATCTTATCTACTCTATTTTTCATAGGTAAAATTACCAAGTTTTAGTAGGTTAATAAATTAGGGTGTAAGTTTATAATATAGGTATTGCACGCATCAGGGTGTTACACCCATAGCGTACTATGTGCAAAAGTACCTTTTTTTCGTCAAACGACCAAATGTTTTCACAATTTTCTGCTATATTCCCCGCATTTTCTCTTCATTTTAACAAAAATCGCTCATTTTTTAGATAAAACTTGCATAAATTTTCCGCAAAACGTAACAACGAAGTTCTGGCTATCTCATTTTCTGTAATCGGGGCAATGTGAATGAAAGAACATAAAGAATGCAAAGTCTCCCTCACTTTCTCCTTACCGAGTTGTGAACGCAATATATAAGTTATACACTAGTGTCCCGTTAAATCTAATATTCACGATTTGAATTGATCACGTATTCGTAAAATACTGATAATCAGTGGTCGTTTTTCTTATGAAGAGTAATTC
>CADCIQ010000063.1 GCA_902801425.1 uncultured Bacteroidales bacterium | reverse complement strand
TCATCAGGGCTAAGACTAAGGGCAAGAAGACTTTCTTCGTTAAGAATACAACCGTATATGCTGCTCCTGAAGAGAGTTATGTGGATTGCTCTACCACTATTGCGAAATACACCGTTATAGGCACTTACAGCCCTATCCCTTCAGAAACAATGATGGCAAACAACTATTACGGTATGGGAGGTGGTGAGCTGATTCAAAGCGATGGCTCTAATGGCCTTAAGCCTTTCCGCTGGTATATGAAGGTAGAATCGCGTGATTATTCTAAATATAGCGTGAAAAATGCTGCGAAGACTATCACTATCAAGGTTCTGAATGAAGAGACTACTGGCATAGCAAACATCCAACACCCGTCACCTAACACCCAGATCTTTGATTTGAACGGAAGAAAGGTTAATGAGAATAGCCTTAAGCCGGGAATATACGTAAGGAATGGAAAGAAGTTTGTTGTTAAATAAACAGAAGTATGAGAAAGAAATATACCAAACCGAAACTAACGGTTGAAGCTATGAATCTCCCATTACTTGGTAATACAAGCCGGATTCCTGTGGGAGGCACAGGTTCGTTTGATGCAAAAGAAACTTCCTTGTATTTTGACGAGGAGGAAGAGGAATATTAATTTTTCTTGCGAACACGGAAGTCACGAAAGAAACGGAAGTTTAGTTAACGTGAGTTCGACAAAAATATAAACGCTTCTGTTTTACTTTGAAACATTAATTAAGACGGGATTAAACATTAATTAGGACAAAAAAAATGTGGAATTAAGCCGTAAGGCTCATTAATGTCATAGATTAATGTTGTATTGATGTCCGAATTAATGTTATACGAAGTATAGAAATGTTTTCGTCGAATTCACGTTAATTATTGTCAGTTAAAGCACCAGAGGTGCGTTTATAAAGTCGTTGAGCTCACGTTAGTTAGTTTCGTGAATTCCGTGTTCAAAAAAAGACGGTTCTTGTGGTAATTACGTTAAAAAGGAAAATAAATGGCGGAAAATTTGTTTATATCGTATTTTTTGTGTAAATTTGCACGGATTTATTTTTGAGTACGGAAAATGTCCGTGCTTTTGATGTATAATTAAGACAATAAAAAATTTTTTTCTATTACGATGAACGTAATTACAAAGACAGTCTCTCTTCCTGATGGTCGTCAGATCACCATTGAGACCGGTAAGCTCGCAAAGCAGGCTGATGGTTCTTGTACCCTGAAGATGGGTAACACAGTTCTCCTCGCTACTGTTTGCGCAGCAAAAGATGCAGTTCCTGGAACAGATTTCATGCCACTGCAGGTTGAGTATCGCGAGCAGTACGCTGCTGCAGGTCGTTTCCCTGGTGGCTTCACAAAGCGTGAGGGCAAGGCAAGTGATGAGGAAATCCTCACATGCCGTCTTGTTGACCGCGCACTTCGTCCACTGTTCCCAAGCGATTTCCACGCAGAGGTTTATGTTAATGTTCTCCTCTTCTCTGCTGACGGCGTAGATCAGCCTGATGCACTTGCAGGTTTCGCTGCTTCATGTGCACTGGCATGTTCAGATATTCCATTTGAGTGCCCAATCTCTGAGGTACGTGTAGCTCGCATCAATGGCGAGTTTGTTATCAACCCTACTTTCGAACAGATGAAGGAAGCAGATATGGACCTTATGGTAGGTGCTACTGCTGACAACATCATGATGGTTGAGGGTGAGATGAAGGAGGTTCAGGAGGCTGACCTTCTCAATGCCCTTAAGGCTGCACACGCTGCTATCAAGCCTATGTGTGAGCTCCAGAACGAGCTTATGAAGGAGCTTGGTACTGACAAGAAGCGTGAGTACTGCCACGAGGTTAACGACGATGAGCTGAAGGAGCAGGTTAGAACCGAGTGCTACCAGAAGGCTTACGACGTTGTTAAGCAGGCTCTCGAGAAGCACGCTCGTGCAGAGGCTTTCGAGGCTATCATCACAGAGTTCAAGGAGAAGTATGCTGCTGCTCACACAGACCTCACAGAGGATGAGCTTGAGGAGAAGAATACTCTCGCTGACAAATACTATCACGATGTGGAGAAGGACGCTATGCGTCGTTGTATCCTTGACGAGGGGGTTCGTCTTGACGGTCGTAAGACTGACGAGATCCGTCCTATCTGGTGTGAGGTTTCTCCACTCCCAATGCCTCACGGCTCTTCTATCTTCACTCGTGGTGAGACACAGTCTCTCACAACTTGTACCCTCGGTACAAAGCTTGACGAGAAGATGGTTGACGGTGCTCTTGAGAAGTACTACATGAAGTTCCTCCTCCACTATAACTTCCCTCCATTCTGTACAGGTGAGGCTAAGGCTCAGCGCGGCGTAGGTCGTCGTGAGATTGGTCACGGTCACCTTGCATGGCGTGGTCTGAAGGGGCAGATTCCAGAGGACTTCCCTTACACAGTACGTGTAGTATCTCAGATTCTTGAGTCAAACGGTTCTTCTTCAATGGCTACTGTATGTGCCGGTACCCTCGCTCTTATGGATGCAGGTGTTCCAATGAAGAAGCCAGTTTCAGGTATTGCAATGGGTCTTATCAAGAACCCAGGTGAGGATAAGTATGCAGTTCTTTCTGATATCCTCGGTGATGAGGATCACCTTGGCGATATGGACTTCAAAACAACTGGTACAAAGGACGGTCTTACAGCTACTCAGATGGATATCAAGTGTGACGGTCTGTCATACGAGATTCTTGAGAAGGCTCTTGCACAGGCAAAGGCTGGTCGTGAGCACATCCTCGGATGTATCACTAACACAATTGCTGAGCCACGTAAGGAGCTTAAGCCACAGGTTCCACGTATCGTTCAGATCGAGATTCCTAAGGAGTTCATCGGTGCTGTTATCGGTCCTGGTGGTAAGATCATCCAGCAGATGCAGGAGGAGACAGGTGCTACTATCACTATCGACGAGGTTGATGGCGTAGGTAAGGTACAGGTTTCTGCTCCAAACAAGGATTCTATCGATGCTGCTCTCTCTAAGATCAAGGGTATCGTAGCTATCCCAGAGGTTGGTGAGGTTTATGAGGGTACAGTTCGTTCTATCATGCCTTACGGATGTTTCGTTGAGATTCTCCCAGGTAAGGATGGTCTGCTCCATATCTCAGAGATTGACTGGAAGCGTCTTGAGACAGTAGAAGAGGCAGGTATCAAGGAGGGTGACAAGATTACCGTTAAGCTCCTCGAGATTGACCCTAAGACTGGCAAGTACAAGCTCTCTCATCGTGTGCTCGTAGAGAAGCCTGCTGATTATGTTGAGCGTGAGCGTCGTCCTCGTCCAGAGCGTGGTGAGCGTCGTCCTCGTCCAGAGCGCGGTGAGCGTCGTCCACGTCCAGAGCGTCGTAATGAGAATCATGAGGCTCACGAGCCAAAGGATTTCAATGACTCTCTCGATCACGAAATGTAATCTATATTATAAGAATTAATATGTGGAGGATGTGCCTATGCACATCCTCCTTGTTTTTTCTGTATAAATGTGAGTATTGATTTGTTTGTTATGACTCGGACAAATACCATATTTATGGGATTGTATGCGTTAATCATCCCAAAATGCTTTGTTTCCTCAGTATTATTTCGTATCTTTGCATCCTAAAATTAGACAAATGGCTAAATACGATATAAATAAGGTAAGGGAAGATTTCCCGATTCTCTCTCGTGAGGTCTATGGTAAGCCTCTTGTGTATCTGGATAACGGTGCAACTACACAAAAGCCTCTCTGCGTGCGCGATGCTATGCGTGAGGAGTATCTCAACGTAAATGCTAATGTGCATCGTGGGGTACACTATCTCTCTCAGCAGGCAACTGATCTTCATGAGGCTGCCCGTGAGAAGGTGCGCCAGTTCATCAATGCAGGAAAGACTTCTGAGATAATCTTCACACGTGGAACCACAGAGTCAATGAACCTTGTGGCAAGTTCCTTCTGTGATGGTTTCCTGAAAGAAGGTGATGAGGTGGTTATCTCAACAATGGAGCACCATTCAAATATCGTACCTTGGCAGTTGCAGGCTTTGAAGAAAGGTATCGTACTTCGTGTAATCCCTATGAGCGATGAGGGTGTGCTTGATATGGAAGCCTTTGAGGCTTTGCTTTCAGAAAAGACAAAGCTCGTGAGTGTGGCTCATGTTAGTAATGTGCTTGGTACTGTTAATCCTGTCAAGGAAATCATAAGGAAGGCACATGAGCGTGATATTCCTGTACTTATAGACGGAGCTCAGAGTGCTCCGCATATCGCTATTGATGTTCAGGATATGGATTGTGATTTCTTCGCTTTCTCCGGACATAAGATGTATGGTCCTACGGGTATTGGTGTGCTCTATGGTAAGGAGAAATGGCTTGAGAAAATGCCTCCATATCAAGGCGGCGGTGAGATGATAGGTACTGTGACCTTCGAGAAAACCACATACGCAGACCTTCCTTTCAAGTTCGAGGCTGGTACCCCTGACTATGTGGCTACACACGGTTTGGCTCGTGCCATAGACTATATGCTCGACCTTGGTATTGACAATATTACTGCCCATGAGCAGGAACTTACCAAGTATGCTATGCAGAAGATGCAAGCTATTGAGAATATGCGAATCTTCGGTACTGCTCCGGAAAAGGATGCAGTTATCAGTTTCCTTGTTGGTGATATTCACCACCTTGATATGGGAACTCTCCTTGACCGTCTTGGCATTGCTGTTCGCACAGGGCATCATTGTGCAGAGCCTTTGATGCACAGGTTAGGCATTCAAGGTACGGTCCGTGCATCCTTTGCTCTCTACAATACGAAGGAAGAAATTGATACTCTCGTTGCAGGAATAGAACGTGTAAGTAAGATGTTCTAATGGAGAAACTTAGGACGATAGAGATGAACCGCCTCTCCGTGGAGGAATTTCATGAGGCAAAGAAGATGCCGCTTGTTGTGGTATTGGATGATGTACGCTCTCTGTATAATGTGGGAAGCGTTTTTAGAACTGCTGATGCCTTTCGTGTTGAGGCTATATACCTTTGTGGCATAACGGCAACACCTGATGGTACTCTCAAGGCTCAACAGGAGATACACAAGACCGCTCTTGGCGCAGAGGAAAGCGTAGAGTGGAGATATTTTGCTAATGCTCTTGAGGCTATCAGGGAACTGAAGGCAAGAGGATATAAGTTGCTTGCCGTTGAGCAATGTCACGGTTCTACTATGCTTCAGAATTATGCCATAGATAATCAGCCTTCTGCCGTAGTTCTCGGAAATGAGGTGAAGGGGGTTCATCAAGAGGTGATTGATGAGTGTGACGGATGTCTTGAGATTCCGCAATTTGGCACAAAGCATTCCCTTAATGTCTCTACAACGGCAGGAATAATTATCTGGAAGTTTGCAGAGGAAACTCTCTAAAGCTATGAATTATAGATTAGCAACTATCGATGATTTTCAGGAAATCATCGGTATATATCGTTCTGCCATTGATACTATGAATGCTAATGGCATCATGCAATGGGATGAAATCTATCCCATGCCAGATGATATCCGTAAGGATATTGATACACAAGAGATGTATGTCGGTTTGAAGGATTCTCGAATATGTGTAGCCTATACTCTTAATAAGGAGTCTGATGCTCAGTATCAGAATGCTTCATGGGAAGGTGGCATTAACTATATCGTTGTACATCGTCTCTGTGTGGCTCCCGAATTTCAGCATCAGCATATTGCGAGAGATACCATGCAACATATACATAATGAGTGTAGAGGATATGGCATCAAGGCTGTGCGTCTTGATGCTTTCACAGAGAATCCATACGCCCTCGCACTCTACGAGAACTTAGGATATCAGAAGTGTGGAGAAGCAGTATGGCGTAAGGGTAAGTTCAATCTTTATGAACTTATTCTTTGATTGTTTTACTTCTGAAGCAACTCCAATTCTGCTCCAATTCATGTCCTATTGGGAATAGGAGTTGAGTTGGAGTTGTTTAGTTGAAGTGGAATATCGTGGTGCTTCTGAATGTTTCTCCAGGTCTTAGGACTGTAGAAGGCCATTGTGGATTGTTGGGGGAATCCGGGAAGTGCATAGTCTCGAAGCAGACTGCATTTCTGTGACTATGAGGCTTTCCGCCCTTGCCTTTAATGTAACCGTTATGCCCGTTTGCCGTATAGATCTGAATGGCAGGTTCGGTGGTGTAAACCTCTACGGTAATATCCGTATGGTTATCCACAAGACGGGCTGCAAGTTTTGAGAGATCTCCATTGGTGTTCAGTTTGAAGCAATGGTCATAGCCTTTGGTTATAGACAGTTGGCTGTTTGACGCATCAATCCTCTCGCCAATGAGATGAGGGGTGCGGAAGTCGAATGGAGTGTCTTTTACGTAAGCAAGTTTGCCCGTTACTCGTTTGCTCATATCATACACAGCAAAACTATCTGCAGCAAGCCATAGTTCTTCATCAAGAATGTTAGCTGAGTGGTCGCCAGTCAGATTGAAGAAATTGTGATTGGCGATATTTACTACGGTAGCCTTTGTGGTTGTCGCCTTATAGTCAATGCGAAGATCCTGCGTCTGAGTCAGGGTGTATGTCACATCAAGGGTTAGTTCTCCCGGAAAACCGTTTTCTCCGTCAGGTGAAACATAGCGTAGGGTGACGGTAGTATCGTTATGAGAGAGGATATCCCAGAAACGCTCAGAGAAGTTTGGCGAGCCACCATGAGAGCAGTCTCCATGATGCCTGATCTGGAGCATGTGTTCCCTACCATCTATATTAAGGTAGCCACCGACGATTCTGCCTATGTACCTACCTATTACTGCACCGTAGTTCTGCCTTTCCTTTATGTATTGTTCAAGACTGTCAAAGCCAAGGGCAACATCGGTGTTTCTGAACTTAAGTTCCTGTATGCGTGCTCCATAGTTCATGATCTTCATTTCCATGTTGGGGGCTTTAAGCGTGACAAGCTTAAATTCCTCCTGTTGTGCTGATGATATCAGGGATATGGAGATAAGGGCAAGTATTAATATGTATTTCTTCATAGATATTACTGAAATTTATTGATATTTTGGGAGCAAAGATAATGTTTTTTCTTGAAAATTTGTTATCTTTGCCCAAAAAAATGTTATCTTTGCAAAAAAAAATGTGCAAAATATGCTAAAGAACCACTTTTATGAGGGAAAAATAGAGGCAGGATGTGATGAAGCGGGCAGAGGATGCCTTGCTGGCTCGGTTTTTGCTGCTGCCGTAATACTTCCAGACAACTATCAGAATGAAATGCTTAATGACTCTAAGCAGCTCACGGAGAAGAAACGCTATCTCCTTCGTGAGCAGATAGAGCGTGATGCCGTAGCATGGGCTGTAGGCATAGTCACAGCGGCTGAAATTGATAAGATTAATATCCTCAATGCCTCTATCCTTGCTATGCATAGGGCTCTTGACCAGTTGAAGGTAAGACCAGAGGCAATAATCGTGGACGGCAATAAGTTTAAGCCATATTATGAGCCTTCTGTCCGCGAATCGGCTCCCTCCCTATGGGGGAGGGCGGGGGGAGAGGCTACTCCACATACTACTATAGTGAAAGGTGATGGAAAATACCTTGCAATTGCAGCTGCATCAATTCTTGCAAAGACATACAGGGATGACTATATGAATAAGATTGATGCGGAATATCCTGCCTATCAATGGAAGAAAAACAAGGGGTATCCTACCAAAGCTCATTATGCAGCTATTCGCGAGGTGGGACCTTCACCTTATCATCGACTTACGTTCAAGGGGGTTGTCGATACACAGTTGGAGATTGAATTTGATTAAGTGGGGTTGCATCATAGCTTGTAGGGATGGGATTTGGAACGGATTTATAACGGACTTATAACGGTATCACAACGGACTTACTTTGGAGGGGCGGGAGCTATTGTTTCTGGTTGACAACGTGTGCAGCACCTCGCACGAAGTCAAAAGTGCGTGTCAGCCCAAAGGCTGGCGCACGTCCTTCGGTTTGACGAGTGCAAAGTTACAACAATTTCTCCTGTTACAGCAAAGAAACAAGGAAAATTATATGATAGTTTTGAAGAAAATAGCTCTTGTGCTTGTAAAGTACTGATTATTAGGCGAATATTTTCGGAGAGAGTTCCGCATGTTTCCCCCCTCCCCCAAAACAGGAAATGCTTAATGACTAATGACTAATGACGTTAATGACGGTAATTTTTTATATGATACTTTCAGAGCCTCCAGTTTCTGGGGAAAACTAACATATCTTGAAAATGATGGTTTCGTATTCATTTGTTGACGCTGTGGTTTCAACCCACACCGTCTCTTTTTTCCGCTTGTTGATGAACCTAACATATAACTGTTAGGTAAAATAATGTGAGTTCGACGAATTTGTATTATTCTGATTTTCACCCCAGATTTTAATTTCAGATTTTCTCAAGATTTCTGAGCGAGGAACGAGCGAAATGAATTTATTTCTTCGTCCAAATATTTTAGAATAGATTTTTTCAAGATTTTCATTTAGGATTTTAAAATCTAATGAAAAATCAATATAAAATCAACAATAAAATATCAGGAGGAAAATTTCAAAGAGATTTCAGTCGCAAGCTCCTTCAGAAATCAGGAGATAATCTTTTGAAAAAATCCAGGAAAAAATCTTTTCTTTTGTGTTTGGTAAATTCGTCGAACTCACGTTAAAATAGGGAGGGGGCTCGTTACTATCGATACCCCTATACGCTGGGGGGGTGGTAAAATGCCACCCCCTTGAATTTCAACGATTCTGTATGAGGGCTGAAATTTCAGCTGACATCATTCCCAATTTGGGAATATGATTTATTCTATGCTTCTTGTAAAACCTCATCCCTGATTCAGGGATGTGGTTTTTAATGAGAATTCAACTTCCTGAAGTTTAGAATTGCGAAAGTTAAATGAGGACTATATCTTGTTCATGAATAACGTGAGTTATCATAGTAATAGTATTGCCATTTTCCCCTAAAATTGCAAAGACGACTTTATAATTTTCCGCACACTTACATAGTAAGTGCAAGAAAACAGGCGCGAAGTTTGTTAATCTCACAATTTTTTAGTAATTTTGTGCCCCGAAAAAATAGTAATCAGTAATATAGTTAAATATATAGAAAATAATCATGGCAAAGAAAGCTCTTTTGATGATTCTCGATGGATGGGGAATCGGCAAGCATGGTAAGGGTGACGTTATCTTCAACACCCCAACTCCTTATCTGGATTACCTCCAGGCAGTTAGCAGTGTATCACAGCTCCAGGCTTCAGGTGAGGATGTAGGTCTGCCTGACGGTCAGATGGGTAACTCTGAGGTAGGTCACCTTAACATTGGTGCAGGTCGTATCGTATATCAGGACCTCGTTAAGATCAACCGCGCTTGTAAGGACGGTTCTATCGCTAAGAATCCTCAGGTAGTAGAGGCTTACACATACGCTAAGGAGAATGGCAAGAAACTCCACCTCATGGGACTTACCTCAAATGGTGGTGTTCACTCTTCACTTGATCATCTCTTCAAGCTCATCGAAGTAGGTAAGGAGTATGGTCTTAAGAACCAGACTTTCGTTCATTGTTTCATGGACGGTCGTGATACTGACCCACGTTCTGGTAAGGGCTTCATCGAGCAGCTTACAGAGGTTTGTAAGGCTAACGATGCTGCTATCGCAAGCATCATCGGTCGTTTCTATGCAATGGACCGTGACAAGCGTTGGGAGCGTGTTAAGGAGGCTTACGATCTTCTCGTTTCTGGCACAGGTAAGAAGGCTGCCGACATGGTTAAGGCTATACAGGAGAGCTATGACGAGGGCGTAACTGACGAGTTCATCAAGGCTATCAGCAACGCTAATGTAAACGGTAATATCGAGGAGGGTGACGTTGTTATCTTCATCAACTTCCGTAACGACCGCGCTAAGGAGCTTACACAGGTTCTCACTCAGGAGAACATCGAGGGCATGAAGACTATCCCAGGTCTGAAGTACTATTGTATGACTCCATACGACGCTAACTTCAAGGGCGTTAGCATCCTCTTCCCTAAGGAGAATGTAACAAATACTCTCGGCGAGTACCTCTCTCAGCAGGGTAAGAAGCAGCTCCACACAGCAGAGACAGAGAAATATGCTCATGTAACATTCTTCTTCAATGGTGGTCGTGAGGCTCCATACGAGGGTGAGGATCGTGTTCTCGTTGCTTCTCCAAAGGTTGCTACATACGACCTCAAGCCAGAGATGTCTGCTTACGAGGTTAAGGACAAGCTCGTTGTTAACATCAAGAAGAATGAGTATGACTTCATCGTTGTAAACTTCGCTAATGGTGACATGGTTGGTCACACAGGCGTTTACAATGCTATTGCAAAGGCAGTTCACGCAGTTGACAACTGTGTTCGTGACGTTATCGAGGCTGCTAAGGAGACTGGTTATGAGGCTATCATCATTGCTGACCACGGTAATGCAGATAACGCTATCAACGAGGATGGTACTCCTAACACAGCACACTCTCTCAACCCAGTTCCATTCATCTACGTTACTGACAATAACTCAGCAACAGTTAAGGATGGTCGTCTGGCTGACGTTGCTCCTTCTATCCTCCACATTATGGGATTGGAGAAGCCAGCAGACATGACTGGTGAGAACCTGATCGTTGACTAAATTATAAAATGAAAAATGATAAATGAAAAATACAGATTACAAAATGTAGTAACTTGTATTTTTCATTTTTCACTTTTCATTATTCATTTTCAAAGTCGCTTATGGAAGTTAAAATAGCGGATTCTTGGAAAGAAATATTACAGAGTGAGTTTGATAAGGATTACTTTGTCAAACTCACTCAGTTTGTTAAGGCAGAATATGCTACTGCCAGATGCTATCCTCCCGGACATGAGATTTTCAATGCCTTTTCGCTTTGTCCTCTTGAAAAGGTGAAGGTTGTTCTGCTTGGTCAGGATCCATATCATGAGCCAGGACAGGCAGAAGGTCTTTGCTTCTCTGTAAAGGACGGAATACCTCTGCCTCCGTCTCTCGTCAATATCTTCAAGGAAGTTAAGGACGATATAGGTAGTGTTCCTGAATTGTCTGAGGTAGCAGCTCAGAGAGGACAAAAGATGTATAACGGTTCATTGCGCAGATGGGCAGAGCAGGGAGTACTTCTTCTTAACGCTACCCTTACTGTTCGTGAACACATGGCAGGCTCTCACCAGAAACATGGCTGGGAAACTTTCACGGATGCTGTCATAAAGACTGTTTCCGACACTCAGGAGCACGTTGTGTTCATTCTGTGGGGTGGATATGCAAGAAGCAAGAAAGTCCTTATAGACAAGCAGAAACACCTGATTCTTGAGTCTGTTCATCCATCGCCACTTTCCGCCAATAGGGGAGGGTGGTTCGGCAATCATCATTTCTCTCAATGCAATGCCTACCTTGAGCAGCATGGTAAGGAGAAGATTAATTGGTAACAGCCCCTCACCCGTAGCCCCTCACCCGCCCTCTGGGCACCCTCTCCCCAAGGGGCGAGGGGGAAGTTAGTAAAATTTCCTTGAAGAAATCCCTCATAAGCGATAAAATGTAACTTATTCCTCGCCCCTTGGGGAGAGGATGCCCATAGGGCAGGTGAGGGGCTACTGCAGAGGGGCTACTGGTGTTGGGCCTTTAATTAGATTTTTATGCTTCCAATGGTACAGATAGGTGATGTTATCGTGTCACCTGATATTTTTACGGAATACTTCTGTTGCGACCTTGAGAAATGCAAGGGCGAATGTTGTGTTGAAGGTGATGCTGGTGCTCCTGTAACTCTCGAAGAGGTAGGCGAACTTGAGAATGTTCTTGAAGTGGTATGGCCAGATCTTAGTGCTCAGGCACAGGCTATTATTGACAAGCAAGGTGTTGCCTATACTGATGAGGAGGGCGATCTTGTCACGAGTATAGTAGGTGGCAAGGACTGCGTATTCACCTATTATGATGACCTTGATATTGGTACAAAGGAAAAGCCATGCGTGGTGAAGAATTGTTGTCTCTGTGCTACGGAGAAGGCATTCAGGGCTGGAAAAACTAACTGGTGCAAGCCTATCAGTTGTGCGCTATATCCTATCCGTGTGGCAAATCTCAGCAATGGTCTTGTAGGTCTCAACTACAATCAATGGAGCGTGTGCAAATGTGCTCGTGAAAAGGGTAGGGAACTCAAATTGCCTCTATGGCAATTCCTTAAAGATCCTCTTATCCGTCGTTTTGGTGAGGAATGGTATGGTTGGCTTTCTGATTGTGCCAAGGAGTTTGAAAAGATGAATAAGGCATAGGTGTTAGGCCTTTCGTATAAAGCAAAACATCTCCAATTCAGGTTGATTCCCGAATTGGAGATGTTTCGTTATTATGAAGCGTGTTCTACTTCTTCTTTCTGTACTCAGAAGGGCTCATTCCCACGTTCTCGCGGAAATATTTTCCGAGGAATGACTGGCTTGGGAAGTTGAGATCCTCTGCAATCTCGCTGATTTTCTTATTGGTATTGCTAAGCTGATTGCGGATTTCTGTTGTAACGTACTTGTCAATCCAGTCGTTTGGAGTGCGCTTGCTTGTAGAACTGATGATTTCTGAAAGGTACTTAGGAGTAAGTCCCATCTGACCTGCATACCAGCTAACCCTTCTCTCTGTTCTGAAATGCTGCTCAACGAGCTGAATGAACTGCACAAAGCATCTCTTAGCCTTTGTGTTGACTGTTACGTCGGTGCCCTCTTTGCTCATGACGCGCATAATGGCAGTACCGATGTCGTAGATCATTGCAATGATGAGAAGTCTTACTACCTCCTTCTTGAAACGGTAGTGTTCACTTGTGAGTCGCTCTTTGACAAGCTCAACGTACTCTTTCAGCTTTGATAGCTCGTTTGAGTTCAAAGGGAAGATTGGATGCTCACGTGCAAGCAGGAAGAGGCTGCTCATGTCTCGTAGTTCCTTGAAGATCTCATCAATGAAACCTCTTGAAATGAGCATGGCATAGCCCTTTGCGTTGTCACTCATCCAGATTTCGTTCACAATCTGGCCCTCAGTCAGGATAAGAGCGTCGCCTGATTTGATTGAATACTTACTCTCATTGAGAGTATAGCCCCCTTCTCCATCGGTACATACGCCGATGATGATGCAATTCATACGTCTTGGTTCATCCAGCTGTGGAAGCATCTGGATTTCCTCAAATAATAGGAGATCATCTCCAATACTTGGAATTTCATGGCTCTCTCTGAGACGATCGAGGCTTACGGTTTCGATTTTGTTCATAAATGTTATTTTTCAATTAATTGGATTAGTTCTATATTCGTGGATGATGGCATTCTCTTGCCCTCTCCCGATATCTCAATTCTATTGGCAGTTATCGTTGAGAATCGTGTGAAGAACTGTTCATCATTTCCCCCCCGACACTTGTATTTCATGCCGTTGATACGAAGAACATCACCTTTCCTTACTCCTCTCAATGTTATCCTTAACTGTCCGCTTACTGTTTCTGGAAGATAATAAGTTGCGATAGAGTCTGTTATTACCTGTGTTTTTGGTACGACTGTCTTGTATGGTCTTAATGCTTTGTTTGGAATGATTGGGTAGTTAGTCGCTGGTTCTACAACCATCGCAGGAATCCAGTCTATGCCGAAATCTTGTTTCGTTTTCCAGGTGCTGTTATATGGATATGTGGCATCAAAGTCCTCTCCGTTGAATTTTGTTAACGCAGGGGCGAGATGGCACATCCATCTGGATCGGCTGTCGCAGAGAACTTCTGTTTTCCTTTTGTGCTGAACATAGATCTCTGCTGAAACCATGCCGCGAGGCACTTGCTTTTGTCCTACTATCGGAGCATACCACAGGGCGATGAAATTATTTCCGCTTTTAACGAGTCTGGTAATGTCAATCACGTTCTCTGCTACCCCTTCCCTGTTCATTGGTCTTGAAGGCCATATAGAGGCTTTTATAGCTATTCTGCCGTTGATGTATGGAAGTACGTAGCCTGTCGTTGAAAGTCTCAGATATATCCTGTCAGAACTTTCATTATTGCTTTGGAAAGGGCATTGGAACCAGACCTGCTCCTGTGGGAATGCCGATGGATGGAAAAGGTATGTTCCTGCCCAAGTCCTTGCAGAAGAAAGAACTACAAGGACTATAGTCAGGAACAATATATACCTCTTGCTATGCATCTATTTTTATGCGTCAATATTAGCGTATGTAGCATTCTCCTCGATGAACTGGCGACGTGGCTCTACATCATCGCCCATCAGCATTGAGAAGATTTCATCAGCCTCTGCTGCATTTTGTATTGTGACCTGCTTAAGCAGACGTGATTCAGGATTCATAGTTGTATCCCAGAGCTGCTCTGGGTTCATCTCACCAAGACCTTTGTATCGCTGGGTGTGCAGTTTTGTGTCGTCAGCATTACCCTGACAGTAAGTGTCAATGAAACGAAGTCTGTCTTCCTCAGTGTAGCAATACTCCTTAATGTTCTTGTAAGAGCATTGGTAGAGAGGTGGGGTAGCGATGTAGAGGTGTCCCTCCTGGATTACCTGTGGCATGAAGCGGAAGAAGAGCGTCATAATCAGAGTGTCGATGTGAGAACCATCGACGTCGGCATCGGTCATGATGATGATCTTGTCGTAGCGTAACTTCTCGATGTTAGCTTCCTTTGTGTCAGAACCGTCAATGCCGAAGCGTACTCCGATAGCCTGAAGGATGATGTTTACAGACTCAGATTCGAACACTTTGTGCCATTGTACCTTCTCCACGTTAAGAATCTTACCACGGAGTGGGAGAATAGCCTGTGTGTTACGGTCGCGTCCCTGCTTTGCTGAACCACCAGCGGAATCACCCTCGACGAGGAATATCTCTGTCTGCTTTGGATCACGGCAAGAGCAGTCTGCAAGCTTACCTGGGAGACCACCGCCAGTCATTGGGTTCTTGCGCTGTACGTTCTCACGGGCCTTACGTGCCGCAATACGTGCGGTAGCTGCAAGAATCACCTTTTCGCATATCTTCTTTGCCTCGTTTGGATGCTCCTCAAGATAGTTTGAGAGAGCCTCGCCTACTGCCTGCTGAACAGCACCTGCAACTTCTGAGTTTCCGAGCTTTGTTTTTGTCTGACCCTCAAACTGAGGCTCTGCAACCTTAACAGAGATAACGGCTGTGATACCTTCGCGGAAATCCTCACCCGAAATCTCTATCTTCGCCTTCTCAATCTGCTTTGAGAGAGCAGGATCGTTGTCTGCGTATGTTTTCAGCGTACGTGTAAGAGCCGTACGGAAGCCCTGCAAGTGAGTACCACCCTCGATAGTGTTGATATTGTTTACGTAAGAGTGGATGTTCTCTGAGTAATCGGTGTTGTACATAATGGCGACCTCGATTGGAACTCCAGCCTTCTCTGTCTTCAGATAGATCACGTCGTCAAAGAGATGTGTGCGGTGACGGTCAACGTAGCGCACGAACTCCTTCAGACCATCCTGAGCATGGAACACCTCTGTCTTTGGCTTCCAGTCCTCTGGGATATTGCCATCCTCATCTGCCTCCGGACGCATATCCGTGAGGATGATCTTTATTCCGGCATTCAGGAATGCGAGCTCACGCATACGACGCGCGATGATGTCGTACTTGTATGTCGTGGTGGTGAAGATGCTTCCATCAGGCCAGAACTGCTGGCGAGTACCGCGCTTGTCTGTCTCGCCGACAATCTTCACATCATAGAGAGGCTTACCCTTCTCGTATTCCTGCTGATAGATCTTACCATCGCGGAAAACCTGTGAGAGCATGTGAGTGGAAAGTGCGTTTACACAGCTTACACCTACACCATGAAGACCTCCAGACACCTTGTATGAACCTTTGTCGAACTTACCACCAGCGTGGAGCACAGTCATTACAACCTCAAGGGCTGACTTGTGCATCTTTGGGTGCTCGTCAACAGGAATACCACGACCGTTGTCCTGTACGGTGATAGAGTTATCTTCGTTTATAGTAACCTCGATGTCGGTACAGAAACCTGCCATAGCCTCGTCGATAGAGTTATCGACAGTCTCGTTTACGAGATGGTGAAGACCTTTTTCTGAAATGTCTCCGATGTACATCGCCGGACGCTTGCGCACAGCCTCAAGTCCTTCAAGGACTTGAATACTACTGCCGGTGTAGTTACTTTCCTGATTTTGTATTTCTTCCATTTCTTGAATTTTCAATATATTTTCTTTGCAAAGGTACAAAAAAAAACGGATAATTCCAAAAAAATCGTGGAAATTTCGCGCGCGTATACGTATAGGTTTGTTTTTCGTGGAAAAAATACGCAAAAATATAAGAGGCTGCTACCCTCGACGGGCTGCAGCCTCTCCCCTAAATTATTATGGAAACAATCTTGTGTTAGCAAGACTTGACTTGATGTTAGCTGCCTTGTTCTTGTGGATGATGTTACGCTTTGCGAGCTTGTCGAGCATCTTCTGGATAACTGGAAGCTGCTTTACGCACTCTTCCTTGTCTGTAGTTGCACGGAACTTGCGAACTGCGTTACGCATTGTCTTTGCGTAGTACTTGTTGTGAAGAGTCTTGGTCTTTGTCTGACGAATTCTCTTTACAGATGACTTGTGATTTGCCATTTTTTTGCTTAAAACTTTAATTTGTTGTTTGAAAAGTTGATAAACCAGTCGTGGGTCTTGCGCGACGAGATGACGGATTGGTTTGTAGTCCCTAGGAGAGTCGAACTCCTCTTTAGAGAATGAAAATCTCTCGTCCTAACCGATAGACGAAGGGACCATATCGGAAACAATTAACCATGTTTTTGTTAATTGCGGGTGCAAAGGTACGTCTTTTTTGTCGATTCTCCAAATTTTTTTGCTAAAATCTTTTGTAATTTGCTGAATTTTCGTACTTTTGTGCCTGTTATGCAGGAGAAAACCCGTTGTATAGTGCTCAGAACAGTGAAATATGGCGATCAAAGTCTCATTGTTGACCTGCTGACCAGAGAGGTCGGCAGGCTTAGTGTCGTGTGGCGAATGCCAAAGACTGGAAAAGGTAAGATAAAGCGTCAGATTTTCCAGATTCTCAATATTCTCGATGTGGATTACGAACGCCGTTCTGCAAATAATCTCCCTGTTGTCAAGGAGGCTCATATCGTGGAACCTTATTCTACTATACCTTTTGATCCCGTAAAACTCTCCGTCTCTTTCTTCCTTGCAGAGTTCCTTGGCTATTCCACAAGGGCAGAGCAGACAGACTATCTCCTTTATGATTTCATAGAGAATAGTCTAAAATGGTATGACACCTCTGCCTCCGCACCTGCTAATTTCCACCTTATGTTTATGATTAAGGTGTCGCGTTTCCTCGGTTTCTACCCAAACCTTGAGGAGTTTACGGAATATTCTTATTTTGACCTTCGAGCAGGGCAGTTTACTGGTGAGGCTCCTTGTCATAGTGATTTCCTGAAGCCTTCAGAAACTCGTGATTTCATCAACCTTATGAGAATGACCCCTGAGAATATGCACGTTTTCCGTCTTTCTCATACTGACAGAAACCGTATTATAGATATGATGATGCGTTTCTATGGCTTTCATATTCCCGGATTCAGGGAACTCAAGAGTCTTGAAGTGTTGAGGGAGATTTTCAAGTAACCCCATACTTTGATTGTTGAAATAATAAGGAAACGGATTAATCTGATAGCTGGCGCAGTAGTATTTCTGCGATTTATATCAGGCAAATCCGTTTCCCTGCTTTTTTTGTCGAACTCTTGTTATTTCAGTTTCTTGGCAGCCTTCTCGGCTTTCTCCGCAGCCTTTTGAGCTGCCATCTGAGCCTTAATAGACTTTGCCTGAAGTTTCAGGTCATCTGGATTCTGGGCAGCTTTTTCCATGAGCTTCTGAGCTTTTTCCTGTGCGTCACGAGCCTTTTTGTCTGCTTTCTTCGCATTGTCAGCCAGTTTCTTCTGTTTCTCAGCCTCCTTCTGCTTCTTCAGCCTCTTTTTTGCTTCAGCCTTTTGTTCTTTCTCGGCTTTTGCTGCAGCCTTGGCTTTTTTCGCTGCCTCTTTCTCTGCTGCTATTGCCTTCTTTTCAGCTTCAGCAGCCTCCTTCTCTGCTTTCTTCTGCATGTCCAGAGCCTTCTTTTCGGCTTCAGCAGCCTGTTTCTCTGCTTTCTTCTGCACTTCCAGAGCCTTCTTCTCGGCTTCGGCTGCTTGTTTCTCTGCTTTAGCCTGTTGTTCCATCAAAGCCTGTTGTTCTGGTGTAAGTACATCCTGAGCCTGTAAACTCTGTGCTCCCATCAGCATGGTGACAGCCAGCACTATTGTCATAAAGGTTTTTTTCATAATAATGCGTATTTTTAATTTGAACGGCACAAAGGTACGAAAAAAAATGTTTTTCGTAAAATAAACTTTATGAAATAATCCTAAATCTTACTAATCAGTATATTTTTACGGTAATACTGCATTATTTTTCCAATTCAAGCATTCTCCAAACTAATGGAGTATGTCTGGAAGTTCATCGGAAAAAGAGCGAGGGAACTGAGTGTAATGCCGATTTCTGATGAAGAAATGGAGTAGAAAGGCTTTATTGTTAAAAAAACACTAAAAGTTATGATTTTTTCGGATTTAATTTGTATCTTTGCCACGTCGTTATGAATTATTGCTTGCCCGTGATTCCCTACACCAAGGCAAGCAGAAGAATAATATGATTGATTTTCAGCAAATTATTTCCAAAATAAGATAGTATGAAAAAAACATATACGATATTGTTAGCTTGTGTTTTAGCAAACACTATAGCTTATGCGCAAGAGGTGGATTTTGAAGAGTTCTTGAATGACTTTTACTTGGTAAATAATGTGACTTATGAAAAACCACGTTATTTTGCAGAGATAAGAGAAGGACTGGTAAAAAAATTTCTTCCTCTCCCACTTCCTATATGTTCAAAGGAAAAAGCAAACGACTGGAGAGCAGCATCAAAATGGGAAACTGATGGTATGAATGTCGTGTTTGCTGAAAGACACATAAATGCGCCATGTGATGAAGAGGGTTGTCCCTGGAGGGAAGGATGGTTGGTGTCGTATGATAATTCGGGAAATCTAATAGACTATATCCTTGCGGTCAAATCAGGGGACAGATATGTCCATGAAATAAAAGGAACGCTCTCGCCTATGAGAATTACGGTAGAATTTGCTGCAATCAGTAAAGAAACGATGCGCAATAAACACTCGGATGCAAAGGCAATTCCGTGTGTTGTAGAGTTCTTTGATGTGTTTATGGATAGTAACGGGCATTTTCATAAAACAAAGAATCGAATGGACGCAAAAGGACAGTTGGTGTGGAATAAAGAAAAACAGAAATATGACATTAAGGTTGCAGAATAGTTTTGCGTGTTTTAGTAAAACTCACGTATATTGCCATTCCTTTGTGATTGCACTTTGATTCCTATGCAGTTCCCTACCAAATCCCCTTCTCTCAGCCTTTAGACATTTTACCTTTAGTGCTGAGAGAAGGGGATTTCCCTATCCTTTAGGTCTGTTCTTCCTCCTATGCTCCTCCAATAGTCCTCCGTTCATAATACCATTATAATACCATTATATTTCCATAATAATACCATAATAATACCATAAACTATGGTAATATAATGGTATCTTAATGGTATTTTAATGGTGTTTGCATAGGACAAAGAACAGAGCTTTTTAAGTATCTCGTCTGTGAATAAACGTATTTTTAATGCTATTACTAATAATATTGAGAATTGCAGAATCAGTAACCGTTACATTTGCTTTTGTCTTGACATCAAGATTTGCTTCATAGTTTTAGCGTGAAACAGAGTCAATTGCACCCAATAATTCGTAAGGTCTAATTCCGCTAAATCATTATCTACTTCATAAATCTTTTTGTAGTCGATATTACAACTACACAAAGTAAATGATAAAAGCAAAAAATATATAATCCGTTTCATGTGCTTGATATTTTTATCGTTTAGCAATTTTGTCTTTGTTGCTTAGTTTTTTAGATCTCTACATCTGCGAAATCTTGAAGTTCTTCCAATATTCTGATTGCTCGTATGCTTTTTTGCAACCTTTGGGCACACGCAAATTCACATCGCGAGAAAAATCGAAAGTGTTCTCAGAAATCTCTGGTGGCGTAATAGATTTGCAGATGATAGATTTAAGGTTGCAACCGTAGAAAGCAAATATGCCAATTTTTGTTAGTTGTTGGGGCAATGTAATAAGATTAAGTTTTTCACACCCTGTAAAGGCTCCCTCGTCAATGGAAGTCAATGTTTCTGGCAAATATATGGAAGCAAGATTATAACAACTGGCGAAAGCATCTTTGCTGATGCTTGTAACTCCTTCAGGAATAGAAATTGAAGTGAGTTTTTTGCAACAATCGAAAGCTCTTTTCCCGATGTTTGTAAGAGTATTGGGAAATGTAACTGAGGTCAGGTCGCGACAAATCTCAAATGCGTGCTCACCTATGGTTGTCACTCCTTCTGGAATAGTGATAGTCTTGAGACTGTCACATTCATAGAATGCGTCTTCCCCAATTATCTTTGCCGTATTTGGAATGGTGACTGATGTCAAGAGACTACAACTGCAGAAAGCCCTATAGCCTATTTCTGTGACTGTGTATAGTGTGTCGTTATGGCTAACGGTTGAAGGAATTGATATGTTGCCTCTATATTTTCTGTAAGGAGGCTTGTTGTGGAAAGTAACCTTTGCCTCTTTCTTATCGCTATTAAGATGATAGAAAATTCCGTCAATTTCTATCTGTGAATATCCTGACAATGATGATATTAGCATCATCATCAATAAGAATGCCCTATGAATGTTCCTGTTTTTCATAAGCTGCATATTGGAAAAAGGTAAAGGACAAAACCTAACAGGTCTTGTCCTTATATACTACTTTGCTTGCTCCACTTGTAATCCACATAGCTTCTGGATGTTCCTTTACGAAGGATTCTATGTGACGGACACGCTTGCTTTCGAGAATCTCGTCAACGGCAATGAGAATGCCTGTCTCCTCTACATCGCCAAAGCCGTAGTTGATGGCTGTTCCGAAGAGCTTCATCGTTGGGCTGAGGTTCATGTAGGCATTAACCAATGGTGGGATGTTGAAGCCAAGGGCACGGATTCCTCCGTTGAGTATTCGATAGTCCTCCTTGAAATCGCGTCCGCAGAATACCTGTGCAAGTTCTTTCTCCGGAGTATCAAGTGCGAGAGGCTTGATAGGAGTGATGAGACCTTCCTTGTCGTCAAAATGCTTCTTGAGGAAGTATAATATAAGGTCACGACCAAATCGGATGTAGTTAGGGTACATCGTCATTTTGCCAAAATAGTATTTCATATTTGGGTTGATGACTGTAAGTGCGCCAAGACCATCCCAGAGGTTGTCGAGGGCAAAGAGACTTTTTGCGCCCATCTTTGAACTCTGATATTCTACCGTTACCCATGAACGACCAAGCTCAATAGTCTTTGGGGCATATTCCTTGATGAATTTCTCAGAGAAATGGAACATGTGGCTTGTGGCGAGGATAGGCTGTCCCTTCTCGTCATACTGCCATTGGTCACCCATGAGGTATCTGTAACCGCCAATGATTTCCTGATCGTCAGGATTCCACACGATGAGCTGCTTATAGCAGTTCTCGCAAGTGTCGAACTCATCAATATCGACGCTCTTGCCAGTACCGCCACCGGCAGTACGGAAAGCAATCTCTCTGAGACGACCAATCTCCTGCATCACGTTAGGAGAGTCGTGAGCAGTAACGATGAATATCTGGTTATTGCTCTTATTGGTCATGCGGAGCTGCTTCTCAGGAGTCAGTTCGCTGATAAGTAACTCTCTAGGAATTGGCTGTATTATTTCTTCTTCCTTCATAATAAAAAGGCCTCTCCCCCCGCCCTCTCCTGTAGAGAGGGAGCCGGAAGGCGAAAGGATTTCAATTATAAATTAATCAAATCATTATTCTTTAGTTATAAGCCTCCACAAGCACTCCGGCTCCCTCCCTACGGGGGAGGGCGGGGGGAGAGGCCGTTTTTCTATTTACCAAGCTCATACACCTGTTCTCTAACCCATTGCGCCCACTCCTTTGGCTTTCGGCTCTTGTCGAAGGTCTGCCAAGGTATAGGCTTCCCGATTTTCACGGTGAATGTGTTGTGCCTGTTCTTGATCATCTCGTCAGGGAGATAGAGCATTGCCACATTCACTTTTAGCTTGAGCATCTTGCAGATGTTTGCTATGCGGTAGAATTTGTCCGAGTTCTTTCCCTCAAAATGGATAGGTACGATGTCACGTTGAGATTCGACGCTCTTTGTAATGAATGTCTTCTTCCATTCCAAGTCCTGAATCTTGCCGTCAATCTTTCGTGAACATAATCCAGCCGGGAAAAGCAGCAGGTTATTTTCGCCTGCGAATCCATCCTCTACCATTGTTGTATATCCTCTTTCCCTCTTTTTCGTGGTGGTGTTCACTGGGATGCAGAGAGGGGCAAGCCCCGGAAGATACATAAGGATATCGTTGACTATCAGTCT